>JBBECF010000092.1:0-28742 GCA_040881945.1 Dongiaceae bacterium | reverse complement strand
CCTCCTCAGCATGAGGATATTTCTTTTTGCCATCAATAACTTACCTCATCCTGAGGAGCGCCCCGAAGGGGCGCGTCTCGAAGGACGCAACATCGACAGTGCAACCATTCATTCAAGGGCTCTGAGCTTGGCGAAGCAGGTGGGCGAGCATGAGCATTTTTTCAGCAGCCTGCTAGTGGTACTGCTCGAAATCGACCTGCCAGGCTGTGCAGAAAGCTCCGGATCACGGCGACGACTGTAACGCATTATGCAACACCTGTAACGCATATAGTTACAGCACTACCGCCCCGTCAACCGGACCGTAACGTCACGACCCCGCCGCGCCTGGCGCCCTTGCCGGTCGCGGTCTCGGCAAGCCGCGGCCCCGGCGCGCACGAATTCGCTCCGGGGAATGGCGGAGAAATGCTAGGAATGGCGGTCGGCGGGCGGGAGCCGGCCGCTCGCGTCCGCACGGCGCGGGGGCGTGCCGACAAAGCCGGGCGGATTCTTTCATGGACGACGTCGCCGACAAGGGGAACCTGGAGATTCTGGTCGATGGCGACAAGCGGCCGTTCAACCAATATGGCGTCATCCTGGCGAACCCGGAAAAGCACCCGCAGGTGACGGCGGGCGACCCGAACGCCGGCGCGCCCGCCTCGTGAGCCCCGAGCCGCGGCACCGCTTCGAGGGCACGCCGGAGCCGCCGCGCGGGGTTCCCCGACGGGTCCTGAACGAGGTCTTCGGCTATGCCGAATTCCGCGGGCGGCAGGGCGAGATCGTCGACCACGCGGTCGCCGGCGGCGACGCGCTAGTGCTGATGCCGACGGGCATGGGCAAGTCGCTCTGCTACCAGATCCCGGCGCTGTGCCGGCCGGGATTCGGCGTCATCGTGTCGCCGCTTATCGCCTTGATGCAGGACCAGGTGGCAGCCCTGCGCCAACTCGGCGTCCGCGCCGACGCCTACAATTCGATGCTCGACCGGGCCGAGGCGCAGGCGGTCGAGGAACGCATGTGCCGGGGCGATCTCGATCTCCTCTACGTCGCGCCGGAACGGCTGACCGCGGAGACCTTCCTGGCGCTGCTGTCGCGCTGCCGCATCGCGCTCTTCGCGATCGACGAGGCGCATTGCGTTTCGCAATGGGGGCACGATTTCCGCCCGGAATACCTGCGGCTGTCGGTCATCGCCGAGCGCTTTCCGGACGTGCCACGCATGGCCGTGACCGCGACCGCCGACGAGACGACGCGGCGCGAGATCGTGCGCCGGCTCGACCTGGGCCGCGGCCGCGTCTTCGTCGGCGGCTTCGACCGGCCCAACATCCAGTATCGCATCGCCGACAAGACCGCCGCCCGCGCCCAACTCCTGGCGTTCCTGCGCGAACAGCCCGAGCGCGCGTCGGGGATCGTCTATTGCCTCAGCCGCGACAAGGCGGAGGTCGTCGCCGGATGGCTGGTGCAGGCCGGGTATGACGCGCTGCCCTATCACGCCGGACTCGACAAGGCCGTGCGCACGGCCAACCAGGCGCGCTTCATGCGCGACGACGGCGTCGTCGTCGTGGCCACCATCGCCTTCGGCATGGGCGTGAACAAGCCGGACGTGCGCTTCGTCGCGCATCTCGACCTGCCGAAGAGCATCGAAGCCTACTACCAGGAGACCGGCCGGGCGGGCCGCGACGGCCTTCCGGCCACGGCCTGGATGGCCTACGGCGCGGAAGGCGTGGCGAAGATCGTCGGGTTCATCGAACGGTCCGACGCGCCCGACGAACAGAAGCGCATCGAACGGCGCCGGCTCGACGCGCTCGTCGCCCTCTGCGAGACCGCCGACTGCCGCCGCCAGGCGCTGCTGCGCTATTTGGGCGAGGAACTGGCCGCGCCGTGCGGCAATTGCGACGCCTGCCTGTGGCCGATCGAGACCTTCGACGGGGCGGTCGTCGCGCAGAAGGCGCTGTCGGCCGTTTACCGAACCGGCCAGCGTTTCGGCTATGCGCACGTCGTCGACGTGCTGACCGGCACGGCGACCGACAAGACCGCGCGGTTCGGCCACGACGAGCTCGGCGTCTTCGGCGTCGGGGCAGATCTCGGCCCGGACGACTGGCGCTCGATCCTGCGCCAGCTCACCGCGGCCGGGCATCTGATCGTGGACGCGGAGCGCCACGGCGGCCTGCGCCTCGGGCCGAGCGCGCGCGAACTTCTCGGCGGCGCCCGGCCGGTGCGGTTCCGGCGTGCGCGCAAGGCCGCCGCGGCCGCGCCCCGGCGGATACGGTCGGGCGACGATCTGTCGGCCGAGGCCCGCGCCGTGTTCGAGAAGCTGCGCGCCGTCCGCCGGACGCTGGCCGACGAACAGCGCGTGCCCGCCTATGTGATCCTGCACGACGCCACATTGGTCGAGCTCGCGCGACACCGCCCGGCGACCCTGGCCGAGTTGGCGCGCATACCCGGCCTGGGCGCGACGAAGCTGCGGCGCTACGGCGAAACGCTGCTCGCCGCGCTGGCGACGTGACCGGACGCCTGCGGGCTCCGGGGTCGTCGATCAATCGCCTTCCGATTTTCCGGACGACGATCGCCGTGGAATTGCCGATCGAACCACCGCAAGCATGGATTTCGATGAATCCGCTGGGAGTCATTGCGTACCGTGGTCGCGAAGGCTGCTTTCAGCGTAGCCACGCAGTTCGGCATAGCGAGCGAGTTGCGCAGGCGAGAGGATCTCGACCATTGCGAGGTGGTAGCGCAGGTGCGCCGAACGCAACGCGCCTTGCGCGGCTCCGATTTCCGAGGTTGCGGAGTCCAGCGATGCCCGGGTTACGCGCCTCGCGGCGAACAAGTGATCGAGCGCCGTCTCCTCCGCGATGATTCGTTCGCCGATCGGGATTGTCTCGGCTTTCATCGCTTCGAGCAGCGCCGTTGTCCGCGTCCTCTGCTGGTCCGATAGCTGGAGCGCATCGGCGAGGTCGAGGACGTGCGATGGTCCCGGATAGCCATTGAGCTCCGCCGCAAGCGCCAACTCCATCCCGCGTCCTGCCTTGAGCTCCGCGATCTGCCGATCCGACAAAGCTTTTACAAGGCGCTTCTCCATGCCGGCATAGGGCGAAGCAATCGCCGCCGACGCGCCGGGCGAATGGCTCGGCATGACGACATTGCCGTGATCTTGCGCCGCCGCCGGCCGCGCCGCGAGGATTGCCAATGCGACGCAAAAGCCGAACATTCGTGCAAGGTTCATTTTCATCTCCTAGGTGGTCTGGGCCATTGAATCTTGCCATGACGGATCGAGTCCTGACATGATCCTGATCATGTCGAGATCCCTGATCGGAGGATTGTGGAACTTGACGGAACGCGAGCAACGACTCGCGGCCGGCGGCGTTCTATTCCGCGCGGACGATCCGGTCCGGTCGCTCTTTCTCGTTGCCAGCGGTGCGCTGCGGCTCACCCGCGCGCTCCCGCACGGCTTCCAACTAACGTT
Source organism: Dongiaceae bacterium (assembly GCA_040881945.1). GTDB lineage: Bacteria > Pseudomonadota > Alphaproteobacteria > Dongiales > Dongiaceae > JBBECF01. The sequence continues at coordinate 25,309 of JBBECF010000092.1, read as the reverse complement.
GCAACGTGCCGGCCCCGGCGCGATTCTCGCCGAAGCGTCGCTGTTCACCGACCGATATCATTGCGACGCCAGCGCGGCCGAGGACTCGGTCCTGCGTGTCGTGCCATTGCAACGGATCAGAACCGCCCTTGCAGACGACCCCGGCCTGGCGTCCGCCCTCGCGCGCCATTTGGCGCATGAGGTTCATCGGGCGCGGGCTCAGGCCGAGACGCTGTCGCTCAGAACCGTTGCACAGCGGGTCGACGCCTGGATCGCGCTCAACGACGGTTCGCTGCCGCCCAAGGGACGCTGGCGCCGGGTCGCCTCGGAGATCGGCGTAACGCCGGAGGCGCTATATCGCGAGCTCGCGCGCCGACGGTGACCGGTGCCGTTTCCCAATCAGCCCATGATCGGCGTCTTGCCGGCAAGAATGGTCCGATACGCTGGCGCATCCATATTGCCGCCGGACAAGATCACGCCGATTTTCTTTCCCGCCATGCGAGCCCGTTCCTGCATGAGTCCGGCGAGCGGCGCGGCCCCGGCGCCTTCGGCGACATGGTGCGTGTCCTGGAAATAGATGCGTACGGCCTCGGCGATCTCGTCCTCGCCGAGCTGCACGACACGGGCCGCGCCCCGCTTGATGATCGTCAATGCCTCCTGCAGCGGTTCGCGGGTTGCCATGCCGTCGGCAAAGGTGCGCGCAGAATTCGTGAAAACGGGCCTTCCGGCTTCGAAGGACAGGGCCATTGCCGGGGCGTTTCGGGCGACCACGGCGACGATTTCAGTCTTCAGGCCGAGAAGATCGCGAACCGTGATCAGGCCGCAGACGCCGGAGCCCATCCCGATCGGAACGTAGATCGCGTGCAAGTCGGACACGGCGCGAAACAGTTCGAGCGCATATGTTGCGACGCCCACCACAAGATCTCGATGGAACGGCGGGATGAAGTGCAGATCTCGCTCCTGTGCGACCCGCGCTGCCTGGGCGCGCGCTTCGTCGAAATCTTTTCCGAATTCGACGACGGTCGCTCCGAACGCACGCATTGCTGCGTTCTGATCCAAAGAATTGCCGTTCGGGACGTAGATGGTCGCCGGGATGCCCGCCCGAGCGGCTGAAAAGGAGATGGACTGGCCGTGATTGCCCCGCGTCGCCGAGATGACGCCTTTCGCTCTCGCCCCGGCGCGCTTCAGGCCTGCCATGTAAACAACCCCGCCACGCACCTTGAACGCCCCGGTGGGCGTGTGGTTCTCGTGTTTCACCCACACCTCGCAGCCCATGCGCTTCGCGAGCCGCGGCCAGGCGTACTGCGGTGTTGCCGGAACCGCGCCATGCACGAGTTCAGCGGCGGCCTCGAGTTCGGCGAGTGTGAATAGCGGGGCGGGGGCGTTCACGGGCGGCTCTCCGGACGTACGCGGACGAACAGAAGCCTAGGCGAGGTCGTGGTGGCGCGCTTTCATGGGTTTGACCTAAAGTGTATGTTCGACTGGAAAGGGCGCCTCTCCGGCGGCCGCTCTGTCGTTCGCACGCCTTCGCGGTGCCATGACCCGACAGGAACAAGATATCGCGGTCCTGCCGCATCGTTTCGCGCCACTTCGTCATGAGACGTCGGGGTTCGCGGTAACGGTTCTGCCGGCGTCTGGCTATCACGTCGCCTACGTGTCCAGCTGGCATGTGATCGGCTTCACGTTCGAGCGTCAGCAGGGTGTTCACGCGTTCGCCAGCGACCGACACCGAGCATTTCATGCCGACCCTTGGCGGCTTGCCTTCACGCCGGCAGGGTGTGCGGTATTCTCCGCGTCGGACAGCGGCGGCGAATATCTCGTGCTGAGTATCGAGCCCGAAACGTTCGCGCGGCTCGCAGTTGGGGTCGAGCGGGCGCGGCTGCCGCAATTCACCAATGTGGCCGATCCCCTGTTCACGCCGTTGGGCATGGCGTTGCGCCGAGCCACGGTGCTTGGCGTTGCGACCGCTCCATTGACGATGGAAGCGCTGGCCGCCGCCGCGGTGGAGCGGGTTGCGGCGCAAATTGGCGGCCGTGCGCGATGGCCGGCCAAGCCTGCGCGCGGCATGACTCCCCGACGCCTAAAGCGCATTCTGGATTATCTCGATGCCCATCTGGATGAAGAAGTGCGTCTCGCGGACCTTGCTGGCGATGCCGGTCTTTCGGACGCCTATCTCGCGCGCGCGTTCAAGGCAGCAACGGGCACTACGCTGCACGCCGCGCTCCTCGAGCGGCGGATTTCACGGGCCCGCCGGCTGATCGACGGCACGCGGCGCGGCGGCGGAACGGCCACAAGGCTCGCGGATATTGCCGCCGCGACAGGTTTTTCGAGCCACGCCCACATGACAACCGCCTTTCGCCGCGTCCTGGGCCTGACCCCGAGCGAATGGCCGCGAATGAGGAGGGACGACGAAGGCGGAAACGCGCACCTCGAGTCCGCGCAATGGCCGACCGAGAGGCATTCGCAGAGACTGAATCGACGACGTTGAGCGCGAGCGGCCCGAACCCTGGCGCTACAGGCGCACGGCGCCGCGCTGCGACTGGAAGACGTCGGCGCTGCTCATCTCCAGGTTGGTCAGGACGACCGCCGCTCCGACGGCGATCAAGATCATGGCGGCCATTGCCGTCCAGAACGCCTTCACGTGAGTCCCTCCTTCATGTCCGTGTCGATTGCGAACGGCGCGGGGATCATCCCCCGCCCGCGGGGTTCGTCGCCCGTTTAAGGTAGCGGATCAGCTCGGCCCGGTCTTGCGCGTCGGGCATTCGTTGCAGCGGCATCTTCGACCCCGGCGTCAGCCGCTCGGGCCCGAGGTCGATCAGGGCGTCGACCGACTCCTCGGTCCACACCAGGCCGCTCGACCGCAGCGCCTCGGAATAGGGGTAGCCGGGCACCGTGCCGGCGCGCCGGCCGAACAGCCCGTAGAGACTCGGCCCGGCCTTGTTGACGCCGTCGGCGGTGATCGCGTGGCAGGCGCCGCATTTGCGGAACAGGCGCGCGCCGGGATCGCTGTCGTGCCCGCCCGTCGCCGCCGCGGTCGCGGTCGCGGTGCCGGTGGCCGCTCCGATCTCGGCGCCCTCCGGCACCTCCCAGACCTTGACCAGGGCGTCGGCGCCGGCGGAGAGCAGCCGCGTCCCGTCGGGCGCGAAGGCGAGCCCCCAGACCGCCCCCTCGTGCCCGCCGAAGTCGCCGACCGTGCGCTGGGCCGCGAGCAGCCAGACGCGCACCCGGCCGTCGGCGCCGCCCGATGCGGCAAAGCGCCCGTCGGGTGAAACCGCCGCCGCCAGAACCGGCCCGTCGTGGCCGTAGAGCGCCACGGTCTCCGCCGCGCCGGTCAGGTCCCACAGGCGCACCGTCTCGTCGATCGAAGCCGCCACCGCGCGCGCGCCGTCCGGGGTCACGGCGATCGAGTTGACGGCGAAGCCGTTGCCGGCGAAGCGGCGCAGCGCCGCGCCGTCGGCGACGCGCCACAGCGCGAGCGAGCCGTCGTGGCCGCCGGACAGCAGCCGGATGCCATCGGGCGCAAAGACCACCGCGTTGACGTTGTCGCCGGCGTCGATCGCATACAGTTCGCGCCGTTCTTCGAGGTCCCACAGGCGCACCGTCCGGTCCCAACCGCCCGAGGCGGCCAGCCGGCCGTCGGGCGAGACCGCGACGGCGGCAACCTTGCCCCGATGCCCGGCGAAGCGGTGCAGCAGACGACCCGTCTCGATCTCCCACAGCGCCACCGTGCCGTCGTCGCTCGCCGAGACGGCATGCCGTCCGTCGGGCAGGAAGGCCGCCGCGTTGACCGCGGCCTCGTGGCCGATCAGGCGGGCCACGGCCGTCTGGCCGGCCAGGTCCCACAGGATCAGGCTGTAGTCGAACCCGGCGCTGAGCGCCTGGCGTCCGTCGGGCGACACCGCCACGCCGCGCACCGTCCCGCCATGCCCGACGAACGCGGCCGAGGCCGCATCCGGCAAGAGCACGAGACTCAGCAGCAGAGCCGTCGCGAAGAGGCGCGGCCGCACGGGCGATCCCTACCGATAGGTCATCCGGCGCATCGCCATGCCGTCGGCCTCGGTCGGCGGGGCATTGCTCGGCGCGCCCGACAGGTCGTAGCCGGCCGACTTGTGGCGGAACTGCGGAACGAGATCGCCGGTTCGCGCATCGACGACGAGCGTCGAGACCCGAAACGCGCCGTCGAAGTCGCCGCCCGCGTTCATCACCGTCACCGCATAGGCCGGACCGCCGTCGGTCTCGATCGACCGGACGCCCAGGACCTCGACGCCGAATGCCTTGGCGACGGCGGCCGAGACCTCGTCCGCCGACTTCACCGCCTGCGCCCGCGCGGTCGGCGCCGTGGCAAGCGCCGCGAGGATCGCCACGCCCGCCGCCAGGGCCAGCCGCCGCAGCGGCCGTCCACGCATCCACATGTCAATCGCTCGGCGATCGTCCGGCAATGTCTCGCTCACTCGTTGCCCGGGGCCGGTGCCTTCTTGGCCTCCGCCGCCCACAGGCTGTGGTGCTCGCGCGCCCAGTTGGCATCGACCATGCCGCTGCCCATGGCGTCGAAGGCGCCCTCCATCCCGACCGTGCCGATGTAGATGTGGCCGATGATGACGGCGATCAGCAACAGGCCGAACGCGGCGTGCCAGAGCTGCTGCAGCTGCATCTCCTGGATCGACGACAGATCGACCGGCAGGCCCAGCCCGAAGACGTTCAGGACCTTGAAGGTGCCGTTGAACATGTAGAACTCGAACGGAAACAGCAGCGCGATGCCCGAAATGCTGAGGGACAGCCCGCCCAGCACGACGGCCCAGAACAGGATCTTCTGGCCGGCATTGAACTTCCTGGCCGGCGGGTGGCTGTGGCGCGAGAACAGGCCGCCGCCGCGCGCGAGCCAGGCGAGGTCCACCCGGCTCGGCAGATTGTCGCGCACCCAGAGGACGAGAATCAGGACCAGCCCCGCCATGAAAGCGAAGGCCAGATAGTTGTGCGCGTATTTGCCGAGGCGCGTCAGATCGGCGAAGAGCTCGGGACCGAGGATCGGCTTCAGGGCGTAGCGCCCGTAGAGCATGTTGAGGCCGCTCACCGCCAGCACGATGAACGACACCGCGGTCAACCAATGGGCGATGCGCTCGACGCCGTTGAATCGCTCGACCGTGGCGCCGCTGGGGCCGGCGTCGATGCGGATGCGCCCGCGCAGCGCAAAGAACAGGGCGACGACGGCGATGATGCCGAGCAGGATCCAGGCGCCGTAGACCGACAGCGGCCCGTTGCGGATGGCGCGCCAGTTCTGGCCTTCCGACTGGATCAGGACTCCGGCCTGCTTGTCGGGGATCGACACGTAGCCCTGCAGCCCGCGCCGCACGTCGCGCCAGATGTCCGCGTCGCTGGCGCTGCCCAGGGTGCCCCCGGGGACCTCGCCGCCCTGCTGGGCGACGGCCGGATGGTCCAGCGGGATCCATCCCGCGACCGCCGCCGCCGCCAGATAGACGAGCGCGAGCATGATCGCGGCGCCGCCGGCACGGGCGGCCAATCGTCGCCAATTTCGCATCGTCCACCTATCCCTGCATCAGAATTTCTGGCCGAGGGTGCGCCGGCGCAGATCGTCGGCCTGCGCCTGGTTCAGCGCCTGGTCCGCCGGACCGAGATACGTTCCCTTCTCGAACAGCAGGATGCGGTCTTGCTCCTCTTCCCGGCATCCCGGCAGCGCCAGGCTCGCCAGCACGACGCCGGCGAAGACCAACCGCGATAATGCTTGCCCGGTTCGTCTCATGCCATTCATGTCTTCTCGTCGCCATTCGGTCGCTGGGCACGCGGCCCCGCCCGGCGAAGACCGGGGGGCGGCCCGCGCCGCCCCCCGACGTTTACGCGGCGCCTACCAAGGCTCAGCTGCCGCTCTTCAACTGATAGGCCGTGCCCCAACCCCACGCCCCGGAGCCGAAGCCGCGGGCCACGACGCGCTCGCGATAGATGTTCGAGACCACGTCGCCGTCGCCGGCCAGCAGCGCCTTGGTCGCGCACATCTCGGCGCACAGCGGCAGCTTGCCTTCGGCGACGCGATTGCGCCCGTACTTCTCGTACTCGGCGAGGCTGTGATCCTCCTCGGGGCCGCCGGCGCAGAAGGTGCACTTGTCCATCTTGCCGCGGCTGCCGAAGTTGCCGGCCTGCGGGTACTGCGGCGCGCCGAACGGGCAGGCGAAGAAGCAATAACCGCAGCCGATGCAGATGTCCTTCGAATGAAGGACCAGCCCTTCTTCCGTCTGGTAGAAGGCGTCGACCGGGCAGACCGCCATGCACGGCGGGTCGGAGCAGTGCATGCAGGCCACCGAGATCGACCGCTCGCCCGGCACGCCGTCGTTGATGGTGACGACGCGGCGCCGGTTGATGCCCCAGGGCACCCCGTTCTCGTTCTTACATGCGGTGACGCAGGCGTTGCATTCGATGCAGCGCTCGGCGTCGACTAGGAACCTCATGCGTGCCATGGTTCAACTCCTCACGCCGCTTCGATCCGACACAGGGTGGTCTTCGTCTCCTGCATCTGGGTGACCGAGTCATAGCCGTACGTTGTGGCGGTATTGGCCGATTCGCCGAGGACGTACGGATCGGCGCCGGCGGGATATTTGCTCCGCAGGTCCGCGCCCTGGAAACGGCCGCCGTAATGGAACGGCATGAAGGCGACGCCGCGCCCCACCCGCTCGGTCACCATCGCCATGACCTTGACCTTGCCGCCTTCCGGACCGTGGACCCAGACCATGCCGCCATCCCTAGCGCCCACCGTATTGGCGTCGTAAGGATTGATCTCGACGTACATGTCCTGTTGCAGCTCGGCAAGCCACGGGTTGGACCGGGTCTCGTCGCCGCCGCCCTCGAATTCGACCAGACGCCCCGAGGTCAGGATGATCGGGAAGTCCTTGGAGAAATCCTTCTCCTGGATCGACTTGTAAAGGGTCGGCATGCGCCAGCTCTTGGTGTCGTCGTAGGTCGGATAATCCGCCACCAGGTCGCGGCGCGGCGAATACAGCGGCTCGCGATGGACCGGCACCGGGTCCGGGAAGTTCCACGCGACCGCCCGCGCCTTGGCATTGCCGAAGGGCGCGATGCCGTGTTTGATGACGACCCGCTGGAGGCCGCCGGACAAGTCCGTCTTCCAGTTGACGGCGCCGATCTTCTCGCCGCCGATCTTGGTGATGACGGCGAGCTCCTCCGGTGTCAGATCGGCGTCCCAGCCCAGCTTCTGCACCATCTCCATCGTGACCTCGGGATAGCCGTCCTCGATCTCCGATCCCACGGTGTAGGAGCCTTCGGCAAGCAGGTTGTCGCCGTCCTTGTCCACGCCGAAGCGCGCCCGGAACGGCAAGCCGCCCTCGGCCACGGACTTCGAGGTGTCGTAGAGGATCGGCGTGCCCGGATGCTTCATCTCCGGCGTGCCCCAGCATGGCCAGGGCAGGCCGTAATAGTCGCCGTCGCACGGGCCGCCGTTGGCCCGGAGCGTGGTCTTGTCGAAGGTGTGCTGGTTGGCCATGTGCAGCTTCAGCCGCTCCGGCGAGATGCCGGTGTAGCCGATCGTCCAGGTGCCGCGGTTGAACTCCCGCGTGATGTCCTCCACCGACGGCTCGTCGCCGTTGATCGGTATGTTCTTGAACATCTCCTGGTCGAAGCCGAACTTCTTGGCGAGCAAATACAGGATCGTATGGTCGGGCTTCGATTCGAACACCGGGTCGACGACCTTCTCGCGCCACTGCACCGAGCGGTTGGACGCCGTCACCGAGCCGGAAGTCTCGAACTGCGTGCTCGCCGGCAGCAGGTAGGTGTTGTCGGTGCGGTCGTGCAGCACCGCGGAAACGGTCGGGTAGGGGTCGATGACGACGAGAACATCGAGCTTCTCCATCGCCTTCTTCACGTCGGGCTGACGGCTCTGCGAGTTGGGCGCATGGCCCATGAAGACCATGGCGTGGACATTGTCCGGCTGGTCGATGTTCTCCTTCGCCTCGAGAACGGCGTCGAACCAGCGCGACTCCGGAATGCCCTTGGCCTCCATCAGCTCCTTGGAGCCGAAGCGGCCGAGGAGGAAGTCGTAATCGACCTGCCACACCCGGGCCCAGTGCTTCCACGCGCCCTCGGCAAGGCCGTAATAGCCCGGCAGGTCGTCCGGAATCGGACCGAGATCGGTTGCGCCCTGAACGTTGTCGTGGCCGCGGAAGATGTTGGTGCCGCCGCCGGCGACGCCCATGTTGCCGAGCGCCAGTTGGAACACGCAATAGGCGCGCACGTTGTTGTTGCCGATGTGGTGCTGCGTGCCGCCCATGCACCACACGAAGGTGCCGGGCCGGTTGGTCGCCATGGTGCGCGCCACGCGCTTCATCTGCGATTCCGGCACGCCGGTCACGCGCTCGACCTCCGCGGGCGTCCACTTGGCCACCTCGGCCTTGATCTGGTCCATGCCCCAGACGCGCTGGCGGATGAACTCCTTGTCCTCCCAACCGTTCTCGAAGACGTGCCAGAGCAGGCCCCAGATGAACGGCACGTCGGTGCCGGAACGGATGCGCACGTACTCGTCGGCATGTGCCGCCGTGCGGGTGAACCGAGGATCGACGACGATGAGCGGCGCGTTGTTCTGCTCCTTCGCCTTCAGGATGTGCAGCAACGACACCGGATGCGCCTCGCTCGGGTTGCTGCCGATGAACAGCATCGCCCGCGAGTTGTGGATGTCGTTGTAGCTGTTGGTCATCGCGCCGTAGCCCCAGGTGTTGGCCACGCCCGCGACGGTCGTCGAATGGCAGATGCGCGCCTGGTTGTCGCAGTTGTTGCTGCCCCAGAAGGCCGCGAACTTGCGAAACAGATAGGCGCCTTCGTTGCTGTGCTTCGATCCGCCCATCCAGTAGACGGCGTCCGGGCCGTTCTTGGCGCGGATATCGAGGAGCTTGCCGCCGACCTCCTCGATCGCCTCGTCCCAGGTCATGCGTTGCCATTTCCCGCCGACCAGCTTCATCGGGTACTTCAGCCGGCGTTCGCCGTGGGCATGCTCGCGAACCGCCGCGCCCTTGGCGCAGTGGGCGCCCAGGTTGAAGGGGCTGTCGAAGCCCGGTTCCTGCCCGATCCAGACACCGTTCTGCAGTTCGGCCATCACCGTGCAGCCGACCGAGCAGTGGGTGCACACCGTCTTGACCAGATCGATGCCGGCGCCCGCTATCGTCTGTGCGGGCGCCTTCTTCACCATGCCGGCGCCGAGCGTCGCCGCGGCCGCCAGGCCGCCGGCCGCCAGGCCCGATCGTTTGAAGAACGTCCGCCGGTCGACGGTGCCGCCGGTCAGCCCGGCGACCGCCCGTGACATCCGGTCCGCGCTCGCAACGCCGTCGGTTCGTTTCCTAAGCATCGCCGTCTCCTGACTCTCGGGTTGGCTTGGAGCCGCAGGTCGGGGCGCGTCAGAAGCGCGCCAGCGAATAGTATTTCTTGACGTGGGCCGTCTCGCGGTATCCGGCGGCCCGGGTGTTGTCCGGACTCGCCGCCGCGGCGTCGCGCGGTGCGCCGGCCGCCGCCGCGGCCCCGGCCAGGGTGCCAAGCCCGGCGAGCTTGAGGAAGTCACGACGCTTGGTCGATTTCGGCGCCTGGTCCTTGTTCATCGTTCCATCCTTCGATTGAACGTTTCCACCAACGCGATGAAATTTCGCCGCGCCCGTCTAGGGCTCCATCCGAAAGGCCGTCGCCTCGATCGCCATGAACAGGCGACCGAGCGTCCCGACCGGGCCGTACAGAACCGCCGATTCGGCGGTCTCCAGATTCTCGAAGAAACGCGTCGCCCAGGGGGCGAGGTGCGCCTGGAAGAACGTTCGCTGTTCGCCGAGACCGGCCGAGGCGCCGAGGCCGCCGTCGATCAGGCCGGCCATCATCTCGCACAGCGCGGCGATGTGGTCCTCCGGCTCCTTCACCTTCTCGACACGGGCGATGCCCAGCGCCGCCATGTCCTGGCGCAGCTTGGCCAGCGGCTTTTCGTTGAGGAAGCCGGTGAGGTAATACGAGCCGTACGGAAGCAGTTCGCCGCGGCCGATGCCGATGAACAAGTCCTGGTATTCGGTCGCCGCCGTTGCCGGCGTCGCCTGCGCGGCAACGCGCGCCAACGCGTTCAGCGCCCCCCCGACGTCGGTATCGTCGCCCGTAAGCCCGGCGGAAAGCCGCAACAAGGCTTCGTCCGGCGGCGCCGCGAGAAAGCGCGCGAGGAAACGATAGAACTGGGCGCGGAGAACGTCCTCCTCCGCAATCGCGACCGCCCCCGACGCCGCTCCCGTGGCCATCCGGCGGAATCCCCCCCCCTTGTGCTTCTTATCGTTGCCGACGCGGCAGTCACCGCGCCAAGTCAACGAAAGTTAATGCAAGCCGCCGTCGCCGTCTATCAAAAAAGGGGAGCGGGCCGTTGCGCTGCAACATATTCCGCGCCGGAAGGCCGGCCGGATTTCAGATGCGACGACTCGCACGCGGCGCTAGGCGTCAGCCTTTTCCGGTCGGGTCGGGCTCGTCGCCGTCCGGCATCGGGCGCTCGGCCGCCGCCGCGTCGCCGGCCGGCACCGCGGCGTTCCGTGGCTCGGCCGCATCGGGCGTGGCAGGTGCATCGGCCGGGCTCTCTGCGATCTCCTCGGCACTGTCCACCATGCCTTTGCCGATCCGGTACAGCGTCCTGACCGCCGCGCCCGTCTTCCAGGGGGCGCCGTAGTCGTCGCCGTATTCGAGCAGGCCGTCGAGATTCGCGAACACGGGATCGCTGCGCCACAGCTTGCGCAGGGCCTGGCGCTTCAGCTCCACGGGGACGCCCTTGCGCATGAACCCGGTGAAGTCCGACTCCCTGGTCAGGTCTTCGATCGACGGCAGATCGATCGTCTCGTCGGGCAATTCCGCCGCGGCGGCCGGCGCCGCCGCCGCCGCCGCCGCTGGCCCCGCGCCCGCCGCCGCGTCGCCGCTGCGCGGCTCGTCGCGAGCGCGTTTCAACCGCGACCAGCGGGCGGCGAAGCCCTCGCCCTCGTCAGCCACGGTCGCTTCCCCCCGCGCCGCCCGCCGCCGCGCCGGGATCGCGCGGCTTGCGCCGGCGCTTTTGGAACGACGTCTCGGCGGGATGCCTGGCGATATAGTCCCGGACCCAGGCGGCGATCGCCTCGGGCATGGCCACGCCCTCGACGATGTCCTCGCCGCTCTCCAGGCGGTCCCGCGCCTCCGACGGGCAGATCGTGGCGCGGAACGCCTTGAACGGATGTTCCCCCGGACCCTCGTTGCGGCGCAGCACGACGTACACGACCGGAACCCGTTGCGACAGGTTGTAACTGTAGTCCTCGGTTTCCTTGGGAAACAGCTCGATGGCGAGCGTGCCGGCAAGATAGCGCGTGCATCTGTCGTCCCGGTACAGCACCGGCCAGCCTTCGGCGTCCGGCGCCCCCGGGATGACCGCCACGGGGCGCCAAGCGTATTCCTGCCACGGATGGTCGATCCTGCGCCGCTCGACGACGATCCCCACCCGCATGGTCTCCGTGTCCTTCACCGATTGCCTCCGAGGCCGCCCGGCCGCGGTTCGCCGACAGGTCGGAACGGATTATGCCCTACCCGCCGCTGTGTGCAACAATGGGATCGAGCGCCGGCCCGAACGACGAGCGGAAATTCGATGGAAATAAACGGCAAGACCGTCATCGTCTGCAACTGCGAGACGACGATGACGCTGGACGGCAAGGCCCTGGCCAAGGCCTGCGGCGGCAGTGGCGCGCTCGTCGTCAACAGCCAGCTGTGCCGCGCCCAGCTCGACAACTTCCGCGACGCGCTGGCCGCCGGGCGTCCGCTCGTCGTCGCCTGCACGCAGGAATCGCCGCTGTTCGCGGAAACGGCGCACGCGGCGGCGCCCGAGACCGCGGTTGCCTTCACCAACATCCGCGAACGCGCCGGCTGGTCGGACGAGGGCCGGGACGCGCTGCCGAAGATCGCGGCGCTGCTGGCCGAGGCGACGCTCGACATACCGTCCGCGCCCAGCGTGACGTTGCGCTCGGCTGGCGCCTGCCTGGTGTACGGGCGCGACGAGACGGCGATCGCGGCGGCGCGCCAGCTCGCCGGGCGGCTCGATCCGACCGTGCTGCTGACGCGGCCGGCGGAGATCGTCCCGCCGCGGATCGACGACGTGCCGATCTTCCGCGGCACGGTGGTCGCGGCCAAGGGGCATCTCGGCGCCTTCGAGGTCGTGGTCGACGACCACGCGCCGCTCGTCGTGTCGTCGCGCGGATCGCTGTCGTTCGAGGCGGCGCGCGACGGCGCCGTCTCGACCTGCGACCTGATCCTCGACCTCAGCGGCGAGGCGCCGCTGTTTCCCGCGCCGGAGAAGCGCGACGGCTACTTCCGGCCCGATCCGAACAACCCGGCGGCGGTGCAGCGCGCCCTGTTCGATCTCGCCGACATGGTCGGCGAATTCGACAAGCCGCTGTACGTCGACTTCAACGCCGATATCTGCGCCCATTCGCGCAGCCGGAAAGTCGGCTGCACGCGCTGTCTCGACGCGTGCCCGACCTCGGCGATCCGGCCGGACGGCGACGCCGTCGCCATCGACCCTTACGTCTGCGCCGGCTGCGGCGCCTGCCACAGCGTCTGCCCGACCGGCGCGGCGAGCTACGCGCTGCCGCCGGCCACGGCGCTGCTGCAGCGCCTGCGCACCCTGCTCGGCGCCTACGCCGCGGCGGGCGGCAGGCAGGCCGTGCTGCTGGTCCACGACGCCCGGCGCGGCGAGGAGACGGTGGCGCTGATCGCCCGCTGCGGGCGCGGCCTGCCGGCCAACGTCCTGCCCTTCGCCGTCAACGAGACGACGCAGCTCGGCTTCGACTTCCTGTCGGCCGCGCTCGCCTACGGAGCGGCGCGGGTGCTGATCCTGGTCGGGCCGGAGAAGCGCGGCGAACTCGACGGCCTGGCGGCGCAGGTCGGCCTCGCCGAGACGGTCATGGTCGGCCTCGGCTTCGGCGGCGGCCGGGCGGACATCCTCGTCGAGTCCGATCCCGACGCCGTCGAGCGCGTCCTCTACGACCTGCCGCGCCTCGATCCGGCGCGCCCGGCCACGTTCCTGCCGATGGGCGGCAAGCGCGCGCTGATCCGGCTGGCCCTCGATCACCTGCACGACGCGGCGCCCGCGCCGGTGGACCAGTTGCCGCTGCCGCCCCAGGCGCCGTTCGGCGCCGTCGTCGTCGATGTCGCGGGCTGCACGCTCTGCCTCGCCTGCGTCGGCGCCTGCCCGACCGGGGCGTTGCAGGACAATCCCGAATCGCCGCAGCTCCGCTTCCAGGAGGACGCCTGCATCCAGTGCGGCCTGTGCAAGAACACCTGCCCGGAGCACGTCATCACGCTTAAGCCGCGCCTCAACTTCGCCGAGACCGCGCGCCGCGCCCTGATCGTCAAGGAAGAGGAGCCGTTCCACTGCGTGCGCTGCGGCAAGCCATTCGGCACGCGCGGCTCGGTCGAGCGCATCCTCGAGCGGCTCGCCGACAAGCACGCGATGTTCATGGGGGCGGCGGCGATCGAGCGCATCAAGATGTGCGACAACTGCCGCGTCGTCGCCCAGTTCGAATCGGGCACCGACCCCTTCGCCGGCCCGCCGCGGCGCCCGACCCGCACGACGGACGACGACCTGCGCGAGCGCGACATCGAAGAAGCCCGCGCCGCCGTCCGCGCCAAGCGCGACGGCGGCAACGGCGCTGGGTAATACCTCCCTCCCCCGCGCGCAGCGTGGGGGAGGGCCGGGGTGGGGGCAGGCGGCGATTATATACTTGACAAACGCACATCCGGCATTATATTAGGCTCAGCAAGGAGTTGAGCCATGTTGAACCTGACCGCCAAACGTTTCCACAACGAAATTACGGCCCGCAAGCACCTTGAGGCAGTCCGCTGGCCCGACGGCCCGATCTGCCCGCATTGCGGCAGCATCGACCACGCCCACCGCATCAAGGGCAAGTCCGCCAGGGCCGGCCTGTGGTTCTGCGCCGACTGCCGCCAGCAGTTCACCGTGACGGTCGGGACACTGTTCGAGCGATCCAAGGTGCCGCTCCATAAGTGGCTGCTCGCCGTTCACCTGTTGAACGCCTCCAAGAAGGGCATCAGCAGCCACCAGCTTCACCGTATGCTCGGCGTGACCTATAAAACCGCCTGGTTCATGTCCCACCGCATCCGCGAAGCCATGAAGGACGGCAGCCCCGGCCCGCTGGGCGGCGAGGGCAAGACGGTCGAGGTCGATGAGACCTATGTTACCCGCGTCCCGACCAAGGAGGTTTTCGTGACCGGCGAGGGCTGGAAGCGCGTCAAGGACCGCGCCGCCATCCGCACGCATCGCAACACCGAGAAGATTGTCGCCCTGGTCGAGCGCGACGGCCGCGCCCGCTCGTTCCACGTCGAGCGCGTCAACGCCAAGACGCTGCGCCCAATCCTGGTCCAGCAGATCAGCCGCAAGTCCCGCCTCATGACCGATGACGCCAAGTACTACACCCGCGTCGGCCGCGAGTTCGCCGGCCATGAAACCGTCAACCACAGCATCGAGGAATACGTGCGCGGCGAGGCACACACCAACACTATCGAGGGCTATTTCTCGATCTTCAAGCGCGGCGTGATTGGCGTTTATCAGCACTGCGGCAGTCAGCACCTGAAGCGTTATCTTTGCGAGTTCGATTTCCGCTACAACGAACGCCGCACCACCGATGCAGAACGCGCCGACAAGGCCCTCAAGGGCATCGCCGGCAAGCGCCTCACCTATCGGCGGACTGGTGATGGGGCGAACGTCTAAGCCTTACCTGCCTCGCGTCCAATTCCGAGAACTGCTAGCGTCGATCCTCGATCAACTCGGGGAGGACTGAACGTGGCCAAAAGGATTAGGATTGGCGGCCCGGTCGGCGTTGTTCGCCCATACTCAACAATGCCCGCAACCGATGAGCCAATTGAGCAAATCGCTCAAGCGCTCGATCATATTGCCGTCGCGTTGTCGGCAATGGATCACAATCTTGAACACGCCACTCACTTGCTTCAGGCGATTGCTGTAAAGCAAGGAGCTGTGCGTCCGTAGCCACACAACAAGCTGGCTGCAAACCAGCGGCTTCGCTCGCTAACATAGGGCTCTCCGGCTTAGGCGGTGCCCGGCCTACTTGCGGGGGCTCGTCGCCTTCTTAATCTTCTTGGCCTTACGCGGCTTCGGCGGCGTGTTCAGCATCCGGCGGAGAATGTCGTCGTCGGAGGGCGGCCGGGACTTATCCTCAGGTGATCCACTAGATTTTGTGGTTATCCCCATGACTCACACACAAAAGGTACTTGCGGTGGGCGGAGAACAAACCGAAAATCTCCGCGTCCCGAGGCGGAACGGCCCCTGCTGCAACAGGGGCCGCGTCGTACTATCCATCACACGCGGTCGGGACTGGCGCACCCTAGAGCCTCTGGTTCGTCGTCCGCCATCGGACCAGGGGCGAGCGTCATACAGAGCGGGGCCGGGACGGTTCGGGGCCGAGGGGTTGGCACTCTCTCCCGTGGGTTCGACTCCCGCCGGCTCCAACGTTCTGACATGCCTTAACATGTCGGATATATCTTACAACATGTCAGATATTTCTTACAGAACATTTTGTGCGACAAACTGTCCAATGGAAAGTTGCGTCCGGCGTAACACTCCGATTCGCTCGGTCTGCCCGGTTCTGCATTTGTCAAGTATATCATCGCCGGGCAGGCCGGCGGCCGCCGCTATTGGCCGAGCAGGGGCGGCGGGGACAATGACGCGTTTGTCGTCATGGCCTACCTGACCGACAAACCCAAGGACGGAGAAGACCTATGGTCGACAAGATAAAGGTATGGTTCGACGCCGAGGCCGATTTCCTGGAGGTGCGCTTCTCCGACGCTGCCGGCTATGAAAAGGAAACCGCGCACGACGCCGTGATGGAGCGCGTCGACGCCCAGGGGAACGTGATCGGCTTCAGCATCCTCGGCGTCAGCCGCTTCAAGAAGGAGAAGCCGCTGGAAGCGGACCTGCCCGCGGCCTGAGCGCCGCGGCCGGCCGCTACTGGCCGGGCAGGGGCGGCGGCCCCGCGGCGTCGCCTTGCGTCTGGGCGACGCACATCGCCTCGGCGCGGCCCTTGAACAGCGTCGCCTGGGCGTCGTCGATGAGGCCCTCCTGGCGCATCTTGTCGATATCGGCCGCGCGCGGCGCATAGCAGTCGGCGAAGGCGGGATCGGCGGCCAGTCCGAGGTCTTCGGGCGGAAACAAATCGTCGCGGTGGATGTAGCCGAGCACGCCAAGCGCCGCCGCCGCGCACAGCACCGCGAGCCACCGCGCCGCCGGCCGGTCGAGGAAGGACTGCGGCCGCTCCCTCATGTCATCGCCGCCAACGGCAGATTGACCAGCAGGTTCTGCGGCTTCAGCCGCAGCACGTTGGCCGGCGTCATGGCCATGCCGAGATAGACCGGGCGGCCGGCGAGCCGCGGCTGCATCAGCGCCGGGTCCTGGAACTCCAGCCGGAACAGCGACAGCAGCCGATACAGCCGCGCCTCGTCGACCGTGCGCCCATCATAGAGGTCGTTGAGGATCGCGCTCGCCTCGGCGTCGAGGCCGACATGCCAGATCCAGCGCTCGTCGCGGATCGACTGGACCGGCTGGATCGACACCTCGGCGGCGAGGAAGTGGCGCACCCAGGCCTCGAGCACCCGGCACAAGGCGTCCAGCCCCGGCCGCGCGAAGCCGATGTCGAGGACCGTGTCGAAGCGGTCGCTGCGCGCCCAATAGGCGGCCGCGCGTGCGTCGTCGAGGACGTCGAGCTCGACCTGCCGCGCCGGCGCCGCGTCGGCGCCCAGCAGTTGCCCGCCGGCGCCCCCGCCGGCGGCATGCATTTCGACGGTCTCGTCGTCGGCCACCATGACCGTGCCGTCGCCCAGCGTCACCTTCTGCACGCGGAACAAGAGCTCGGCCGCGCGCAGGCGGATCGGCTCGGCGCAGCCGTCGAGGATGTTGCGCAGCACGACATGGGCCATCTGATCGACGAACAGCGGCGGCAACTCGACCGCGCCGGAGCGCCACAGCGCGTGATAGGCGGCCTCGACCGTGCCCTCGCGGACGAGCAGGTCGCGGAACGCCAGGACGGCCCGGTAGTTGTCGCGCGCGTCGGCGTCGGCGAGTCCGGCCAGGCGCTCCGCCGGCACCGCCTGGCGCGGGTCGGCCAACAGCACTTCGTGCAGCGCGACCTCGGCCGCGCAGGACTCCTCGACCGGACGCAGCTCGGGGCGCAATAGGAAGGCGCGCAGGAAGTCGTCGGTGACGGCGAGCCGGCCGGCGCCGTCGCGGCGCAACAGGTGGAAGCCCGACGACAGCCAGAAGTCCGGCGTCATGGGCGCCTCGAGCGCACCGTCGGCATGTCGCAATCTAACCCAGCCAGCTTGCCCGCTTCAACGCGCGGCGCAGATCGAGCGTGCGCGTGCGGCCGTCCTCGATCAGCAACAGCCCGCCGGAATCGTCGAGTCCGGCGACGCGGCCGCCGGACCCGCCCGCGCGCTTCAGCCACGCCTGGCGCACCGGCCCGAACCCGTCGTCCTGCCAGCGGTTGAGCCAGACCAGGAAGTGCCGGGCGAAGGCCTCGACCAGATCGACCGGCGCGATGCCGGCGCCGCCTTCCGCGCCGAGGGTGGTGCGGTCGGGATTGCGGCCGGGGGCGTCGTCGTCGTCGCGCAGCGCCACGGCGGCGCCGACGACCATCCAGTCGGGCGTCTCGGCGGCCTCGGCGTCGGGCACGGCCAGGCGCACGCCGCCGACCGTCCCGCCGTTGACCGCGACCCGGTCCGGCCAGTCGAAGGTCACGGCGACCGCCGGCGGCAACAACGCGCCGAGGGCGTCGCCGAGGCCGAGCAAGGCGACATAGTGGACCGGCAGCGACTCGGCGAGCGGGCGCTCCGGTTCCAGGATCACCGCGCAGTCGAGGCGGTCGTCGCGCGCGCTCCACAGCAGCGTGCCGGCGCCGGCGCGGACGCGGGCGCGCGCCTGGGCCTCGACGAAGGCGTCGCCGGCGGCGTCCAGGGAGATTCCGCGATAGAGCGGCGGCAGGTGCAGCCGGCGGCTCACCGGGTGCGGCTCCGGCCCATCGCCGCCCACCATAGCAGCCAGCCGACGACGGCCGCCGCCGCCAGCCACAGCCACGGCTCCGACTCCGCCGTCCACAGGCGGTCGCCGATCGTCACCATCAGGACGGTCAGGGGCAGGATGCCGAGCCCGGTCGCCCAGGTGAAGGTCCACCAGGACACGGCGGTCAGGCCGGCGGCGTAGTTGATGAGGTTGAACGAGATCACCGGGACCAGGCGGCTCAGCAGCAGGACGCCGCCACCCTGGCGCCGGCTCCAGCGATCGAGCCCGACGCGCCGGCGCTCGGAGACCATCGCCGCGACGAACGGCCGGCCGAGCCAGCGCGCCAGCCCGAAGGCGAGATAGGCGCCGAGCATGGCCCCGGTCCAGGTGATGACCGTGCCCCAGACCGGCCCATAGACCATGCCGTTGGCGATCGCCACGAACTCGGCCGGGAAGGGCACGAAGCTGTGCAGCACCATGAGCAGGAGCGAGCCGCCGACGCCCCAGGCGCCCCAGGACAGGATTTCCCGTTCGACCGCCGCGGCCGACAGCTCGAACCCCGGCAGCGGCATCATGCCGAGGAGCGCGAAGGCCCAGACCGCGCCGGTGGCCAGCGTCAGGACCAGGAGGAGCGCCACCGCCAGCCGCGCGCGGCGATAGAACGCCGATCCCGGCTTTGCCGAAGCGATCGCGTCGCCGGCCGGACTCCGGTGCATCGTTTCCGCCGCTGCCGAGAACGTTCGAGTCTCGGCCGTCACGCTATCAGGACTTCGGGTGCCCGGCTACGACCGAACAACCCCTCAGCGGAACGCCTCGCCGGGGCGCAGGCCCAGCTTCTTCAGGACGATCGCCAGCGGGCAGAAGCCGGTGAAGGCGGACTGCAAAAGATTGGCGCCGACGAAGACCGTGACCCACAGCCAGGCCGGGTGGTGGAGCTGCGACAGCAGCAGGCTGACCAGGATGACGGTCCCGGCGAAGGCCAGGACGGCACGGTCGATGGACATGGCTGCGATGCTCCCTTGGCTTGCGGTTGGGGGAAACGGGTCACGCGGCGGAGGCGTCTGCGTTGCAGAAAATGCGGTGCAGGACGGCGATCACTTGATCCACGTCATTCCCGGCCAGCGCGTAGTAGATAGCCTGTGCCTGCCGCCGGGTCTTGACGAGGCCGTCGCGGCGCAGCCGCGCCAGATGTTGCGACAGCGCCGATTGGCTGAGTCCGGTCCGCCGCTCGAGGTCGCCGACGCGCTTCTCGCCGTCCATGAGTTGGCAGAGAATGAGCAGGCGATGGCCGTTGCACATCGCCTTCAGCAGCTTCGCCGCTGGACGGACGGCGTTCTCAAGGTCCCGTACATTCATGATTGCTAATTTAGTTTATTCTAATATATTTGTCAACAACGATTGCGGTGGAGCGGGTGCGATGGGCAAGCGGATGGCGGCGTTCCTGGTGGCAATAACGCTCGGGCTCGGCGCCGGGGCGGCCGCCGCCGAGGAGTTCGTCGTTGCGGTCCGGCAGATCGCCGACCTCAAGGCGGTGTTCGCGACGGTCGAGAGCGTCGATGTGACGCCGGCGCGCACGCGCATCGGCGGCACCGTCGAGGCGCTGGCCGTCGACGAGGGCAGCCGCGTCGAGTTGGGGCAGCGGCTCGCCGTGGTCGGCGACCCCAAGCTGCCGCTGCAACTGGTCGCGCTCGACGCCCGCATCCGGTCCTTGCGCGCGCAGCGTGACCTGGCGCGCGTCGAGCTCGATCGCTATCGCAAGCTGCGCCAGACCGGCGCGGCGAGCCAGGCGCGCCTCGACGAGGCGCAGACCGCCATGGACGTCGTCGACAGCGGGCTCGCCGCCATGATCGCGGACCGCGCGGTCGTCGCCGAGCAGCTCGGCGAAGGCGCGGTCCTCGCCCCGGCGGCCGGGCGCGTGTTGCAGGTGCATGTAGTGGATGGCGCCGTCGTAATGCCCGGCGAGACCGTCGCGACGATCGCCGCCGAAACCTACATCCTGCGCATGCGGCTGCCCGAACGCCACGCCCGCTTCATCGCCGAGGGCGACCGCGTGCTGGTCGGCTCGCGCGGGCTCGAGACGGCGCCGCGCGACCTCGCCGAGGGCCGCGTCCGCCAAGTCTATCCGGAGATGGAGCAGGGCCGCGTCGTGGCCGACATCGCGGTCGCCGGCATCGGCGACTACTTCGTCGGCGAACGCGCGCGCGTGTTCGTCTCGACCGGCGAACGGCCGGCGTTCGTCGTTCCCGCCGCCTATCTCTACAGGCGCTTCGGGGTCGATTACACGCTGGTCAAGGACGTCGGCGAGACCGTGGTGCAGACCGGCCTGCCGGTCGAGGACGGCGTCGAGGTGCTGTCCGGCCTGCGGCCCGGCGACGTGCTGTTGCCGCCGCCGGCGGAACCGGCGCGGTGAGGCTCGGCATCGCCGGCGGCGTCACCCGCGCCTTCATCGATTCGCCGCTGACGCCGCTGCTGCTGATCGCCTCGCTGGCGGTCGGTGTCCTCGCGCTCATGGGCCTGTCGCGCGAGGAGGAGCCACAGATCAGCGTGCCGATGGTGGACGTCCACGTGCAGGCGGACGGGCTCAAGGCCGTCGACGCGGTCGAGCTCGTGACCAAGCCGCTGGAGACCATCGTCAAGAGCATCGACGCGGTCGAGCACGTCTATTCACAGACCGAGGACGACCGTGTCATTGTCACCGCCCGCTTCTTCGTCGGCACCGACGCCGACAACGCCATCCTGCGCGTGCACGAGAAGCTCCGCGCCAATTTCGACCGCATCCCGATCGGCATTCCCGAGCCGCTGATCGTCGGGCGCGGCATCGACGACGTGGCCGTCCTCGTGCTGACCCTGTCGCCGCGGCCCGACCTGCCGCCGGCGGCGGCGGCGCGCTGGGACGACAACGCGCTGTTCAACATCGCCGAGGAGCTGCAAAACGAGTTGGCCAAGGTGCCCGATGTCGGCCTGAGCTACATCGTCGGCGGTCGCCCGAGCCAGATCCGCGTCGAGCCCGACCCGGAGCGTCTCGCGCTTTACGGCGTGACCCTGAACCAGCTCGTCGAGAAGATCCGCCACGCCAACCGCTCGTTTGTCGCGGGCGCGGTCCGCGCCGTCGACCGCGACCTGCCGGTGACCGCCGGGCAGACACTGCAAGGCATCCCCGATATCGGGTTGCTGCTGATCACGACGCGCGACGGCCGGCCGGTCTATGTCAAGGACGTGGCCGAGGTGGTCGTCGGCGGGCGGCCGGACGACTCCCGCGTCTGGCACCTGGTCAAGCGCCCGGACGCCGGTCTCGACCGGCTGCCGGCGGTCAGCCTGGCGCTGGCCAAGCGCAAGGGGGCCAACGCCGTCGCCATCGCCGAGGCGATACTCGATCGCCTCGAGCTGGTGCGCGGCCGCCTGGTGCCGCAGGAGGTCGCGGTCACGGTGACGCGCGACTACGGCGCGACGGCCGACGAGAAGGTCAACGAGCTTTTGTTCCATCTGGCGCTGGCGACGGTCTCGATCGTCGTGCTGATCGCGCTCATGATCGGTTGGCGCGAAGGCGCGGTCGTCTTCGTGGTGATCCCGACCACGATCCTGCTGACCCTATTCGCGTCGTGGCTGATGGGCTACACGATCAACCGGGTCAGCCTGTTCGCGCTCATCTTCTCGATCGGCATCCTGGTCGACGACGCCATCGTCGTCGTCGAGAACATCGACCGCCACTGGTCGATGCGCGACGGCCGCGGCCTGCTCCAGGCCGCGATCGAGGCGGTCGCCGAGGTCGGAAACCCGACCATTGTGGCAACGCTGACGGTGGTCGCGGCGCTGCTGCCGATGCTGTTCGTGTCCGGCCTGATGGGGCCGTATATGAGCCCGATCCCGGTCAACGCCTCGGCGGCGATGCTGTTCTCGTTCTTCGTCGCCGTCGTGGCGACGCCGTGGCTCATGGTCAAGCTGCGCCGTGGCGGCGAGGGGAAGTCCGGGGCGGGGCTCGGCGCCGAGGGCGGCGCGCTCGGCCGGTTCTACCGCTGGCTGGCCGTGCCGATGCTCGTCGGCCGCGCGCGCTCCTGGATCTTCCTCCTCGCCGTCGGGGCCGCCACGGCCGCGTCCGGCGCCCTCTTCTATACGCGCGACGTCGTCGTCAAGCTGCTGCCCTTCGACAACAAGTCGGAGCTCCAGGTCGTCCTCGACCTGCCCGAAGGCAGCAGCCTCGAGGCGACCGATCGGCTGCTCCAGGCGGCGGCCCTGCGCCTCGCCGACCTGCCGGAGCTGACCGGCATCCAGGCCTATGCCGGGACGGCCGCGCCGTTCAATTTCAACGGCCTCGTCCGTCATTCATTCCTGCGCGCCCGGCCCGAGCAGGGCGACTTGCAGATCAACCTCCAGGCCAAGGCGGAGCGCACCCGCGGCAGCCATGACATCGCGCTCGACGTGCGCCGGCGTCTCGCCGACCTGCCGCGCCCCGAGGGCACGGCGATCAAGGTCGTCGAGGTGCCGCCGGGGCCGCCGGTGCTCGCCACCCTCCTGGCCGAGGTCTATGGGCCGGACGGGCCGGCGCGGCGGCAGGCGGCGGCGCGGCTGCGCCAGGCGTTCGAGGCGGTCGATTTCGTCGTCGATGTGGACGATTCCTTCGGCCGCCCGGCCGAGCGGCTGCGCGTCGCCATCGACCACGAAAACCTCGAGTTCCACGGGGTCGAGGAGCAGGCGGTCTACGACACCATCGACGCGCTATTGGGCGGCGTGAGCGTCGGCTACTCGCAGCGCGGCGCCGGCGCCAACCCGATCGAGATCGCGATTCGGCTGCCCACGGGCGGGCGGTTCCTGTCGGAACGTCTGCTCGCCACGCCCGTGCCGGCGCCGGGGCCGACGGGCGACGCCGCGCGCGTCGTCGAGCTGGGCGACGTCGTCACGCTCCGCCGCGAGCCCGCCTCGTTTCCGGTTTTCCGGCACAACGGCTACGACGCCGAGATGGTCGTGGGCGAATTGGCCGGCCGGTTCGAGGCGCCGATCTACGGCATGATCGCGGTGGCCGAGGCAGTCGCCGCCCAGGACTGGGGCGCCGATGGCCCGCCCCGCTTCGCCCTGCACGGCCAGCCGAGCGACACCTCGAGCGTCAGCTTCCTGTGGGACGGCGAGTGGGAGATCACCTACGTGACCTTCCGCGACATGGGCGCGGCGTTCATGGCCGCGCTGCTCGGCATCTATCTGCTCGTCGTCGCGCAGTTCCGCAGCTTCAAGCTGCCGCTGCTGATCCTCGTGCCCGTCCCGCTGACGCTCATCGGCATCGTGCTCGGACACTGGCTGTTCGGCGCCGCCTTCACGGCGACTTCGATGATCGGCTTCATTGCATTGGCCGGCATCATCGTGCGCAATTCCATTCTGCTCGTCGATTTCATCCGCCGCCGCCGGGCCGAGGGCGCGCCGTTGCGCCGCGCGCTCATCGACGCCGGCTCGGTGCGCTTCAAGCCGATCTTCCTGACCGCCGCGGCGGCGATGATCGGCGCCGCCTTCATCCTACTCGACCCCATCTTCCAGGGCCTCGCCATCTCGCTGTTGTTCGGCCTGGCCTCGTCGACGGCGTTGACCGTCCTGGTCATCCCCGCGATTTACGTCGTGCTGCGCGACGACGGCCAGGGCTTCGGCGCGGCTGCGTAGCGGCCGTCCGCGCGGCCGTGCCGCGCTCAGGCTGCTCGAAGCTCCGACGGGACCGCCGCTCGAACGCACAGGTTGCGCCACTTGCATCTTGTGCAACCCGTTAACGCATTTTTACCTTGTGGGTGCAACTTTCGCGCGTGGTTAAACCATATAGCTCTCGCATAACGCGCGCTGTGTTACCCACCAGGAGAGACCCAATGGAACGGGACGAATATCAAACGGACGAACGGCTTCGCTTCCTGAAGATCGATGACGGTACGACCGCCGCGCTTCGGGAGTTTCGGCCCGGGTTGGAAAAGAACGTGAAGTCGGTCCTCGACAAGTTCTACGACCATGTCGGTCGATACCCCCAGCTCGCCGATTTGTTCGGCGGCCGGGCGAACACGGAACGCGCCCGGCAGGCCCAGAACGACCACTGGCTCGCCCTGTTCGAAGGCAAATTCGACGGCGCCTATGTCGAGCGCGTGCGGCGCATCGGCAAGGCGCACGAGCGCAAGAACCTCGAGCCGCGCTGGTACATCGGCGGCTACTGCTTTGCGCTGAACGAGATAGTCGCGCTTGCCGTGCAGACCTATCGCAAGAAGCCCGACAAGCTCGTCGCCTGCCTGCACGCGATCAACAAGGTGATCCTACTCGACATGGATTTCGCCATCTCGATCTACATCGAAGAGGGCAAGATCACCGCGCAGAACAAGCTGAACGAGCTCGCCAAGAATTTCGAGGGCAGCGTCAAGGGCGTCGTCGATACGGTGTCCTCGGCGGCGACCGAGCTGCAGTCCTCGGCGCAGGCGATGTCGGCGACGGCGGAGGAGACCAGCCGCCAATCGACCGCCGTGGCCGCCGCCTCCGAGGAGGCTTCGACCAACGTCCAGACGGTGGCGAGCGCGACCGAGGAGATGTCGGCGTCGGTCGCCGAGATCGGCCGCCAGGTCACCCAGTCGACCCAGATCGCCGCCAAGGCGGTGGCCGACGCGCAAGCGACCAACCGTACGGTCGAGAATCTGGACGCCGCCGCCAAGAAGATCGGCGAGGTGGTGCAGCTCATCAGCGACATCGCCAGTCAGACCAACCTGCTCGCGCTCAACGCCACGATCGAGGCGGCGCGCGCCGGCGAGGCCGGCAAGGGCTTCGCGGTCGTCGCCTCGGAGGTCAAGAGCCTGGCCAATCAGACGGCCAAGGCGACCGAGGACATCGGCGCCCAGATCAGGGCCATCCAGTCCGAGGTCGGTCAGTCGGTCACGGCGATCAAGGGCATCGGCGCCACCATCCAGGAGATCAGCGAGATCTCGACGGCGATCGCCACGGCGGTGGAAGAGCAAGGCGCGGCGACCCAGGAGATCGCGCGCAACGTGCAGCAGGCGGCGGCCGGCACGCAAGAAGTCTCGACCAACATCTCCGGCGTCACGCAGGCCGCCGGGGAGACCGGCCAGGCCGCCGGCCAGGTGCTCAGCGCGGCCGAGGAGCTGGGCCGTCAGTCCGACGTACTGCGGCGGCAGGTGGACGAATTCATCACCTCGATCCGCGCCGCATAGGCCCCCCCACCCTGACCCTCCCCCGCGCAGCGGGGGAGGAAAGGGAGGGGGAGACGGGCCGATCGAGCAACAATAGGTTAACGTTTTTATAGGA
>JBBECF010000091.1:0-4499 GCA_040881945.1 Dongiaceae bacterium | reverse complement strand
GCGCAGCGCCTGATCCCATGATCCTCGGCATCGGCAGCGACATCATCGACATCCGGCGCATCGAACGCACCCTCGAGCGCTTCGGCCCGCGCTTCGTCGACCGCCTGTTCACCGCGGTCGAGCGGCGGAAGTCGGAGGGGCGGGCGAAGCGGGCGGCCAGCTACGCCAAGCGCTTCGCCGCCAAGGAAGCCTGCGCCAAGGCGCTCGGCACCGGCTTCGCGCGCGGCGTGTTCTGGCGCGACATGGGCGTCGTCAATCTGCCCTCGGGCCGGCCGACCATGGCGCTCACCGGCGGGGCGGCGCGGCGGTTGGCCGAGATCACGCCGCCGGGCATGGTCGCCCGGATCGACGTGACCGTCACCGACGACGATCCCCAGGCGCAGGCGGTCGTCATCATTTCCGCCGTTCCGGGTCCGGTCGCGTGACGCGCGTCGCGGTGAACGGGATACTCAAATCAACGATTGGGCAATGAGCGACATGTCCGTAAAGAAATCGAGCGGCTTCGCGGAAACGGTCCGCACCGTGGTCTATGCGGTGTTGATCGCGATCGTGATCCGCACCTTCGCCTACGAGCCGTTCAACATCCCGTCGGGCTCGATGATCCCGACGCTGCTGATCGGCGACTACCTGTTCGTCTCGAAGATGTCCTACGGCTACAGCCGCCATTCGCTGCCGTTCAGCCTGCCGCTGGTCGAGGGCCGCATCTGGTCGACGCCGCCCGAGCGCGGCGACGTCGCCGTGTTCAAGTTGCCGACCGACGGCAAGACCGACTACATCAAGCGGATCATTGGCCTGCCCGGCGACCGCCTCCAGGTGGTCGGCGGCATCCTCCGGATCAACGGCGAGGCCGTCCGGCGCGAGCGCATCGAGGACTACCTGGCCGGCTCGGGCTCGGACACCGCCTATGCCCAGTACATCGAGACCCTGCCGAACGGCGTCGCCCACCGCATCATCGAGCGCAGCGACGACGCGTCGCTCGATAACACCGGGGTCTATGTCGTGCCGCCCGATCACTACTTCGCGATGGGCGACAACCGGGACAACTCGCAGGACAGCCGCGTGCTCGGCGCGGTCGGCTTCATCCCGGCGGCCAACCTGGTCGGCCGCGCCGAAATCCTGTTCTTCTCGGCCAACGGCAGCGCCCGCCTGTGGGAAGTCTGGAAGTGGCCCGGCGCGATCCGCTTCGGGCGGTTGTTCGACCCGGTCGGATGACCGGCGAGGAGAGCGCGGCGGCGGCGGCGGCGAGTCTGGCGGACGCGCTCGGGCACCGCTTCGACCGGCCGGCCCTGCTCGCCCACGCCCTGACCCATCCGAGCGTCGCGTCCGCCCAGGGCCGGGGCAGGGGCAAGGGCGCGGCGGTCGCCTATGAACGCCTTGAATTCCTCGGCGACCGCGTCCTCGGCCTGGTCGTCGCCGAGCTGCTGTACCGCAGCTTTCCCGGCGAGAGCGAGGGCGCGCTCGCCCAGCGCCTGGCGGGGCTGGTGCGCCGCGACAGCCTGGCGCACGTCGCCGGGGCGATCGGGCTGGCCCCGCATCTCGCGCTGTCGCGCGGCGAGGCGGAGGGCGGCGGCCGCGACAATCCCAGCCTGCTCGCCGACGCCTGCGAGGCGGTCATCGGCGCCCTCTATCTGGACGGCGGCCTGGCGCCGGCGGCGCGCTTCATCGGCCGCTACTGGCGGCCGCTGATGGAGGCCGAGGCGAGCCCGCCGCAGGACGCCAAGACGACGTTGCAGGAATGGGCGCAAGGGCTCGGCCTGAAGCTGCCGGTCTATGACACCGTCGCGCGCGACGGGCCGCCGCACGCGCCGCTGTTCGCCGTCGAGCTGCGCGTCGAAGGGCAGCCGCCGGTGGTCGGCCGCGGCCGCTCGAAGCGCGCCGCCGAGCGCGCCGCCGCCGCCGCGCTGCTCGCCCGCCTGAACGTCCATGGTTGAGGCCGGCGAGACGCGCTGCGGCTTCACCGCCCTCCTGGGCGCGCCGAACACCGGAAAATCGACGCTGCTCAATCGGCTCGTCGGCGCCAAGCTGTCGATCGTCTCGCCCAAGGTGCAGACGACGCGCAGCCGCGTGCTCGGCATCGCCATCGCCGGCCCGGCGCAGCTCATCTTCGTCGACACGCCGGGCATCTTCGCGCCGCGCCGGCGGCTCGACCGCGCCATGGTCAGCGCCGCCTGGCGCGGCGCCGCCGACGCCGACCTGATTGTGCTCCTCGTCGACGCCCATCTGAAGGGCGTGGACCAGGACACGAAGACCATCATCGCCGGCCTGCGCAAGGCCGGGCGCAAGTGCATTCTGGCCCTCAACAAGATCGACCTGGTGAAGCCCGAACGGCTGCTCGAGCGCGCCCGCGCGCTCGACGCCGAAGGCGTCTTCACCGACGTGTTCATGATCTCGGCGGCGACCGGCGACGGCGTCAACGACCTCAAGGCGGCGCTGGCCGCGCGCCTGCCGGCCGGCCCGTGGCTGTTTCCCGAAGACCAGATCTCCGACGTGCCGATGCGCCTGCTCGCCGCCGAGGTGACGCGCGAGAAGCTGTTCCTCCAGCTCCATCAGGAGCTGCCCTATGCGCTCACGGTCGAGACCGAGGAGTGGGAGGAATTCGCCGACGGCAGCGTCAAGATCAGCCAGGTCGTGTTCGTCCGCCGCGACAGCCAGAAGGCGATCGTGCTCGGCGCCGGCGGCCAGCGCATCAAGGCGGTGCGCACGGCGGCCCAGGCCGATCTCGAAACCATGCTCGAGCGCCGCGTGCACCTCTTCCTCTACGTCAAGGTGCGCGAGGCCTGGCCCGAGGACCGCGAACGCTACCGGGCGCTCGGCCTCGACTACGACGTCTGAGGCCGCCCACGCCCTCGGGCGGCGTGCCGCTGCCGCGGCACGGCCGTCGGCAGCGGGGTCCGCTCGCCGGCGTCGCGCCGGCAAAGGTCGCGGACCGCGCAGGCCGCGCAGGGCGGTCGCGTCCCGCGATGCAGCCAGGTCTCGACGCAGGCCGAGCGCAGGCCGCGCCGCGGGCGGGCCAGATACGGGCTGCTGCAGGGGTCTCTGTATGGCGTCATTGTTGCCTCGGTGCCGGGCGGCCCGAAGCCGACCGTCCGGGATTCTCGGTTGAGTGTTAACCAAGAGTCTCAACCCGTAGGGTTAACAAATCGTGAACGTCCGCCGGCTTCTCCCTCCTCCGCGCAGCGGGGGAGGGTGGGGTGGGGGCAGGGGCGACTCGCCCATGTACGAAGACCGGTGCTAGGGTCGCGCCATGGAATGGTCCGACGACGCCATCGTTCTCGTGGCGCGGCGGCACGGCGAATCCGCCGCCGTGGTCAGCCTGCTGACCCGCGAGCGCGGCCGCCACGCCGGGCTGGTGCGCGGCGGCTTCGGGCAACGCGCCCGCGGGCTGTACGAGCCGGGCAACCGCGTGCGCGCCGTCTGGCGGGCGCGGCTGGCCGAGCATCTCGGGCACTACGCCTGCGAGCTCCTGGACAGCCACGCCGCCGCCCTGCTCGACGAGCCGCCGCGGCTGGCGGCCCTGGCCGCGGCGGCGGCGGTCGCCGAGGCGGCGCTGCCCGAGCGCGAGCCGCATGCCCGCGTCTACGACCGCCTGCGCGACCTGTTGGCGGCGCTGCGCGCCCCCGGCCCGGACGCCGCCTGGCAGGCCGCCTATGTGCGCTGGGAGATCGACCTGCTCGCCGATCTCGGCTTCGGCCTCGACCTCGCCGCTTGCGCGGCGACCGGCGGCACCGACGCCCTCGCCTTCGTCTCGCCGAAGACCGGCCGCGCCGTCTCGCTGGCCGCCGGCGAGCCCTATCGCGACCGCCTCCTGGCGCTGCCGGCCTTCCTTCTCGACGAACGTGCCGCTCGCCTCGGCGTAGCCTCCGGCGGAGCCAGGGCCGCCGACCCGGCCCAGATCCAGGCCGGCCTGCACCTCGCCGGCTACTTCCTCGACCGCCACGTCTTCGCCCACCACGCGCCCCCGGCCCGCGCCCCCGCCGCCCGCGCCCGCCTCGTCGCCCGGCTCGCGCGCGGCTGAAAGCTGATAGCTGAAAGCCGATAGCTGATATTCTAGTCGGACGCGCCAGCGGGGGACCAACCATGGCCTATCTCGATTGGGACCCGGCCTTCGACACCGGGATCGCCGGCATCGACTACGAGCACCGCCGCCTCGTCGGATTCCTCAACGACATTCACGCGGCGATAGCTAAGGGCGCCGACCCGCACGGGATCGCCGCGACCCTCGGCGATTTCCATGCCCTGGCCAGCGCCCACTTCGCGCTCGAAGAGAAGATCATGCGCGACCAGAACTACCCCGGCCTGGAGGGCCGGCGCGACACCCACGAGCGCCTGCTCGACCGGGTGCGCGAGATCATGGACGCCTACGAGACCGGCTCGTTCCGCGTCGGCGAAGCCCTGCCGGCGACGCTCAAGGTGTGGCTGACCGAAGCCATGGACATCGACGCCAGGATGTTCGCCGAAATCCCCGCCGCCCGCCTCCGAGCCTGGGGCCTCAGCCGCGG
>JBBECF010000090.1:0-4531 GCA_040881945.1 Dongiaceae bacterium | reverse complement strand
CGAAATTTCCTAGAGAAATTTCGGGGACGGGACACTAGCCGGAACTCGCGCTGCCGCCTCTCACCCGTTCTCGGCCAGGACCGAGCCGGCGAGGTAGAGCGAGCCGAGGATGAGCACGCGGGCCGGCGCCGGCGTGCCCGCGACGATGCCGGCGAGGGCCGCGGCGATGCCATCGGCGGCGGCGGCCTCGATGCCGGCTTGCCTGGCCGCCGCCGCCGACTCCTCGGCCGTCAGCGAGGCGTGCTCGCCGGGAATCGTCACCGCGCGCAGGGACCGCGCGTGCGGCGCCAGCGGCCGCAGGAACTCGACCGGCGGCTTGGTGTCGAGCATGCCGAAGATCAGATGCAGCGGCCGGTCCGGCGCCTCCGCCCGCCACGCCGCCGCCATCGCCGCGATCGCCTCGCCGGCGGCCGGGTTGTGGCCGCCGTCGAGCCACAGCTCCCAGCCCGCCGGCAGCATGGCGGGGAGCGGCCCGCGGACGAGCCGTTGCAGGCGCGCCGGCCATTCGACGCGCACGAGGCCGCGCCGCATCGCCGCCGCGTCGACGCCGAACCCGGCGAGGCCGGGGAGGCAGGCCAGCGCCAGCCCGGCGTTGTCGATCTGGTGCGCCCCGGCCAATCCCGGCAGCGGCAGCCGCCGTTCGCCGGCGCCGTCGCGAAACAGCAGCGTCCCGTCCTCGAGCCGCACCGACCATTCATGGCCGTAGCGCGACAGCGGCGCCGCCAGGGCGCGCGCGCGGGCCTCGAACACGGCGGCGGCTTCCGGCGGCTGGCGGCCGATCACCGCCGGCACGCCGGGCTTCATGATGCCCGCCTTCTCGCCGGCGATCTCGGCCAGGCTGTGCCCGAGATGCTGCATGTGGTCGAACGACACCGGCGTCAGCACGGTGAGCAGCGGCCGCGCCACCATGTTGGTGGCGTCGAGCCGCCCGCCGAGGCCGGTTTCCAGGAGCAGCACGTCCGCCGGATGCCGGGTGAAGGCGAGGAACGCGGCGGCGGTCGTGATCTCGAAGAAGGTGATCGGGACGCCGCCGTTGACCGCCTCGCACTCCTCGAGCAAGGCCAGCAGCTCGGCCTCGGGGATGAGCGCGCCGGCGAGGCGGACGCGCTCGTTGAAGCGCACCAGATGCGGCGAGGTGTAAACGTGGACGCGGCGGCCCGCCGCCTCGAGCATCGCGCGCAGGAAGGCGATGACCGAGCCCTTGCCGTTGGTGCCGGCGACGTGCACGGCCGGCGGCAGGCGGGCCTGCGGGTCGCCGAGCGCGGCGAGCAGCCGCGCGATGCGGTCGAGCGACAGGTCGATGATCTTCGGGTGCAGCCGCGTCAGCCGGTCGAGAACGGCGTCAGTCGGCGACGCTGCCGCCACGCTGGTGCTGTGCATCGATGGGTCCCGCATCGGCGGCTGGCAGGGAAAGGACGGCGGAGGGCGGCCCCGGGTTGCGCAGCAGGCCGACGATCCGGATCAACGTGTCGCGCAGGGCGGCGCGCGGCGTCACGAGGTCGATGATGCCGTGCTCGAGCAGGTATTCGGCGCGCTGGAATCCCTCCGGCAGCTTCTCGTGGATCGTTTCCTCGATGACGCGGGCGCCGGCGAAGCCGATGATCGCGCCCGGCTCGGCGATGGCGATGTCGGCGACCATGGCGAACGAGGCGCTGACGCCGCCCGTGGTCGGGTCGGTCAGCACGACGATATAGGGCAGGCCCGCCTCCTTGACCTCGTCGATGGCGACGATCGTGCGCGGCATCTGCATCAGCGACAGGATGCCTTCCTGCATGCGCGCGCCCCCCGAGGCCGAGACGACGATGAGCGGCGTCCGTTGCAGCACGGCCAGCCGCGCCGCCGCGATCAGCCCGTCGCCCACCGCGGTCCCCATCGAGCCGGCCATGAAGTCGAAATTGAAGACGGCGACGACGACGCCGTTGCCGCCCATGCGGCCGTGCGCGACGACGATCGCGTCGGCTTCGCCGGTGCGCGTCTGCGCCTCCTTGAGGCGCTCGCCGTAGCGCCGGCGGTCGCGGAACTTCAGCGGGTCCACCGCGCCGGTCGGCAGCTCGATGCGTTGATAGTCGCCGTCGTCGAACAGCAAGCGCAGCCGCAGCCGGCAACCGATCCGCATGTGGTAGCCGCAATGCGTGCACACGCGCAGCGCCGCCTCGAGCTCGCGGTGGAAGATCATCTGCCCGCAGTGCGGGCATTTCTCCCACAAATTCTCCGGCACCTCGGTCTTGCGCACCAGGGCCTGCAGCTTGGGCCGGACGAAGTTGGTGAGCCAGTTCATCGGCCGGCCGAGGACGGCGCCACCCGCGCCCCGCGCACGCCGTCGGCCAATTGCCGGACCAGGCCGAGCACGTCCTCGACCAGGCCGGGGCGCGGGCGGCCGGCGTCGTCGAGCCGCGCGGCGACGCGGGCGACCAGCGCCGAGCCGACGACGGCGGCGTCGGCGATGGCGGCGACGGCGGCCGCCTGCTGCGGCGTCCTGATGCCGAAGCCGACGGCGATGGGCAGGTCGGTATGGCGCTTCAGCCGCGCCACCGCCAGCCGGATGTCGGCGTCGGCGGCCGAGCGCGTTCCGGTGATGCCGGCGATCGAGACGTAATAGACGAAGCCGCTGCTGTTGCGCAGCACCGTCGGCAGGCGCCGGTCGTCGGTCGTCGGCGTCGCCAGGCGGATGAAGTTGACGCCGGCGGCCAGCGCCGGCAGACAGAGCTCGTCGTCCTCCTCCGGCGGCAGGTCGACGACGATCAGCCCGTCGACGCCGGCGGCCTTGGCGTCGGCCAGGAAGGCGTCGACGCCGTAGCGGTAGATCGGATTGTAGTAGCCCATGAGGACGATCGGCGTGTCGGCGTCGCCGGCGCGGAAGCCGCGCACCAGGGCGAGCGTGCGGCGCAGGCTGGCCCCGGCCTTGAGCGCGCGCAGGCTCGAGGCCTGGATCGCCGGGCCGTCCGCCATCGGGTCGGTGAACGGCATGCCGAGCTCGATCAGATCGGCGCCGGCGGCGGGCAGGCCGGCGAGCAGCGCGCGGCTGGTGTCGGCGTCCGGGTCGCCGGCGGTGACGAAGGCGACGAGGCCGCCGCGCCCGGCCGCGCGCAACGCCGCGAAGCGCCGCGCGATGCGGCCCGATCCTCGGGTCAAGCCCGAGGACCCCGGCGCGGCCGTGGGGCCGGCCGTCGCGGCCGGCGACCGGGGCAACCGCGCGCTCACAGCTCGGTTCCCAGCCGCTCGGCGACGGTGAAGATGTCCTTGTCGCCGCGCCCGCACAGGTTCATGACGATCAGGTGGTCGCGCGGCAGGTCGCCGGCCATCTTCGCCACCTGCGCGAGCGCGTGCGCCGGCTCCAGCGCCGGGATGATGCCTTCGAGGCGGGCGCATAGCCGGAAGGCGTCGAGCGCCTCGACGTCGGTGGCAGAGACGTATTTGACGCGGCCGAGGTCGTGCAGCCAGGCGTGCTCCGGGCCGACGCCGGGATAATCGAGACCGGCCGAGATCGAATGCGCCTCGAGGATCTGGCCGTCGTCGTCCTGCAGCAGATAGGTGCGGTTGCCGTGCAGCACCCCGGGCCGGCCGCCGGTCAGCGAGGCGGCGTGCTTGCCGGTGTCGAGCCCGAGGCCGGCCGCCTCGACCCCGATCATCGCCACCGCCGGCTCGTCGAGGAAGGGGTGGAACAGGCCCATGGCGTTCGACCCGCCGCCGATGCAGGCGACCAGCGTGTCGGGCAGGCGGCCCTCGGCCTCGAGCATCTGCGCGCGCGTCTCGACGCCGATCACCGACTGGAAGTCGCGCACCATTGCCGGATAGGGATGCGGGCCGGCGACCGTGCCGATGATGTAGAACGTGCTCTCGACATTGGCGACCCAGTCGCGCAGCGCCTCGTTCATGGCGTCCTTGAGCGTGCGCGAGCCGCTTTTCACCGGCACCACCTCGGCGCCCAGCAGCTTCATGCGGAAGACGTTGGGCGCCTGCCGGGCGATGTCGGTCTCGCCCATATAGACGGTGCAGGGCAGGTCGAACAGCGCCGCCACGGTCGCCGTCGCGACGCCGTGCTGGCCGGCGCCGGTCTCGGCGATGATGCGCGTCTTGCCCATGCGCCGGGCGAGCAGGATCTGGCCGATGCAGTTGTTGATCTTGTGCGCGCCGGTGTGGTTGAGCTCGTCGCGCTTGAAGTAGATCTTGGCGCCGCCGAAGCGCCGGGTCAGGCGTTCGGCGAAGAACAGCGGGCTCGGCCGCCCGACATAGTGCTTCAGGTAATAGGCGAGCTCGGCGGCGAAGGCCGGGTCGCGTCCGGCCTGGCCATAGGCGCGCTCGACCTCGAGCACCAGCGGCATCAGCGTCTCGGCGACGAAGCGGCCGCCGAAGATGCCGAAATGGCCGCGCTCGTCGGGGCCGGCGCGATAGGTGTTGAGGCTGGACAAGGCTTCCTTCCGGGCGCTCGAGGACCGCCGACTCAATCATAGCGGCGGCAAAACGTCAAAGCCCCGGGGTGTCGATAGCAAGTTAAAATGACCGATTTAGGTAGCACATCAATTGACCGCTG
>JBBECF010000089.1:22950-29077 GCA_040881945.1 Dongiaceae bacterium | reverse complement strand
ATGTGCAGGGCCTTGAGCCAGAGGTAACCATCCATGTCGCGTCGCTCCGCCGTCCCGCTTCCCTATGCGGCCTCGTCGAGACCGCAAATCGCACCGGCCGGGCAGCGTCGCCGGCCGCTCTCCGGGCGCACCGCCGCCGCGCCGTCGATGGCGCCCCGGACCAGGCCGGCCAGCCCGTCGATGAAGGCCGGGCTGGTCCCGACCGTCGCCGCCCGGGCATAGGCCGGAACGCCGGCCCGCCGCGCCAGCTCGCGATAGTCGATGTCGAGCTCGACCAGGGTCTCGGAATGCTCGGAGACGAACGCGATCGGCACCACCGCGACCGCGACGCCGTCGCGCCCGGCCCGTCGCAATTCGTCCTCGGTCGACGGTCCGATCCATTCGAGCGGCCCGACGCGGCTCTGGTAGCACACCGTCCAGCCGTCGGGGGCCAGCCCCAACCACGCGGCCAGGGCCGTGGCCGTGTGCTCGACCTGGCGCTGATAGGGATCGCCGCGCGCCACGACGCGCTTCGGCAGGCCGTGCGCCGAAAACAGCACGCGCGGCGCACCGGCCGCCGCCGCCGCGGCCTCCGCCACGGCGCCGCGCGTGCGGTCGGCCAATGCCGCGAGAAAGCCCGGTTCCGTCGCATAGCAGCAGACGAGCTTCGTCGGCACCTTCAGCCCGACGGCGCCGGCGGCTTGTCGCCACGCCCGAACCGACGACCTTGTCGTCGTCGAGGAGAACTGCGGATAGAGCGGCAGCAACACGATCCGGTCCGGCGCGAAGTTGCGGACCTCGGCAGCTACCGCCTCCGCCATCGGGTGCCAATAGCGCATGCAGGGAAAGACCCGAGCCTCGTCGCGGCCGAGCGCCGCTGCCAGCGCCGCCGCTTGCTGGCGCGTGTTCTCGAGCAGCGGCGACGAACCGCCGAGCCGGGCGTAGATGTCCCGCGCCACGCGCGCCCGCCGCTTCGCCGCCAGTCGCGCCACGACCCAGCGCAGCGGCTGCGGCAAACCGATGATCGCCGGATCGCAGAACAGGTTGAACAGGAACGGCTCGACCGCGTCCGGACTATCCGGGCCGCCGAGGTTGAAAAGCACGATCGCGGTCTTGGTCATGGCCGGCGGACTATGCTGCGCCGGCGTCAGCTTTTCCAGTCGCGAATCGTAGCGGCCAAGAGCGCCACATGTTCCGGCGGCGTTTGCGGCAGCACGCCATGGCCGAGGTTGAAGACGAACCGCCCGCGACCCAACCGCCCGAGGATGCGCCCGACCGCGCGCAACAGCGGCTCGCCGCCGACGACCAGCAGCCCTGGATCGAGATTCCCCTGCAGTACGACACGCGGCTGCAGCGTCTCCGCCGCCCAGTCGATCGGCACGCTCGTGTCGAGACTCAACGCGTCGGCGCCGGCGCCATCCGCATAGTCACGGTAGAACGCGCCGACGCCGCGGGGAAACACGATGACCGGCACGTCCGGATACGCCGCCTTGACGCGCCGCACCACCTCCCGCGTCGGGGCGAGACCCCAGCGTCGCAGTTGATCGTCGGGCAGAACCCCCGCCCAACTGTCGAAAATCTGAACCGCCTCGGCGCCGGCCGCGATCTGCGCCGTCAGATGCAACGCAATCGCGTCAACCAGAAGATCGATCAGCCGCGCAAAGGACTCGGGTTCCCGGTATGCCCAACCCTTGACCTCGGTAAAGTCCCGGCTGCTACCGCCCTCGATCATGTAGGCCGCTAGAGTCCACGGCGCCCCGGCAAAGCCGATCAGGGCGGTTCTACCCGGCAGCTTCCGGCGCAGCAAACGGATTGCCTCGTACACCGGCTCGAGCGTCGGCGCGAGCCGCTCCACGGACAGTTTCTCCAAATCGCCCGGAACCCGCAACGGCTCCAGCACCGGGCCCTGTCCCTCCTCGAAGGTCACGCCCTGGCCCAGCCCATACGGCACGACCAGGATATCGGAGAACAGGATCGCCCCATCCATGGCGAAACGCTGTACCGGCTGCAAGGTCACTTCGGCAGCGAGCTCCGGCGTCAGACACAGCTCCATGAAGCTTGCAACCCTCGCTCGCGCAGCCCGGTACTCCGGCAGGTAACGGCCTGCCTGCCGCATCAGCCAGAACGGCGGCCGTTCGCAATCGGCCCCGCGCAGCGCACGCAGCAACAGCTTGTCATCGGATGCGATCGGCAATGTCGGCGCTTCCTGTGCCATCTGTCCCCTACTACCTATAGTTTATCTAATAGGTGTTGTTGTAGGTTGTAGTGCGGTGAAACCTGGGGATTGCGAGTCGTACCGGAATGATCGACAGGATCCATGGCCGGGTCGGGAATAACGATTGTCGCCTGTGGTCCGTTGCAGGAAAAGAGATCGCCGCGGCTTTGTCTAGCAGCGGGAGTCATGGGGACAGATGCCGCATTCATGCAAGGTTGTCCCCGATATTCCCGACCGGTGCCAAGCAACTTTCACCTGTGTGCAAGGCGGGGCCGGTTTCCGGCGGTGTGTGTGACGGTCGGGATGGACTGGCGCTTGTCGAGTAGTTATCCCCGGATTGCATCCTGTGATGAACAGCCGAGCCGAGCAATAGCCCCGTGAAGCAATTTCATTTGCATCTTGTCTCCGATGCCACGGGCGAGACGATCAACAGCGTTGCCCGCGCCTGCCTCGTTCAATTCGAAGGGGTCGAGCCGACGGAGCATGTCTGGACCCTGATTCGCACGCCCGGTCAGATGGTAAAGGTCCTTGCCGGAGTCGAGGCCAATTCCGGCATCGTGCTGTTCACCCTCGTGAACGAACAGTTGCGCGCGACGCTGGAGGACGGCTGCCGGCGCCTGCAAGTCCCTTGCATCTCGGTTCTCGATCCGGTGATCGGCGCGCTCGCCGGCTATCTCGGACTGAAGAGCCGCGGCCAGCCGGGGCGCCAGCACGAGCTCGATGCCGAATATTTCGGGCGCATCGACGCCATGGGCTTCGCTCTGAGCCACGACGACGGTCAGGCGAGCTGGAATTACGAAGAGGCCGACGTCATCCTTGTCGGCGTCTCGCGCAGCTCGAAGACGCCGACCTGCGTCTATCTGGCCAACCGAGGCATCAAGGCGGCCAATGTGCCGGTCGTTCCTGGCTGTCCGGTGCCCGCCGAACTGCTCGCCGTCAAACGGCCGCTGATCATCGGCCTGACCAAGGACCCGACGCAGCTCGTGCAGATCCGGCGCACCCGCCTGCGCCTGCTGCCCGAGAGCGAGGAGACCGACTATGTCGATCCCGAGGTGGTCAAGCGCGAAGTGGCGACCGCCCGGCGGCTATGCGCGGATAATGGCTGGCCGGTGATCGACGTGTCGCGACGCTCGATCGAGGAGACCGCCGCCGCGATCATCCAGATGTTGGCGCGACACCGCGCCGGCGAGGTGTCGCCGAGCCATGACTGAGGCGCTTTCCGAACGCCGCCCCGCGGCAATCGTTCTTGCCTCCGCCAGCGCGGCGCGGGCGGCGCTCCTGCGCGGCGCCGGTGTGGCCGCGATCGCCGAGCCGGCGACTATCGACGAGGCCGAGATCAGGGTCTCGCTGCGCGCCGCCGGCGCGGACGCGGCGGCGGCGGCCGAAACGCTGGCTGAGCTTAAGGCGCAGAAGGTATCCAGCCGCCATCCCGGAAATTTGGTCATCGGCGCGGACCAGATTCTCGACTGCGGCGGCCGCTGGTTCGACAAGCCGGAGAGCCTGGCCCAGGCCCGTGACGACCTGCTGGCGCTGCGCGGCCGCTCCCATGACCTGCATAGCTGCGTCGTGGCGGTGTGCGACGGCGCGCGGTTGTGGCACCAGAGCGAGCGCGCGACGCTGACGATGCGCCCGTTCAGCGACGCATTTCTCGACTCCTACCTGAGCGTCGCCGGGCCGGCGGTGCTGGTCTCGGTCGGCGCCTATCAGCTTGAAGGCGTCGGCGCGCAGCTGTTCTCGCGCATCCAGGGGGACTACTTCGCAATTCTCGGCCTGCCCCTGCTGCCGCTGCTCGAGTTCCTGCGCGCCCGGGGCGCGCTCGCGGCATGAGAACCCTGACCGGCCGCGCGCGGCTGGCCGGCGTCGTCGGCTGGCCGGTCGCCCATTCGCGGTCGCCGCGGCTGCACGGATTCTGGCTCGAGAAGCACGGCATCGACGGCGCCTATGTGCCGATCGCCGTGCGGCCCGAGAACCTGGCGACGGCGTTGCGCGCCTTGCCGCTCCTGGGATTCAGTGGCGTCAACGTAACCGTGCCGCATAAGGAGGCGGCGCTCGCCGTCATCGATCGGGCAAGCGACGCGGCGCGGCGGATCGGCGCCGTCAACACGATCGTGATCGACGCCGACGGCCAGCTCGAGGGCAGCAACACCGACGGCTTCGGCTTTCTGGAGAATCTTGCCGCCGCGCTGCCCGGATGGCGGGCGTCGGACGGGGCCGCGGTCCTGCTCGGGGCGGGCGGGGCGGCACGGGCGATCGCGGCGGCCCTTGCCGACGGCGGCGCGCCGGAGATCCGTCTCGTCAACCGCACGCCGGAGCGGGCCCGAAGACTGGCGGCGGAGATCGGCGGGCCATTTCGAGTCGTCGCCTGGCCGGAGCGCGCCGCGGCGCTCGCCGACGCGGCGCTGCTGGTCAATGCCACGACGCTGGGCATGGCGGGCCAGCCGCCGCTCGATCTCGAGCTTTCCGCCCTGCCGGGCGCCGCGGTGGTCAACGACATCGTCTATGCGCCCCTCGAAACGCCGCTACTTGCCGCGGCGCGCGCCCGCGGCAACCGCGTTGTCGATGGGCTCGGCATGCTGCTGCACCAGGCCCGGCCGGGCTTCGCGGCCTGGTTCGGCGTCGCGCCGCAGGTCACGGCGACCTTGCGCGACTTCGTGCTGGCGGAGGTGGCGGCGTGAACCGGGATCGGGCGTGATCGTCCTCGGCCTCACCGGATCGATCGCCATGGGCAAGTCGAAGGCGGCGGCGGCATTGCGCCGGCTCGGCCTGCCGATGCACGATTCCGACGCCGAGGTGCATCGGCTGCTAAGCACAAACAGCGCAGTGGTGGCCGCCGTCGCGGCCGCGTTTCCCGGGGTCGTCCGCGACGGCGTGGTCGATCGCCGCGAGCTCGGCCGGCGGGTGTTCGCGGACCCGGCGGCTCTGCGGCGCCTGGAAGCCATCCTGCATCCCCTGGTACGGCGCGCCCAGCGGCGCTTTCTGGCCCGGGCGGCGGCGGCGCGGCGGCCGCTGGTGGTGCTCGACATCCCGCTGCTCTTCGAGACCGGAGCGCAGCGAAGTTGCGACGCCATCGTGGCCGTGACGGCGCCGCGATTCGTGCAGCTCGCGCGGTTGCGCCGTCGCCCGGGCATGACGGCGCAGTGGCTCGCCGGCGTCGAGGCGCGGCAGACCCCCGACCGCGACAAGCGCCGACGGGCGGACTTCGTCGTGCCGACGGGCCTGGACCGACGCACGAGCTTGCGCGCCCTGGCTCGGATCGTCAGAGTGTTGCGCCGGACCAGCCGGGGCCGTCGTCATGCGTGAGATCGTCCTCGATACCGAAACCACCGGGCTCGACGCCCACGCCGGCGACCGCATCGTCGAAATCGCCTGCGTCGAACTGCTGAACCACCTGCCGACCGGACGGCATTTCCACAGTTACGTTAACCCGGAGCGCGAAATCTCCACCGGCGCCTACGACGTGCACGGCCTGTCCGGCGATTTCCTCGCCGGGCAGCCGCGCTTCGCCGAAATCGTGGACGGGTTTCTCGCCTTCCTCGGCGAGGCGCCGCTGGTCATCCACAACGCCGAGTTCGATCTGGGGTTCCTCAACACAGAGTTGGCGCGTCTGGAACGGCCCGCCCTCGCGTCCGCCCGGGCCCTCGACACGTTGGCGATGGCGCGGCGGAAGTTCCCGGGCGCGCAGGCCAGCCTGGACGCGCTGTGCCGGCGATTCGCCATCGACAACTCGGCGCGCGCCAGGCACGGGGCGTTACTCGACGCGGAGCTGCTCGCCGAGGTCTATCTCGAATTGATCGGCGGACGGCAGGCCGGCTTCGATTTGGTCGGCCTCGCGCCGGCTCGCGACACGGCCGCACCCGATGTTCAGGGTCGGCCGCGCCCGTCGCGCGTCCACCGGCCCACCGACGCCGAGCTCGCGGCCCATGCCGCGCTGGT
>JBBECF010000089.1:0-22850 GCA_040881945.1 Dongiaceae bacterium | reverse complement strand
TTGATCAGCAGCGGCGCATAGCCGCCGTCGCGCGTCAGCGCCATGACGATGGCCCGGGCGAAGGGGAACAGGAAGCGCGGGGCTTCGACCATTATCAGCGGCTCGATGCGCTCCGGCGGCACGTCTCCGATGACGAAGAGGCCGGCATAGACGAGCTCGACGAGATAGGCGAGTTGGTCTTTCTGTTTGGTCTCGGCACGCAGGGTCAGGCTGACCTCGTAGTTCGACGCGCCGAGCGGGCGGACCTGCACGTCGACCTGTACGTTGCCGTGCGGCGCCTCGGTGGCGTTGGCCAGGACGGCGGGGGCGTTGGGGTTCTCGAACGAAAGGTCCTTGACGTATTGGGTCACCACCGTGATCGGCGCCGCCGCCGCCGCCGCCGGCGGTGGCGGCGCTTCGGGCGCGGGGGTCGTCGGCGCGTCGGTCATCCGGCAATCCTTGGGTTGCGGCGGTCAGTGGCTAGCACGGATCGGCGGTGCGCTCAATCGCCCCTCGGCCGCAGATGGTGGGTCAGCAGGCAAGCATGAGTGTCACTTAAAATGGCAGATCATCAGGAAGCTCGGACGTTGCGGACTTTTCGTCCGCGAAGTCCGCAGGTGGCTCTTCTAGCGATTTCTCTGCAGGCTCCCTCGTATGCCCCAACTCAATCAGCCCAAAGGTATTGGGGGCCGGACGAGTGAAGATTTCTCCCTTACGGACATATGCCGCCAGAGACCCCGACAGCGAGGCCCGGGACTCTCGGCTAGCCGGGAGTCCGAGTCCCTTTAAGAGTTCTGAAATGTGAACTGGCCGCCCATGTTGAAGGATAAAGTCTCTCACTTTCGCCATGTTGCTCCCTGGCCGCAGTGTACCCGAGGTAGCCGCAGGCTCGACGGGGCGGGGGAGCATTTTCAGGACATCCTGCAATGCCTGTACGTATATCCGCGCATTGCGAACTTGCGCCTCCAAGTCGTTAATTTCGTGCTCTTTTTTGCGAAGCCTCTCCTCGATCTTTCGCCTTTCATTCATTGCCGCACCTATGTGTGTGACTCGTGTGTGATAAAGTGGTATGGTGACATGAGAGAGAGGAAAACACAAAGGTCTTCTGAGATGGAAGAATTAACCGATCTGACGGTTACGCCCGCGTACCGCACCACGATGGAGCGACTTGAATCGCTAAAGCGCGTGACTGCGACTGGCAAGGATTATTGGACCGCAAGGGACATCCATCCGGTGCTTGGGTATCCGACATGGAAAGGTTTCGAGGGGGTGATGCAGCGGGCTAAGGACGCGTGTAGTGGGACTGGGATCGACCCACAGAAGCATTTTGGCCGCACGACCAAAATGGTGGGACTGGGGAGTGGCGCCGAACGGCGTGTGGAGGACCACTTCTTGAGTCGGGCTGCCTGCTACCTAATTGCCATGAATGGTGACCCGGCGAAGCCGGAAATTGCCGCGGCGCACACGTACTTTGCTATCCAGACACGCCGCATGGAACTCCAAGAGCAGGAGAACGTGCGGCTGAACGAGGATGAACGTCGCCTCGAACTCCGAAACCGGGTGAGGACTTCATTCAAGAAGGTAAGCAAGGTCGCTCAAGAAGCGGGCGTGCGAAATCGTATGCAGCCCATTTTCCATGACGCGCGCTATCAGGGCTTGTATGGCGCTCCGTTAAAGGATGTCCGCCGAAAAAAGGGCATTAAGGCGACAGATAACCTTTTTGACTATGCGGGCCCCTTGGAGCTTTCGGCCAATGACTTCCAGATGAACCTTGCTGCGGAGGTCATCAACCGCGAGGGCATCAAGGGCGAACAGCGCGCGATCGAGACGAATCGCACGGTCGGGACTCGGGTCCGCAAGGTAATTGCGGATAGCGGCTCACCGCTTCCCGAAGAGCTTCCGGTCGGAGTGCCTATCAAGGAGATTGAAAGCCGGCTGAAGGGTAACAAGAAGCTCGCGAAGCCAACCTAGGAGCGCCTTCATCTGGGTTGGACAGCCTTCCGCGCTATCTCGGATTTCAAACTGACTTACCGCCAAGCGGGTCGTCCGGTCCCGGCGGCTCGGGCGGCAGCTCCTCGTACTCCGCCTCGATGACCTTGCCGGCCGGCCGGTGCGCCGGCCGGCCGGCGATCCAGGTCCGGCCGTGCAACGAGACATGCCTGCGGAAGCGGCGCCAGAGCGTATTGCGCAGTGCCGGGACGAAGAGCAGCAGGCCGGCAACATCGCTGAGGAACCCTGGCATCAGGAGCAACGCCCCGGCCAGCAGCACGCAGGCGCCGTGGAAGAGTTCCGTCGCCGGCAACTCGTCGCGGGCGAGCGCGGCGCGCAGGCGGGCAAGGGTCGACAGGCCTTGGCGGCGCAGCAGCCCCAGGCCGGTCAACGCCGCGAGCACCGTCAGCGCGACCGTCGGCCAGGGGCCGATCCGCGCGCCGACCTCGACGAAAACGAAAATCTCGGCCAAGGGCAGCGCGATCAGCGCGATCGGGACGAGGACGGCCATGCTTGCTCTTTTCTGCTTAATTCCCTATGTACAACAAAGGAATTGCCGGCCGATAGCGGGATCGGCGGCAAGCGGACGCGGAATATGGGCGACGGCTTCCAGCTCCTCGACATCCTCTTCTTCGCCATGATTGCCGTGTTTCTGGTGATGCGGCTGCGCAATGTGCTCGGCCGGCGCACCGGCCACGAGCGCCGGCGCGACCAGGGCGCCGGCGAGGCGGGCGACGACAAGGTCGTCACCCTGCCGGACCGCAGCCGACCGGAACGGGCGGGCGACTCGGCCGCGGACGAACCGGCGCCGGAGCCGACCGCCGATCCCCTGCAAGCCGGGCTGGCCCGCATCCGGGCAGCAGGGGGCGATTTCGACCCGGATCAGTTCCTGGTCGGCACCCGCGCCGCCTTCGACCTGATCGTCAACGCCTTCGCCGCCAACGACACGGCCACCCTGCGGCCGCTGCTCAGCGACGAGGTGTTCGAGAACTTCAGCTCCGCCATCAAGACGCGCGCCAAGGCGAAGCACACGCTCGAGACCACCGTGGTCGGCCTGCGCTCCGCCGAGATCGTCGAGGCCGAGCTGCAAGGACGCATCGCGCTGGTGACGGTGAAAATCGTGTCCGAGCAGGTCAACGTCACCCGCGATGCCGATGGCGCTGTCGTCGAGGGCGACCCGACCGCGGTCGCCGTGGTGACCGATATCTGGACCTTCGCGCGCAACACGCGGGCGCGCGATCCGAATTGGACCCTGGTCGCCACGCGCAGCCCGAACTGACCGCCATGACCGGCAAGGCCGTCGCCTGGGTCCTGGCCGTGGCCGTCGCGCTCGCGGCCTGCGAGGCCGAGGAGGCGCGCCAAGCCCCGCTCGCGCCGGCAACCCCGCGGCTGCTGACCCGCAGCGATTTCGCCGACCTCCCCGGCTGGGGCGGCGACAGCGCGGCCGAGGCGATCCGCCCCTTCCTCGCGACCTGCGCCGGGCTTGCGCGCCAGCCGCACGACCGCGCGGTGGGACCGGGCGGCGTCGGCGGCACCGTCGCCGACTGGCTGGGGCCCTGTCGGGCGGCCATCGACATCGCTCGCGACGACGACCCGGCGGCGACCCGCTTCTTCGAGGACTGGTTCCGGCCCTATGCGGTCGGCGCCCCCGGCGGCGTGGCGGACGAGGCGGTCGGCCTGTTCACCGGCTACTACGAACCGGAACTGCGCGGCGCCCGGCGGCCGGACGGCGCCCATGCCGTGCCGCTCTATCGCCGCCCGGCCGACCTGGTGACGGCCGATCCGGGCGAGTTCGGCGTCGCGCACGACGGCGCCGGCCTGACCGGTCGCGTCGTCGACGGTCGCCTGCGGCCCTATCCGACCCGCGCCGAGATCGACGGCGGGGCGCTCGCCGGCCGTGGCCTGGAGCTGCTCTGGATCGACGATCCGATCGACGTCTTCTTCCTGCACATCCAGGGATCGGGCCGCGTGCGGCTCGCCGACGGCGGCGTCGTCCGGGTCGGTTACGCGGCCAGTAACGGCCGGCCGTTCGTCGGGATCGCGCGCCTGTTGATCGACAGCGGCGCCATCCCGCGCGACGGCGCCTCGATGCAATCGGTGCGCGACTGGTTGCGCGCCCATCCCGACCGGGCGCCGGAGATGATGCAAGCCAACCCGCGCTACATCTTCTTCCGCGAGTTCGACGGCGCCGGACCGATCGGCGCCGCCGGCGTCGTGCTCACGCCGCTGCGCAGTCTGGCCGTGGATCCGGCCTTCATGCCGCTGGGCGCGCCGCTGTGGCTCGACACCGTCTGGCCGCCCGGCGGGCCGGACGT
This sequence comes from Dongiaceae bacterium, assembly GCA_040881945.1. Lineage (GTDB taxonomy): Bacteria > Pseudomonadota > Alphaproteobacteria > Dongiales > Dongiaceae > JBBECF01. Next base: position 18,567 of record JBBECF010000089.1, on the reverse strand, counting down.
GGGCAAGCCCCTGCGCCGGCTGATGATCGCGCAGGACACCGGCGGCGCCATCAAGGGCGCCGTGCGCGGCGACGTCTTTTGGGGCACCGGCGATGCGGCGCTGGCGCGCGCCGGCGGCATGAAGCAGCGGGGCCGCTATTTCCTGCTGCTGCCGCGCGCCGTGGCCGAGCGCCGGGACGCGGCGAGCTGACCCGCCCCGGCGCTTGCCTTCGCGCCGGGCCGCCCGCATTCTTCGCCGACAAAATCTGCCCGAGGGTCCTTCCGCATGCCCGATGGTCCGGTCCGCGTCGGCCTGTTCGTCACCTGCCTCGTCGATCTGTTTCGCCCCGCCGTCGGCTTCGCCGCGGTGAAGCTGCTCGAGGACGCCGGCTGCGTGGTCGAAGTCCCGCGGGCGCAGACCTGCTGTGGCCAGCCCGCCTATAATTCCGGCGATCGGGCCGATGCCCGCGCGATCGCGGCGCAGGTGATCGAGGCGTTCGCCGGCTTCGATTACGTGGTCGCGCCGAGCGGCTCCTGCGCCGGGATGATCCGCGTGCACTACCCCGCGCTGTTCGGCGCCGACGAGCCGATACGCGCCCGCGCCGACGATCTCGCCCGGCGCACCCACGAGCTGGTCTCGTTTCTCGTCGACGTCAGGGGCGTCGAGCGCGTGACGGCGCGCCACGACGGCGCCGTCACCTATCACGACGGCTGCTCCGGCCTGCGCGAGCTCGGCGTCAAGGCGCAGCCGCGGCGCCTGCTGCGCTCGATCGCCGGTCTGCGGCTGACGGAATTACCGGACGCCGAGTCCTGCTGCGGCTTCGGCGGCACGTTCTGCATCAAATACCCGGCGATCTCGGACCGCATGGTGGCGGAAAAGACCGCCGCCATCGCCGGCAGCGGCGCCGCGACGCTGCTCGCCGGCGACCTCGGCTGCCTGATGAACATGGCCGGCAAGCTGCACCGCGAAGGCCGCATCGTCGCCGTGCGCCACGTCGCCGAGGTGCTGGCCGGCATGACCGACGGCCCGGCCATCGGCGAGCCGGCGGCGGGCTGAGGCGGGCGTCGCCCATGCAGGCCTCGACCAGCCAGCGGTTCCCGGACAACGCCCGTCGGGCGCTCGCCGATGCCTCGCTGCAGCGGGCGCTCGGCCACGTCCGCGTGAATTTCGTCGAGCGCCGCGCCCGCGCCGCCGCCCGCCTGCCGGAGTTCGACGCCCTGCGCGACGCCGCCCGCGACATCAAGGACCACGTGCTGGCGAATCTCGACGTCTATCTCGAACGCTTCGCGGACAAGGTGACGGAAGCGGGCGGCCAGGTGCATTGGTGCGTCGATGCCGAGGCGGCCCGGCGGGCGGTGCTCGACATCTGCCGCGCCGCCGGCGCGCGCACGGTGACCAAGGGCAAGACGATGATCGGCGAGGAGATCGGCATCAACGAGCATCTCGAGGCGAACGGCATCACGCCGGTCGAAACGGATCTCGGCGAATACATCATCCAACTGCGCGGCGAAACGCCGAGCCACCTCATCGCCCCGGCCATCCACGTCAACAAGGAGCAGGTCGCCGACGCGTTCCGCGCCGCCCATGTCGACCTCGATCCGGGGCGGCCGCTGACCGAGCCGAGCACGCTGCTGGCCGAGGCGCGGGCGGCGCTGCGCGACCGCTTCCTCGCCGCCGATGTCGGCGTCACCGGCGCCAATTTCCTGATCGCCGAGACCGGCTCGACGGTGATCGTCACCAACGAAGGCAACGGCGACCTGACGCAGACCCTGCCGCGCGTCCACATCGTGCTCGCCAGCCTCGAGAAGGTCGTGCCGACGCTCGAGGATGCGGCGACCATCCTGCGCGTCCTGGCGCGTTCGGCGACCGGGCAGGAGTTCTCGGTCTACACCACCTTCTCGACCGGTCCGCGCCGCGCCGGCGACCTCGACGGGCCGCCGGCGTTTCACGTCGTGCTGCTCGACAACGGGCGCAGCCGCATGCTCGGGACCGAGTTCCAGGACATGCTGCGCTGCATCCGCTGCGGCGCCTGTCTCAACCACTGTCCGGTCTATCAGGCGGTCGGCGGCCATGCCTATGGCTCGGTCTATTCGGGACCGATGGGCGCCGTGCTGACGCCGGCCTTGTTCGGTCTCGCGGCAAGCCGCCACCTGCCGAACGCCTCGACCCTGTGCGGACGTTGCGAAAGCGTCTGCCCGATGCGCATTCCCCTGCCCCGGATGTTGCGACGCTGGCGCGAGCTCGAATTCGAACGCCGTCTCGGACCGGCGCCCTATCGCTTCGGCCTGCGGCTGTGGGCGTTCCTCGCCCGGCGGCCGGCGCTGTACCGCGCCGCGGTCCGGCCGGCGCTGCGCCTGCTCGGGCTGCTCGGGCGGCGGCGCGGCCGCTTCCACGCCCTGCCGCTGGCCGGCGGCTGGACGGCGCATCGCGACCTCCCGGCGCCGCTCGGCCGGACGTTCCAAGAGTTGTGGGCGGCGCGGCGGTGAGCCACGACGCTTCCCTGCTTAGCGTCATCCGCCGCGCCCACGACGCCGGCGAGCTCGAGCTCGCGGTCGATTTCGCCGCGGTCAACCGATCCGGCGCGCCCGGCTTCCGCACCACGGACATTGTCGTGCCGCCGTTCGTGCTGGTCGTACTCTCCGCTTATCTGTCTTTCGCCGTCGCGCCGTGGGTCGGCGCCGCCGCGTTGGTTGGCGGCGGCGCGCTGCTGTTCTTCGTCCTGCGCCCGTGGAACCGGCGGCGCGCGGAGGAGCGGAGCAAGACGCTGGCGCTCGCCGCGCCGGAGCACTGGCAGGCGCTGTGGCGCCTGGGCGGTCTGGCGATGCGGGCGACGGGCGACCCGGCGGCGCGCTGCGTCGCGCCGGATGGCGACTGGCGCGCGTTCGTCAAGGCGCATCTGGCCGCCGGGGCGCGTGACGGATGAGCGCCGCCCGCCGGCAAATCCTCGACGCCGTCCGCCGCGCCCTCGGACGCGACGCCGTGCCGGCCGAGGCGCGCGCCCGGATCGAAGCCCGGCTCGCCCGGCCCGGCTCCGGCCCGATTCCGGCGCGCGCCCGGCTCGGCCACGCCGCCCGGGTCGATCTCTTCGTCGCCATGGCGGAAGAGGCCGCGGCGACGGTGGCGCGCGTGGCCGCGCCGGAAGCGGTGCCGGCGGCGGTCGCCGACTATCTGGCGGCCGAGAATTTGCCGGCGCGGCTGCGGCTCGCGCCGGACGCCGGCCTCGCCGCCCTGCCCTGGGCGGACCGCCCGCTGCTCGAGCTGTCCGCGGGGGTCGGCCGCGCCGACGACGCGGTGTCGCTCACGCCGGCCTTCGCCGGCGTCGCCGAGACCGGGACGCTGGTGCTGGTCTCCGGGCCGGACAGCCCGACCACGCTCAACCTGCTGCCCGATATGCACATCGTGCTGCTCGAGGCCGGCCGCGTCGTCGGCGCCTATGAGGAGGTCTGGTCGCGCCTGCGCGCGCAGTACGGCGCTGGCCATATGCCGCGCACCGTCAACCTGATCACCGGCCCGTCGCGCAGCGCCGACATCGAGCAGACCCTGCAGATGGGTGCCCATGGGCCGCGCCGGCTGCATATAATTCTCGTCGATGACCAAGCGCAGGGTTAGCCGGACGGAAGCGGAGCTGTGGCGCGCCGCGACGCGCGAGGCGCGCCCGCTGGCGGGTCGCGCGCCGCCGCCGCCGCCGCCGCCCGCCGAGCGAAAGAAACCACCGCCGCCGCCGCCGGCGCCACGCCGCGCCGCCGCGCCGCCGGCCCTGGCTTCGCCGGAGGCTTCGCCGAGGCGAGCGCCGTCGCCCCCGCTGCCCGAGTTGGAACGCGGCGCGACTGTCGGGGTCGATCGCCGCCAGGTCGAGCGGCTGCGCCGCGGCCGGCTGCCGATCGAAGCGCGCATCGACCTGCACGGGATGACGCAGGAAGCGGCGCGCCGCAGTCTCGACGCCTTCATCGGCGCCGCCGCCGCCGCCGGCAAGCGCTGCGTCCTGGTCATCACCGGCAAGGGCGTCGGGCGCGGCGGCGCCGGCGCTCGCCTCGGCGAAGCCTCCGGCGAAGCCAGGGCCGGCGTCCTGCGCGAGAACACCCCGCGCTGGCTCAACTTGCCGCCGAACCGCGCCCGGGTGCTCGCCTTCGACCACGCCCAGCCGCGCGACGGCGGGGCCGGCGCGCTCTACGTGCTGCTGCGCCGGCAGCGCCGGCCATGACGCCGTTCGGCCGCAAGTTGCGCGACCTGCGTGCCCAGCGCGGCCTGCGGCTCAAGGACATGGCGGCGGCGCTCGGCGTCTCCTCGGCCTATCTCAGCGCCCTCGAGCACGGCCGGCGCGGCCGGCCGAGCAGCGGGTTCGTGCAGCAGATTTCGGCCTTTTTCAACCTGGCCTGGGACGACGTCGATGAGTTGAAGCGCCTCGCCGAGCTGTCGCACCCGCGCGTCGTCGTCGATACCGCGGGTCTGGCGCCGCGCGCGACGGAGTTGGCGAACCGGCTGGCCGAGGGGATCGATCGCCTCGACGACGAAACGATCGAGCGGTTGCTCGCGCTGATCGCGGCGCGGGAACCCGGGTCGAGCTGAACCGTCGGCGCTACTGTCCCGCCGGTTTGTCGAGCGCGCCGATCGTGTCGACCAGCGATTCCATCGCGGCGCGCGCCGCGGCGTCCGGTTCGACCGCCGCCGCGACTGTCGCCGCGGACGCCCCGACGGTCGCGGGCGCGGCGGGCCGCACCCCACCGGTCTGCCGCCGGATCGCGGCCAGCAGGTCGGCCGCCTCGATCGGCTTCGCCACATGGTCGTTCATGCCGGCCGCGAGATAGGCGGCGACCTGCGCGGGTCGTTCGTTCGCCGTCAGGGCGATGACCGGAACGCGCCCGGCCGCGCCGGCGAGCGCGCGGATCCTTTGCACCGTCTCGACGCCGTCCATGTCCTCCATCTGGATGTCCATGAGGACGAGGTCGTAGGGGGTTTCCCGCACGGCCTCGATCGCGGCGCGGCCGCTGTCCGCGACATCGACGCGATAGCCCTCGGGTTGCAGCATGTAGCTCACGAGCTGCCGGATCACCCTGTCGTCGTCGACGAGCAGCAGGCGGTGGTTGCGCGCCGCCCGGTCCCGCGTCGCTTCCTCGAACGCATAGATCGCCGCGGCCAGGTCCTCGCTCAGACTTTGGCCGAGGTGGACGATGCCGACGCCGGCGGGCAACCGCGCCAGCTCGTGCTGACCGCCGTCGAAGCTGGTCAGGACGACCACGGGCAAGTGCCGGGTCGCGGGGATCGCGGCGAAGGCGCAGGCCAGGTCGACGCCGCTGACCCGGTCCAGGACGACCGAGGTGATCAACAGGTCCGGCCGCGTGCACACCGCCAGCTCGAAGGCCTCCCAGGGCGTGCGCGCGATCGTCACACGGTAGCCGCAGGCCGCCAACTCGCGCGCCACGAACTTGCCGATCGCCTTGGAAGCCGCGACCAGCAGCACCTCGACATGGCGCGGTGGTGCCGTCTCGATCGTGCGGTGGACGCTCGCCGGCAGGCTGCGGACGAGGCCGCTGGCCTGGTCGAGCCCGGGATCGACGCCGGCCGTGATCAGCGCGTCCAGACGATCGAGGAACTGTTGCACCTCGGTATCCGACAGGCGTCCGGTCCCGAGGTTCTGCAGGTAGTCTTCGAATCGGTGGGCGATCAGGCTGATGGTGGGAAAGCCGAAGGCGCTGCCCAGGCCCTTCAGGTTGTGCGTCTCCCGGCGCATCGCCGTCAGGGCCGCGGTGGCGTCGCCGCCGGCGCACATCGCCTCGAGCGCCTGTTGCAGCTTGTCGAGGCGGTCGCGCGCGTCGGTCAGGAATTCCTGGCGCAGTTGCGCCAGAATGGCGTCGTCGCGATCGCTCGTCGGGCCGCCCATCGCCGGACCCCTCCTTGCCTCGGAGAGCCGATTGTCGGCCACGACTGGTTGCAGAATGATTAGGACATTACACGTTCAGCGTGTGGTGCGAATCGGCCGCCGCCCGGCCGGCCTACAGGATGAACCTGCTCAGGTCCGCGTTCTTGGCCAGCCCGGCGACCTTGTCGCGTACATAGTCGGCGTCGATGGTGACGGCGCTTCCCGCCCGGTCGGTGGCGGTAAAGCTGATCTCCTCCAACAGCCGCTCCATGACCGTGTGCAGGCGGCGGGCGCCGATGTTTTCGACCGATCCGTTGATCTCGGCGGCCAGGTCGGCGATGGCGTCGATCGCGTCCTCGGCGAAGTCGAGGGCGACCTGCTCGGTCGCCAACAGGGCCTTGTACTGCTTGATCAGGCTCGCTTCGGGCTCGACCAGGATGCGCCGCAGATCGTCGCGCGTCAGCGGCTGCAGCTCGACCCGGATCGGCAGCCGGCCTTGCAGCTCCGGCAGCAGGTCCGACGGCTTGCTCTGGTGGAACGCGCCCGAGGCGATGAACAGGATGTGGTCGGTCTTCACCGACCCGTGCTTGGTGGCGACGCTGGTGCCCTCGATCAGCGGCAGCAGGTCGCGCTGCACGCCCTCGCGGCTGACGTCGGCGCCGAAGCGCTCCGACCGGGCGCAGATCTTGTCGATCTCGTCGAGGAACACGATGCCGTTCTGCTCGACCGCGTGGATCGCCTCCCTGACGACCCGCTCCTGGTCCAGGAGCTTGTCGCTCTCCTCGGCGATCAGCACCTTATGCGAATCCTCCACCGTGATGCGCCGCGGCTTGGTGCGGCCGCCGAGCGCCTGGCCGAGGATGTCGTTCAGGTTCAGCATGCCCATGCTCGCCCCGGGCATGCCGGGAATCTCGAAGGTAGGCAGCGCGCCGCTGCCGCCGTCCTTGACCTGGACCTCGATTTCGCGGTCGTTGAGCTCGCCGGCGCGCAGCATGCGGCGGAACTTGGCGCGCGTCTCGGGGCCGGCGCCGTCGCCGACCAGGGCGTCGAGCACGCGCTCCTCGGCCAGCAGTTCGGCCTTGGCCTCGACCTGGCGGCGCAGCCGCTCGCGCGTCTGGGTTATGGCGATCTCGACCAGGTCGCGCACGATCTGCTCGACATCGCGCCCGACATAGCCGACCTCGGTGAACTTGGTCGCCTCGACCTTGAGGAACGGCGCCTGCGCCAGCCGCGCCAGCCGCCGCGCGATCTCGGTCTTGCCGATGCCGGTGGGACCGATCATCAGGATGTTCTTCGGCAGCACCTCCTCGCGCAGCTCGGGCGAAAGCTGCTGGCGCCGCCAGCGGTTGCGCAGCGCGATCGCCACCGCCCGCTTGGCGTCGCCCTGGCCGACGATGAAGCGGTCGAGCTCGGACACGATCTCGCGCGGGCTGAAGGCGCCGGGGTCGGACTCGGCGGCGGCCGGACGTGGCGACAGGGCGGCGAGCTTGGGTTCGGCGGCGCTCATAGGCTCTCGATCGTCACGTTGCGGTTGGTATAGACGCAGATGTCCGCGGCGATCGCCAGCGCCCGGCGGGCGATCTCCTCGGCGGTGAAATCGTCGCGGTCGACGAGCGCGCGGGCGGCGGCGAGCGCGAAGCTCCCGCCCGACCCGATGCCGATCAGGCCGTCCTCCGGCTCGAGCACGTCGCCGGTGCCGGACAGCACCAGGCTCACCGATTGGTCGGCCACCGCCATCATCGCCTCGAGCCGGCGCAGATAGCGGTCGGTGCGCCAGTCCTTGGCGAGTTCGACGCAGGCGCGCGCGAGCTGCCCCGGGTGCTGCTCGAGCTTCGCCTCGAGCCGCTCGAACAAGGCGAGCGCGTCGGCCGTGGCGCCGGCGAAGCCGGCGATGACGTCGCCGCGCCCCAGCCGGCGCACCTTGCGGGCGTTGGACTTCATCACGGTGGCGCCGAACGTGACCTGGCCGTCGCCGGCGACGACCACCTGGCCGCCCTTACGGACCGACAGGATGGTGGTGCCGTGCCACAAGGGCATTGCCGAGGCGGGCGTCGAGTGGGGCATGCCCTCCCAGATAGGCGGACGCGCCCGACGCCGCAAGGCCATCGAGGACGGCGGCGCGGCGGGCAGCGCTCCGGTACGATTCTGTGGGCAAGCCGATTATCGGCGTTGCTCCAAACACTTGCGCCGGGATCGCCCTGTGCATAGGCCTGTGCGCGCGGCCGCCCAGTGTGGGGATAGATAACAGGTTGAACGGCAACGGCTTTCCCTGGTAGCGTGCGCATCGTCGGCGAAGCCGCCGGGGGAGGCGCCCGAGGACCATGGCCGAGGCCAGCATGACTCTGTTCCCGGCGCCGTCGGGCGAAACCGGCGGCGCGGGCGCGATGCACAACACCGGCATCCTGCCCTATCAGACGATCCGCGAGCTGGTGCGCGCCCACGAAATCCTCGCGACCGAGGACATTCTGCCCGACCAGGTCCAGCCGGCCAGCCTCGACCTGCGCCTGGGGTCGGTGGCCTACCGCGTGCCGGCCAGCTTCCTGCCGGGGCGCGGCGCCACGGTCACGGACAAGGTCAGCCAGCTCGGCGGCCATCCGATCGACATCGCCGAGGGGGCGGTGCTCGAAAAGGGCTGCGTCTACATCGTCAAGCTGCTCGAATCGTTACGCCTCGGCAGCCGCATCTCCGCCTTCGCCAACCCGAAGAGCTCGACCGGCCGGCTCGACATCTTCACCCGCCTCATCGCCGACCGCGGGGTCGCCTTCGACCGCGTCGAACGCGGCTATCACGGCCCGCTCTACGCCGAGATCGCGCCGCGCACCTTCAGCATCGTCGCGCGCCAGGGCTCGCGCCTCAACCAGCTCCGGCTGCGCCGCGGCTCGCCGCTCTCCAGCGAGGCGGCATTGCGGCGGTTGCAGGAACACGCGCGGCTCGTCGATTCGGCGCCCGGCACCGAAACGATCCGCGACGACAGCATCGGCGTGACGCTCGACCTCGGCGGCGACCGGGTCAGCGGCCTCGTCGGCTTCCGCGCCAAGAAGCACACCGACGTGATCGACGTCGACAAGAAGGCGCACTACGACCCGCTCGACTACTGGGACCCGATCGCGGCCCGGCCCGGCCGCGGCATCGTCCTCAACCCGGACGATTTCTACATTCTGGCGACCAAGGAATCGGTCAGCGTGCCGCCCGACCACGCCGCCGAGATGGTCGCCTACGACACCCTGTCCGGCGAGTTCCGCGTGCATTACGCCGGGTTCTTCGATCCCGGCTTCGGCTACGGCGGGTCGGGCGCCGGCAGCAAGGCGGTGCTCGAGGTGCGCTCGCACGAGGTACCCTATCTGCTCGAACACGAACAGATCGTCGGCTGGCTGCGCTTCGAACGCCTGACGGCCAAGCCGGACAAGCTCTATGGGCCCGACCTCGGCTCGTCCTACCAGGACCAGGGCCTGACCCTCGGCAAGCAGTTCAGGACATTGGAATAAGTTGCGCCGGTCCGCGACGCTGGCGGTTCCCGGGCGATGCTGTTAAAAGCGTGGCTCGCGCGCCGGGCGCGTCGGCCCGGCGGCTTCGCGGAGGCAAGCCCATGCGTTCGGCCCGGATAGAGCGCGCCACCAAGGAAACCCGCGTCACGGCGTCGGTCGATCTCGACGGCACCGGCGCGTCCCGCATCTCGACCGGCATCGGCTTCCTCGACCACATGCTGGAACAGTTGTCGCGCCACAGCCTCATCGACGTGGAGCTCGAGGCCAAGGGCGACCTGCACATAGATTTCCACCACACCACCGAGGACACCGGCATCGTCCTCGGCCAGGCCGTGGCGAAGGCGCTCGGCGACCGGCGCGGCATCCGGCGCTATGGCGACGCCCTGATCCCGATGGACGAAACGCTGACGCGGGTCGCGCTCGACGCCTCGGACCGGCCCTATCTGATCTGGAAGGTGGCGCTGGCGCGGCCCAAGCTCGGCGACATGGACACCGAGCTGTTCAAGGAATGGTTCCAGGCCTTCGCGCAGGCCGCCGGCCTGACCCTGCATGTCGAAAATCTGTACGGCGCGAACACGCACCACATCGTCGAATCCTGCTTCAAGGGCCTCGCCCGCGCGCTGCGCGCGGCCGTCGAGATCGACCCGCGCGCCGGCGATGCGGTGCCGTCGACCAAGGGCGTGCTCGGCGGCCCGCATTGAAAGTAGTCGTCAGTCATCAGTCATCGGTTATCGGACTGACGCCTGACGACTGACGACCGAGGACTGATAACTGATGCAGGTGGTTGTCGTCGATTATGGCGGGGGCGGCAATCTGCACTCCATGTTGAAGTCGCTCACCCATGCGGCCGGCGAGGTCGGCGACGGGCAGACCGTTCGCGCGGTTGGGGAGCCTGAAGCGGTCTCGTCGGCCGATTGGATCGTGCTGCCGGGCCAGGGCGCCTTCGCCGACTGCCGGCGGGCCGTCCGCGACAGCGTCGGGATGACCGAGGCCCTGGCCGAGGCGGTGCTCGCCCGCGGCCGACCCTTCCTCGGTACCTGCATCGGCATGCAGCTCATGGCCACGACGAGCCATGAGATGGGCGTTCACCAGGGGTTCGATTGGATTCCGGGCGATGTGGTGCGCATCGCGCCCGCGACGGGCGTTGGCGTTGCACGCGACGACGCCGGAAATATCGTCTGGCCGCCGAGCGGCCGGCCGTGGTGGATTCCGCATTACGGCTGGAATGACCTGTGCCTCCACGGCCCGGCGCACCCGGTGTTCGCCGGACTGGGGCGCTTCTCGCCAGACGTCTATTTCGTTCACAGCTATCATCTGCGGCCCGCCGATTCGAGCCATCTGCTGGCGACCGTGGACTACGGCGGCGCCGTGACCGCGGCGGTGGCGCGCGACAACCTGGTCGGCACCCAGTTCCACCCGGAGAAGAGCCAAGCCACCGGCCTGCGCCTGCTGGCGAACTTTCTGCGCTGGCGTCCATGACCGGGCAAGGGGCCGCGATGATCGGTGCGTCGGTCGAGCGGCTGACCGAGTTCCGCGGCACCGACTTGCACGATTTGTGCGAGGCGGCCGACGACGCCATCGGCGCCGGCGGCGGCTTTGGCTGGCTCACGCCGCCGCCGCGCAACATCATGGAATCCTATTGGCGCGGCGTGCTGCTGGTGCCCGACCGTACGCTGTTCGTCGGCCGCCTCGACGGCGGCATCGCCGGCTCGGCGCAGCTCGTTCGCCCGCCGCGCAACAACGAGGCGCAAGGACACGCCGCACAGCTCACCACCAGCTTCGTCGCCCCCTGGGCGCGCGGCCACGGCCTCGCCCGCGCCATCGTGCTGGCCGTCGAGGATGCGGCGCGCGCCGCCGGCGTCGCCGTGCTCAATCTCGACGTGCGCGAGACCCAGGAGGCGGCAAATCAGCTCTACCGCTCCCTCGGCTACCGCCACTGGGGCACGCATCCCTGCTACGCCCGGGTCGACGGCCGGCTGGTCGCTGGTCTTTACTACTGGAAGGATCTTGACGGCGCCGCGGCGGCGGCGCCGCCATGATCCTGTTCCCGGCCATCGACCTCAAGGACGGCGCCTGCGTGCGCTTACGCCAGGGCGACCTCGACCGGGCGACCGTGTTCAATCGCGACCCGGCGGCGCAGGCGCGCGCCTTCGCCGCCGCCGGAGCGGAATGGCTGCACCTGGTCGATCTCGATGGCGCCGTCGCCGGCCGCGCCGTGAACGCGCCGGCGGTCGAGGCGATCCTCGCCGCCGTCGCGGTGCCGTGCCAGCTCGGCGGCGGCATCCGCGACATGCCCGCCATCGACCGCTGGCTCGAGCACGGCGTCGCCCGGGTGATTCTCGGCACCGCCGCGGTGCGCGATCCCGAGCTGTTGCGCCAGGCCTGCCGGCGCCATCCCGGACGCATCGTCGGCGCCATCGACGCGCGCGACGGCCGCGTCGCGGTCGAGGGCTGGGCCAGGACGAGCGAGTTGGCGGTGGGCGAGCTGGCGCGGCGCTTCGTCGACGCCGGCGTCGCGGCGATCGTCTATACCGACATCGCCCGCGACGGCATGCTCGCCGGCCTCGCCGTCGAGGCGACGGCGGCGTTGGCGGCGAGCGTGCCCGTGCCGGTGATCGCCAGCGGCGGCGCGGCGTCGCTCGACGACCTGCGCCGGCTCAAGGCGGTCGCGGGCAATGGCGTCGCCGGCGTCATCGTCGGCCGCGCGCTCTACGACGGGCGGCTCGACATCGGCGCCGCGTTGGCGGTGCTGCGCGGCGCCGCGGCCGCCGTCGGGAACCCCGGCCGATGCTGAAGCTGCGCGTCATCCCCTGTCTCGACGTCCAGGCCGGCCGCGTCGTCAAGGGGGTCAATTTCGTCGACCTCGTCGATGCCGGCGACCCGGTCGAACAGGCCCGCGTTTACGACGCCGCCGGCGCCGACGAGCTCACGTTCCTCGACATCGCCGCCAGCCACGAGAACCGCGACACGCTCTACGACGTCGTCGCCGGCACCGCCGAGCGCTGCTTCATGCCGCTCACCGTCGGCGGCGGGGTGCGGCGGATCGAGGACATCCGCCGGCTGCTCCTGGCCGGCGCCGACAAGGTCTCGATCAACACCGCTGCCGTCGCCGACCCCGATTTCGTGCGCCGGGCGGCGGAGAAGTTCGGCAGCCAATGCATCACCGTGGCGATCGACGCGAAATCCGTCGGCCCCGGCCGCTGGCAGGTGTTCACCCACGGCGGACGGCGCCCGACAGGTCTCGACGCCGGCGATTGGGCGCGACGGATGGCGTCCAGCGGGGCCGGCGAGATCCTGCTCACCTCGATGGACCGCGACGGCACCAAGGACGGCTACGACGTCGCGCTCACCCGCGCGGTCGCCGACGCGGTGCCGGTGCCGGTCATCGCCAGCGGCGGCGCCGGCCGGCTCGACCATCTCGTCGCGGCCGTGCGCGACGGCCATGCCGCCGCCGTGCTCGCCGCCTCGATCTTCCATTTCGGCGAATTCTCGATCGCCGCGGCCAAGGCGCACCTCGCCGCCGCCGGCATCCCGGTGCGCGCCTAGCGCCGATTCATGATCGCGACCGCGCTTCGCCCCTACGGCTGCCGACCGTACGCTAAAGGTCAACGCTTGGAACGACGCCAGCCAGCGGCCCGCGCTTCGTCTTCCGTGCAAAAATACCGCTCGCCGTTCGCGGGATTGATCCGCGTGCGTTCATAGTACTGCCCACCGGGCACGTGATAAATGCGCTCGCCCGTTGAACTAAAGTTCCCTTTGATCCGGCACTGGCCGGACGCGGTGTCGTTGGCTTGATCCGGTCGCGGTTCTCGATCGCTGCCGCTCCGCCATTCCGCGGGTTCGGCGAACGCACCCGCCCAGATTCCCCTGCGCGCCGTTCTGGCATACCGCTCTTGGCCTATGTAGTCCGTCGAAAACTGCCGATAGGCCATCGCCCATCCTTCGACGACCATCCACGCATTCAAGTCTTCGCCGCCTTGGCGGCATACGGCGACGATGCGCTTGTAGTGGTCAACGTCCCGTTGCTCGCATTCGACCGTCTTATGTCCAATCTTGTCGGCAAGGGCGCTCGTTGCACGCTGGCCGCAACGGTATTCCCGCCCGTTCCCGTCGCGGCATGTTTGCGAACTCTCGGGCGCATCGATTCCGTGGAATCGAATCCGTTGTCCGTGAATCTCGATTGTGTCGCCGTCAATGACCGACGCGCGACCGACAAGTGAGGAGCCGGGCGATAATTGCGCTTGTCTCTCGCCAAGGGCGAGCGGTTCCGCTTCATTCTGAATTGTCGTCGAGAACACGGGAAACGGAAGATCGCCGAAGCCACCGACTAACAGCCCAAACAAGATTGCGCCTAGCAGGACGTTAACTGCCGAGAACGGACGCCTCAGCAAACGCGCTCGTGCGCTCGCCGGTCTGCCCGCGACCGATCTAAGCTTGGACATCCCAAGATCATGACGCGCCAGCGTTGACGCATAATTAAGAGCGTGACGTGTGGTTTGCCGAGCCGATCACATGCCGCCATACTCCCCCGCCAAGAAGGTCGGGACCGGCCATGCCGCCGCCGGCATCCCGGTGCGGGGCAGGACACTAGGCAGGCGGGCGCCGGATCGAGGGGGGGGCGATGACAGACTCCGGCAAGGGCGATCTCGACGGCGCGATTCTCGACCGTCTCTATTCGGTCATCGAAAGCCGCCGCGGCGCCGACCCGGCCGCCTCCAACACCGCCCGGCTGTTCGCCAAGGGTCGGGAGAAGATCGCGCAGAAGGTCGGCGAGGAAGCGGTCGAGGCGGTGATCGAAGGGGTGCGCGGCAACAAGAAAAAGCTGGCCGCCGAGAGCGCCGACCTGCTCTATCATCTGCTCGTGCTGTGGGCCGATTGCCGGCTCACGCCGGCCAAGGTCTGGGCCGCCCTCGCCGAGCGCGAGGGCGTTTCCGGCTTGGCGAGGCGGCGGCAGCGCGCGAACGACTGACCGATTCGCGGCGGGAGTGATGCCCATGGCCTATGACGACGGCAATGTATTCGCCCGCATTCTGCGCGGCGAGATTCCCTGCAAGAAGGTGTTCGAGGACGATCACGTACTCGCCTTCCACGACATCAACCCGCAGGCCAAGACCCACGTCCTGGTCATCCCCAAGGGTAGGTACGTCTCGCTCGACGACTTCTCGCAAATGGCCTCGGACGCGGAGATCGCGGCCCTGCTGCGCGCCGTCGGGCGGATCGCCCGCGACCTCGGCGTGGCGGCGACCGGCTATCGCTTCCTCGGCAACCACGGCGCCGACGCCCGCCAGGAGGTGGCGCATTTCCATGTCCACCTGTTCGGCGGCCAGGACCTCGGCCGCATGATCAGCCCGCGCGGCTGAGTGCGGCGGGAGCGGCCAGAACGGCGCGACGCTGGGGCAGGCGCACCGTCACCGTGGTGCCGACGCCGACCTTGCTGTCGAGCGACATGTCGCCGCCGTGCAGTCCGGCCAGCAGGCGCACGAGCGGCAGCCCGAGGCCGGTGCCGGCGAATTTGCGGGTCAACGTGTTGTCGACCTGGCTGAACGCCGCCATGGCCTTGGGGATGTCCCTCTCGGCGATGCCGATGCCGGTGTCGGCCACCGACAGCACGAAATTGCCCGCGTCGTCCAACCGCGCCCGCACCGTGACCGCGCCGCCGGCCGGCGTGAACTTGACGGCATTGGACAGGAGGTTGATCAGGATCTGCTTGACCGCCCGCTCGTCGGCGCGCAACGGCGGCAGCGCCGCCGCCAGCTCGGTGCGCAGCGCCAGTTGGCCTTCGCGCGCCCGCTCGCGAACCAGCGTCACGCAGGCCGCGACGACGGCCGACAGATCCAGCTCGGATTCGTGCAGGTCGAACTTGCCGGCCTCGATCTTCGACAGATCCAGGATGTCGTTGATGATCGACAACAAGTGGACGCCGCTGGCGTGAATGTCACGCGCGTACTCCTTGTACCGCGCCTTGCCGATCGGGCCGAACATCTCCTGGTGCAGGATCTCGGAGAATCCGATCACCGCATTCAGCGGCGTGCGCAGTTCGTGACTGACATTGGCCAGGAACTCCGATTTCGAGCGGTTGGCGTATTCGGCCTGCTCCATGGCGGCGCGCAACTCGTTCTCGGCGCGGACGCGGTCGGTGACGTCGAGATGCATGACCACGGCGCCGCGGCCGCCGTCCTTCACCACCGGGGTGGCGATGAACTGGAGCCAGCGGTGCTCGGGCCCGGCGCCGTCGGGATATTCGTGGGTGAACAAGTCGCACGCGCCGGCCAGGACCGCGCGCAGGCCGTCGCTCATCTCCGGCGCCTCGGCCGCGAATGGGCCGGCCGCATCGTCGAGCAGAGCCAGATAGTCGCCGCCGAGGTCGGCGGCGTCGCCGGCCGCACCGAGCCGCGTGGACTCGCGCCAAATCTTGTTGACCGACACGACCATGCCCGCTGGGTCGAGCAGCGCCACATAGGCCGGCAGGGCGTCGAGCGTGGCGGCGTGGGTCTGGGACAGCTCGCGCAGTTCGCGCTCGCTGCGCCGCAGCGCGTCCTCGGCGCGCACGCGGCCGGTGACGTCGGTCTGGATGCCGACGAAGTGGATCAGTTGCCGGCGCTCGTCGAACACCGGGCTGACGCTGAGCTCGCTCCAGAAGGTGCGGCCGTCCTTGCGGTAGTTGCGGATGGTGACGTTGATCGGCCGGCGCGCGGCAATCGCCTTGCGCAGGCGCGTGATGGTATCGGGATCGGTGTCCTTGCCCTGTAGGAACCGGCTGTTGCGGCCGATCGCCTCGGCCGCTTCATAGCCGGTGATGCGGGTGAAGGCCGGGTTGACGAGGATGATCGGGTTGCCCGGCAGATTGGGGTCGGTGACGACCATCGAGGTCGAGGCCGCGGCGACGGCGGCGGCCAGCGAGGCGTTGCGTTGCGCCAGCTCGGCCAGACGCGCCTCGCGCTGTCTGGCGTCGGTGATGTCGGAATAGGTGGCGGTGAAACCGCCGCCCGGCATCGGACTGCGCCGCGCCCGGATCACCATGCCGCCGCGCCGCTTTTCGTAACGCTGCGCCCCCCCCGCGCGCTCGTCCTGCACGCCGCCGCCGGGCAGCCAATCGGGGTCTCTGGCGTTGTTCTCGCCGCGCTCGGCCATGATGGCGCCGAGCTCGGCCCAGCCCATGCCCTTGCGCAGGCGCTCGGCCGGCAGCTCGAACAGCTCGATGAAACGCCGGTTCCAGGCGATCAGCCGGGCTTGCGCGTCGACGACGCTAAGGCCGTGGCTGATGCTGTCGAGCGTCGCCTGCAGCAGGGTCGAATCGGCCTCGAGCGCGCCTTCGCGCCGCTTTGTCTCGGTGACGTCGGTGATCACGACGAGTGTGCCGCCCTCGTGCGTGCGGCGTTCGGCCACCCGCAGCCAGCGGCCGTCGTGGCGCTGGTGGACATGCGTGCTCGGCGGGCTGCGGTGCAGCGCCAGCCGCGCCGCCACCCAGGCCGCTTCGTCGTCGGCCGCTTCGTGGCGGACCTGGTCGCGGGCGGAGCGGCGGGCCAGGTCCTCGAAGCGGGCGCCCGGCGCGATCAGGTCGGCGATCAGCGAATTGAGGTCGCGGTATCGTTCGTTGCACAGGACCAACCGGTCGTCGGCGTCGAACAGCACGAAGGCCTCCGACATGCTCTCGATGGCGTCGATCAGCCGCGCTTCGCTCGCCCGCATCCGCCGGGTCGCCTCGGTCTCGGTGGAAATGTCGGTGGCGACGCCGCGATAACCCTGGAAACGGCCGTCCTCGCCGAGCACCGGCCGCTCGCTGCGGCGCAGGGCGTCGATCGCGGCGGCCTGGCGCTGCCCGTTCGACAACAGCAGGGCGAGCAGCGGGAAGCCGGCGGGATAGAGCAGCAGATGCGGCACGGCGACCTCGGCGACCAAGTGCGCGCCGACCTCGGGCACCGCCCACAGCCAGAGCAGCGAGACGACGGCGAGCAGCAATCCGCCGAGCGCGAAATCGCCCAACCCGGTCCTCGGGCTTGACCCGAGGATGCCGCCGCGCCGCCACCACCGCAGGTAAAGCCAGGTGCCGAGCAGCGCGGCGCTGGCGACGCCGCCCAGTCCGGCGACGGTGCCGGCGCCGCCGAGCCACAGCCGGTAGGCGCCGGCGAGCCCGGCCGCCGCCAGCCCCGCCAACGGCCCGCCGAA
This sequence comes from Dongiaceae bacterium, assembly GCA_040881945.1. GTDB lineage: Bacteria > Pseudomonadota > Alphaproteobacteria > Dongiales > Dongiaceae > JBBECF01. The sequence continues at coordinate 1,079 of JBBECF010000089.1, read as the reverse complement.
GGCGGCGGCGGCCATGACGACGATGTTGCGGCCGTCGAAGAACACGCCGGGCGCCAACTCGATCCCGGCCTGGATGCCGGCGATGGCGATCGTCCCGAAGATCGCGCCCATGCCGATGGTGCCTAACCGGCCGGCGCGGCGCAGCCACGGCAGCCCGAACAGCGTATAGACCACGCCGAGCGCCAGCAGCAGGGCCAGGTTCTCGCCGAAGGCGGTCAGCAGATGGAAGCTTTCTTGCATCGCTCGGGCCCCGGGACGTCGGGGCGACGCGCTCCGCCGCCCCTTCCCGGCAAGGTTTGGACATTCATGGTAAATAAACGCTTAATGCAGCCGACGGCCTCGGGCAGGTCTCGCGCAGCCGGCCGAGCGCACTTGCCAGCCAAGGCCGAATGTTCCGGCCCGCACCTACCGCCGTCGGCACCTACCCTTACCCACATATTTCGGTGCACATATTTCGGTGACAGTGCATCAAATTGACTCGCCCTCGTCCCGTGCATAGCATCGAGCATGGCCCGTCTCGCCCGCCTCGTCGTGCCCGGTCTGCCGCATCATGTGACGCAGCGCGGCAACGGCGGCGCCCGCGTCTTCTTCGGCGAGGCGGATTACGCGCTCTATCGCGATCTGCTGGCGGACAGTTGCCGCGCGGCAGGAGTCGAGGTCTGGGCCTGGTGCCTGATGCCCAATCATGTGCACCTGATTCTGGTTCCCGCCGACGCGGACGGGCTGCGCCGCGCGTTGGCGCGGGCCCACCGGCGCTACGCCGGCGCCATCCATGCGCGCCGCAAGCGCACGGGCCATTTCTGGCAAGGCCGTTTCGGATCGGTCGTCATGGACGAGGAACACCTGGCGGCCGCCGTTCGCTATGTGTCGTTGAACCCGGTGCGGGCGCGCCTGGTCGGACGGGCCGAGGACTGGCCCTGGTCCAGCGTCCGGGCGCATCTTTACGGCAAGGCGGACGGGCTGACCCTGCGCGGCCCCGTGATCGAGCGGTGCGCCCCCTTCCGGGAGTTTCTCGGCCGCTCCGCCGACCCGGACGCCGAGGCGCGCCTGCGCGCCGCCGCGAGCATCGGCCGGCCGGT
>JBBECF010000088.1:0-4621 GCA_040881945.1 Dongiaceae bacterium | reverse complement strand
GGCAGACGGTCCTGGTCACCGAGACGGGGTGCGAGGCGCTGTCGCGCCGGCCGCTGGACCTGGTGGTGAACTGAGGCAGAGGCAGGGCCAATGGGCCGCCACGCCCGGCCGGCGGCACGAGCCGCCGGGGGCATGGAACGAATCTCGCGTTCAACCCCATGCACCCGAGAATGCGACACCCACGGCGTCGCGATTCGGACATTCCGGGCCGGCCGCCGCGGGGGTCGAGCCAGATTGCAAAGTGTGTGACTTAGTGCTATAATACTTAGAATGATAGTTGGCGGGGCGGGACTTGCGTGCGCGTCTTCAAGACCAAACCGTTTACCCGCTTTGCGAACCATGAAGGTATCGCCGACGAGGAGCTTTGCGAAGCCGTCCGTCGCGCCGAGGACGGGCTTATCGATGCCGACCTGGGCGGCGGCGTGATCAAGCAGCGCCTAGCGCGCGAGGGCGAGGGCAAGTCCGGAGGGTTCCGGAGCATCGTGCTCTTCCGTCGAGGCTCGAAGGCGTTCTTCGTCTACGGCTTCGCCAAGAGCGACCGGGACAACATCCGGCGGGACGAGCTGAAGGCCTTCCGGAAGCTCGCCGACGAAATGCTCGCTCTCGACGACAAGGCTTTGCAGGCGGCGATGAAGAACGAAACGATCACGGAGATTGAGTGCCATGGGTAAGCAGTATCGCAGCGACGCGCTGGCGGCCGTGCACGAGACCGCGCTCGGCCTGCATGAAGCGGGCGTCACGGACAAGCGGACGATGAAGGCCTTCGATGAGATGTGTCTGACGCCGGTCGAGGACCTGGCGCCGGAGCGAATCCGGCAGATCCGTTTGCGCGAGAAGGCGAGCCAGGCGGTGTTTGCCCGCTATCTCAACGTCACCACCGGCCTCGTCAGCCAATGGGAGCGCGGCGAGAAGCGCCCGCGCGGCGCCTCGCTCAAGCTGCTCACGCTGATTGCCAAGAAGGGGTTGCAGGCGGTGGCGTAAGAAACCAGCGCCAAGACGCCGCCCCATGCGGAAACCGCGAATGAGGATGAGTCCAATTTCCTCTGCAAGGCTCGATTTCGACAACATCGACGATTGGGTCCTGCGACTGACCGATGCGCTAATGGGCCATGTTCCGGACTCCGTCGGGCCGACGCTTGTAGCGGCCGCACCAGAGTACGTTGAAGATGCCCGCAACCTGCTCTTCGATCTGACGGATCGCGATGCAATCATAGATACGACACTGGCATGGGTTCGATCGACAATGGTCGCAGGTTATCACGGAACCCGGCTGACCGATGGCGAGGTCGTCTCGGTTCGAGCTATGGGGCTGTTGCCCCTGAAAGCCGAAGCTCGCCGCAATCGGCTCGTCAGAGCGCTCTCGCCCCATCCGCGCTGGGGCGAAGTTGCCGACGGGCTCGATGCGGCCATCCGGGCGCACGGGCAACGCGGTTGCGCCGGGGACCGAGAGGAGCAAGTTCACCTGACACTCTCGCGGTTCGGATTAATCAATGGCTTCAATCACTACTTGACCCATGGCGCTGAATTCGACCAGCACGTGGCTTATGCACTTCTCGGGTCTGAGGGAAAAGAGCTACTTGGAAGCGATGGTGAGCCGAGGGTGATTCAGATCGCTGTACCCGGAGCCGTCGCGTTAGACGCGGCCCATCCCTTTCTCGGCATCGATGATCTTCGGTCCAGAGGTGACGTTCCAAATCTGGTTGACGAGTTCCTTACAGCCTGGAGCTATCGTTTGGCCCATCCGGGTTTTCAGGCCCGTACTCTTGAGGTCGATTGCGGCATGGTATTCCGCTCGACAGTGCCTAGCGCCTGGGTGGTAAACATTGAGACCTTACCCGATCGGTGCGACGTAGATTGCCGGTAAGACGTAGCCGGTGTTTCCATACCGTCAAACTGGTGGAGTAATGGAGGCACTGCGGTAGCAACTGGGAGCGTGACCTCGCCTAAGCTCTTTGCGCCTATGCTGGCGCCGCACTACGCAGCAGTGAGCGTGGCGACGTCAGACCGCTATCATGTGGCTCCATCGCTGGCGCCCGATTGTTACGCTGCGGTGCGGCTTGATGTGTTTGATCTCCTGGGGGCCGAGGTTCCGCCGCGCCATCTTGATGTCGTACTGCGTCTGCAGGTTCAGCCAGAATTCCGGGCTGTTGCCGAAATAGCGGGCGAGGCGGAGCGCCGTACCGGGGCGGACTCCCGGCTTGCGTCAGTCATTGTGCGCCGCTCCCGCCAACCCGAGGAACACGAGAACGGCCCGGTTCAGCCGCACGATGTCCTCGTCGTCGAGACGCCCGACGCGAGACCCCACTTTCGTCTTCGGCACGGTTGCGATCTTGTCCGCCATCAGGCGGCACGGCGTCCGCAGCCCGTTCCTTTCGGTCGGCTCGACGGGCAGGCGGAACAAGGGAGCGTCCGTCGGGTCGGTCGTGAACGCGCAGATCGTCAAGGAGTCCGTTGCGTCGAACCGATCGTCCTGCAGGATCACGACAGGCCGAGGCTTGCCCGCATACGCCTTGCCGCCGGCAACGGTCCAAATCTCGCCGCGCCTCATTCCGCGCCCCATGCCGAGACCGTATCAATGAACTCCTGGTCCTCCTTGGCGTGCGGGCTGCTGGCAACGGCGAGGGATTGCCGATGCGCCTCGGCCGCGAAGGCCGGCGAGCGAACGTCCGGAACCCAGATCTGGATTGGCCGCAGCCCTTGCCGGCGGAGCCGATCCCGATGCGCCCTGACCTTGTCCCGCGACGGCTTGGAACGGCTCGTTTCCGCCATGCCTGCCCCCCATCAATGGTTACATGTAACCTAGCACGGGCCTGCCCCTATCGCCAGGGCGATATGGCGTCAGCGTCGAACGCCTGCCGCGCCAACGGCATGCCGAGAGGGGTGGATTAAGCCCGCTCCGACCCCACTTATGATCGCCTACAATATGTCGGTCGCACCGGAAGCAAGGGGGCGAGTCTCATTCGTTCAACGCATCTTAGCGGCGGGACACTAGGGTCTTTGCGGCGGGCGGTGCGATCCAATATCATGGGCGAAAGGGACTAGAGGGCTGGAACGAGCGGACCGACAGGCGATGAGCGACAACTATCGCAAGGATGTCCCGGCGACCGGCATCGTCGTCAAGACCAAGCCGAAGACCAAGAAGCCTTCGATGTACAAGGTGCTTCTGCTCAATGACGATTACACCCCGATGGAGTTCGTCGTGCACGTCCTGGAGCGCTTCTTCAGCATGAACCGCGAGGATGCCACCCGCATCATGCTGCACGTGCACCGTCGCGGCGTCGGCGTCTGCGGCGTCTTTACTTACGAGGTGGCGGAGACCAAGGTGAACCAGGTCGTCGATTTCGCGCGCCGTCACGAGCACCCGCTGCAGTGCACGTTGGAAAAGGAGTAGGCTTCCGATGTTGTCGCCGAACCTCGAACAGACCCTGCACCGGGCGCTGGCCCACGCGAACGAGCGCCGCCACGACTACGCGACGCTGGAGCACCTGCTGCTCGCCCTGGCCGAGGACCAGGACGCGCTCGCGGTCCTGCGCGCCTGCAATCTCGACGTCGAGCGGCTGCGCCGCGAGGTCGCCGAATACATCGACAACCAGCTCGCCAACCTGATCGGCGGCGGCGGCCAGGAGGCCAAGCCGACCGCCGGCTTCCAGCGCGTGCTGCAGCGCGCGGCGATCCACGTCCAGTCGTCGGGCCGCGAGGAGGTCACCGGCGCCAACGTCCTGGTCGCGCTGTTCTCGGAGCGCGAGAGCCATGCCGTCTTTTTCCTGCAGGAGCAGGAGATGTCGCGGCTCGACGCCGTCAACTACATCAGCCACGGCATCGCCAAGGCGCGCGGCCGCTCCGAGCCGCGGCGCGTCCACGGCGCCGACGCCGACGCCGCCGCCGACAAGGTGGTCAAGAGCGGCACCGAGTCGCTCGACGCCTATTGCGTGAACCTGAACAAGAAGGCGGCGAGCGGCAAGATCGACCCGCTGATCGGCCGCGAGGCCGAGGTCGAGCGCACCATCCAGATCCTGTGCCGCCGCTCGAAGAACAACCCGCTCTATGTCGGCGAACCCGGCGTCGGCAAGACGGCCATCGCCGAGGGGCTGGCGCGGCGCATCGTGCGCGGCGAGGTGCCCGAGGTGCTGCACGGCGCGACGATCTTCTGTCTCGACATGGGCTCGCTGCTGGCGGGCACCCGCTATCGCGGCGACTTCGAGGAACGCGTCAAGGCGGTGCTGGGCGAGCTCGAATCGGTCGAGGGCGCGATCCTCTTTATCGACGAGATCCACACCGTCATCGGCGCCGGCGCCACCAGCGGCGGCGCGATGGACGCCTCGAACCTGCTGAAGCCGGCCCTGGCGAGCGGCACGCTGCGGTGCATCGGCTCGACCACCTACAAGGAATACCGCAACTACTTCGAAAAGGACCGGGCGCTCGTGCGCCGCTTCCAGAAGATCGACATCAACGAGCCGTCGGTCGAGGATTCGGTCAAGATCCTGCGCGGCCTCAAGCCCTATTACGAAAAGCACCACCGCGTCCGCTACACCGCCGAGGCGATCCGCACGGCGGTCGAGTTGGCGGCGCGCTACATCAACGACCGCAAGCTGCCCGACAAGGCGATCGACGTGATCGACGA
>JBBECF010000087.1:0-4632 GCA_040881945.1 Dongiaceae bacterium | reverse complement strand
GCGTTCGGGGAGCGCCCGGATGAGCGCCATGATCGGCCGCCAGACGGCGGGGAAATAGATGACCTCGCGGCCCGCCCGCGCGGCATCGAGGCAGGCGCGCGCGCAGGCATCGGGGTCGGCGGCCAGGGCCATCCCCGGCAGCCCGAAGGTCATGGCCGTGTCGAGGAACCCGGCCTTGACGGTGGTGACGCCGACGCCCTGCCGGTGCAGGCGCGCCCGCAGCCCTTGCAGGTAGGCATTGAGGCCGGCCTTGGCGGAACCGTAGACGTAGTTCTTCGGACGCCCGCGATCGCCGGCGACCGAGCTCAACACGACGACGCGCGCCCCGGCCTCGAGCGCCGGGGCGAGCCGCGACAGGATCGACACCGCGCCGGTGTAGTTGGCCGCGATCGTTTGCTCGGCGAGCGCGAAGTCGGCATCGATCGCCGCCTGCGTCGGCATCGCCCCGAAGGCGAGAAAGACGTTGAGCCGCCCGCCCTGGCCGCGGCAGCGCTCGACGAAGGCGGCGTGCGCGGCGAAGCCCCCGGCATCGAAGGCCACGGCCTCAGCGCGGCCGCCGGTACGCAAACGGAGGTCGGCGGCGCTGCGCTCCAGGTCCTCGACGTCGCGGCCGGCCAGGAGCAGGTCGGCGCCGGCGGCCGCCGCCCGGCGCGCGAAGGCGCGCGCCACCGACGACGAGGCGCCGAGCACCAGCCAGGTCTCGCCGGCTTCTTCGTCGCTCAAGCGTCGGACTCCCTGATGCGCAGTCGTCGCGCCAGGTCCGAGGCGAGCCGCCCGGCCGGGTCGATGTCGGCGAGCACGGCGCGGAATTCAGGCAGGCGCGGATACATGGCGGCGAAACCCTCGGGCGTCAGGCAGGCGTCCTTGGCGAGATAGACCCGGCCGCCGTGGTCGAGGGTGAGCCGCTCCAGCCGCGCCAGCAGCGCCGCGATGCCGGCGCCGCGCGGAAAGTCGAGCGCCAACGTGAATCCGCGCCGGGCGAAGGACAGGTAACCGCGCCCCTCCCCGCCCAGGGTCTTCAGCACCGCGAGGAACGACGCGGCGCGGGCGCCGGCGACGGTTTCGAGCAGGGCGCGCAGCCCGACCGCGGCGCTTTCGTCCGGCAGGACGCATTGGAACTGGTAGAAGCCGCGGCGGCCGTAGATGCGGTTCCAGCGCAACAGCGAATCGAGCGGATAGAGGAAGCGGTCGTAGGAGAGGGTCCGGCTGCGCCCGCCGGCCGGCACGCGGCGGTAATAAAATTCGTTGAACAGCCCGACGGTCGCGGGGTTGAGGACGAAGCGCGGCAGATCGCACGGTACGACGCGACGGCGCGGCGCCGGCCGCGCAATGCCGGACGGCGCCGGCTCGGCGGTCTCGACGATGCCGCGGCCGAGGCGCCGGCCGCGCGCCAGGGCGTCGATCCAGCCGACCGAGTAGGCCGCCGTGGCCCGGCTGCGCTGGAGCGTGTCCAGGAAACCGTCGAGGTCGGCGACCGGGCGCTCATGCAGCTCGACCGCGGGCGACGGCACGCGCACGAGGCGGAACGCCACCGCCAGGATGATGCCCGTCAAGCCGAGCCCGCCGACGGTGGCGGCGAACAGCGCCGGCCGTTCCCGCGGCGAGACGCGCAACACGGCGCCGTCCGGCAGCATGAGGTCGAGCCAGAGAACGTGGTCGCCGAAGCTGCCGGTGCGGTCGTGGTTCTTGCCGTGCACGTCGTTGGCGACGGCGCCGCCGAGCGTGACGAAGGCCGTGCCGGGCGTCACCGGAACGAGGAAGCCGCGCGGCAGGAACACGGTCAGAAGCGTCTCGAACGTCACGCCGGATTCGGCCGCCAGCTCGCCGCTGTCCGGGTCGAAGGCGAGCAGGCGGTCGAGCCGCTGGATCAGCAGGGTGCGGCCGCCGTCGTTGAGCGCGGCGTCGCCGTAGCTGCGCCCGCCGGCGTGGACGATCAGCGCCTCCGGCCCGGTCTCGGCCAGGCGGGCCCGCACGTCGCTCACCCGTTCGGGACGGCAGGCCAGGACCGACGCCGTCGTCGCCCGGCCCCAGCCGGACAGGGTCATCGCCTTCCAGCTCATCGCCATGCCGCCGCCGGATGGCCGCGCCGGGCGTGGCGCAGGGCGAACGGCAACGCCGCGAAGCCGAGGCCCACCCCGAACCACAGCGTCGTCACGCGAATCACCGCCGTCGCCACGAGGGCGGTTTCGGAATCGACGCCGAGGGCGAGGAGCAGCCCGAGCATCGTCGCCTCTGTCCCGCCGAGGCCGCCGGGCAGCATGGTGAGCGCCCCGACCGCGATCGAGAAGCCGAAGACGAAGGCGGCCTGCAACGGCGGCACCGGCGCGCCGAGGGCATCGAGCAGCCAGTAGAGGGCCGCCGCCTCGGCGCTCCAGCCGACGACCGAGAGCAGCAGGGCGACCGGATAGACGTCGGCCGCGAACAGCCGGCGGCAGCGCTGCAGGCCCGTGCGCAGCCGCGCGAACAGGCGCGGCGCGCGGCCGCCAGCGATGGCATGGGCCGCGCCGACCAGGCGGCGCAGCGGTCGCGGATGAACCAGGCCCGCGGTGAGCAGCAGCACGGCGCCGGCGACGACCGCGGCCGGTCCGGCTGCGGACGGCAAGCCCGCGGCGCCGGCGAGGCAGAGCAGGACGATGCCGTGCAGGTCGCTGAGCCGGTCGCCGACGAACAACGGCGCCAAGCGCGCGTATCCGTAGCCGTAGCTGCGCTCGATCAGCCATAGGCGCAGGCCCTCGCCGACCTTGCCCGGCGTCGCGGTGAAGGCGAAGCCGGCGACGAAGTAGAGCACGCCGCGCGCCGCCGGGACGGCGAGGCCGAGGCGGCGGGAAAAGACCAGCCAGCGCCAGCCGCGCGCCCCATAGTTGACGAGCGACAGCCCGAGCAGCCCGACGACGAGGCCCGGCGACAGGGCGGCGAGCCGGGGCCAGACGGCCTCGCCGCCGAAGCCGAGCGCGAGCAGCGCCGCCGCCGCCACGAAGGCAACGAGCAGGAGCACGGCGACATGCTCCAGGCGACGCAACTTGCCGGCGGCGAAGGAGCGCCCGCGGGCGGTCCGCGTCGGCTCACCCATAGATGAGCCAGGCGAAGGCGGCGACCCAGCCGAACACCGTGACCAGGAGGAAACGGTCGGTCAGCATCACCGTGGTCGGCGCCCCCGACCGTTCCTCGACCAGGGTGATCTGGAGATAGCGCAGCACCCCGGCGATGACGAACGGCACGGTCAGATACAGCCGGTCGGTGCCGAGGCGCGCCATGTTCTCGGGCTGCGTCGTGTAGAGGAGATAGGAGACGAGCAGCGCCGACAGCACGACGGCCAAGCTGGTGTCGAGGAACCGCCGGCTGTAGCCGGCGAGGCTCTCGCGGTGCTCCTCGTCCAGCCCCTTGACGACGTCGTCGCGGCGCTTGGCCAGCGCGATGAACAGCGCCAGCAACATGGTGCAGGCGACGATCCACACGGTCGGCTCGACGCCGATCAGCGCGCCGCCGGCATAGACGCGCAGCACGAAGCCGAGGGCGACGCTCATCACGTCGATGATGGCGAGGCGCTTCAGGCCCGCCGAATAGGCGACGTTCAGCGCCAGGTAGGCGGCGACGATGAGCGTGAAGCCGGCCGACAGCAGGCCGGCGCCGGCGAGGCCGCCGACCGCCAGGCCGCCCATCAGCCCGAGCGCCGCCCGCGCGTCGACCGACCCGGCGGCGAGCGGGCGGTCGCGCTTGTGCGGGTGACGCCGGTCGGCGGCGCGGTCGAGATAGTCGTTGAGGACGTAGACCCCGCTCGACACCGCGCAGAACCCGGCCACGCCGGCGAGCACCTTCACCGCCGCGCCCGGCGACATCGCCGCCGGGGTGAAGAACAGCGGCGCCGCGACGAAGGCGTTCTTCACCCACTGCTGGGGCCGGAGCAACTGCCAGACGGGCGTCACGGATTCCCTCGCGTTCCCTACCCCCGTCTTATCGGCCGCCGGTCACCAACGAGTGGTTAACGGGGGCAGCCCGAGGCCCCGCGGGGCGCCCCTATGGAAAAATGAGCGATGAACCCCATGCGCAGCGGGAATCTCCCGCGGGAGACGGGGGCGGACCCGCGGGGCGGAGCCCGGTGGCCGGCCGCCTCCTCCGGCGGGCTCTCCGGCGGGTTCTCCGGCGAGACGGCAAAACCGAGCGATGAACCCCATGTCCGGCGGGCCTTCGCCCGCCGGAGGGCTTCGACGACGCCCCCGGCGAAGCCAAGTGTGCTTCGGCCCGCAGGCGGGCGGGCGACGTGAAAATGTCGCTTTCAGGCAAGTCCCCGGATCGAGTCCGAAGGGGGTAAAAGGGGACGCTACCCTTTTTTCCTGAGACTAACGTATCGGCGTCGTCCCATCCGCGATCAGGAGCGCGCCATAGAAATCGGGGCGGCGGTCGCGGAATAGACCCCAGGGAGAAAAGGGTAGCGTCCCCTTTTCCCCCAGGGAGAAAAGGGTAGCGTCCCCTTTCCCCCTCCCCTTTCCCCCCTTCGGCCGAACGCGCGGCCGCGACCCCTCACCCAAACCCTCTCCCACAAGGGGCGAGGGCTTTTTCCGTCGACCTACAGCGTACCCGGGTAGGCGCCGCCGTCGATGAGGAGGTTCTGGCCGGTGATGTAGCCGGCGCGGG
>JBBECF010000086.1:0-4773 GCA_040881945.1 Dongiaceae bacterium | reverse complement strand
GAGGCGTTCTCCACCGGGTCCCAGAACCACCAGCCGCCCCAGCCGAGCTCGTAATAGGCCCACCAGCTTCCCATCGCGATGCCGAGCGTCAGGAAGCACCAGGCGGCCAGCGCCCACGGACGCACCCAGCGCGCCCACGCCGCATCGACGCGCCCCTCGATCAGCGCGGCGACGGCGAAGGCGAAGGTGATCGAGAAGCCGACATAGCCGAGATAGAGGAACGGCGGATGGAACGACATCGCCAGGTCCTGCAGCAGCGGATTGAGGCCCTGCCCATCGGGCGGCGCCGGCGATGCCCGCAGGAACGGGTTCGAGGTCAGCAGCAGAAAGGCGAGGAAGCCGCTGCCGATCAGGCCCTGGATGCCGAGCACGCGGGCGCGTAGCGCCGGCGGCAGGTTGCGGCCGAAGGCGACGACGGCGAGACCGAACACGGCGAGGATGAGCACCCAGAGCAGCATCGAGCCTTCGTGGTTGGCCCACACGCCGGTGATCTTGTAGATCAGCGGCTTCGTCGAATGCGAATTCTCGACGACGTTCACCACCGAGAAGTCGGAGGTGACGTAGGCGTGCGTCAGCGCGCCGAAGGCCACGGCGATGAAGACGAACTGCCCGGCCGCGGTCGTCGGCGCCAGCTCCATCCAGGCGGCGACGCCGCGCTGCGCGCCGATCAGCGGCAGCGTCCCCTGCACCAGCGCCAGCGCCAGCGCGAGGATCAGGGCGTAGTGGCCGATCTCGGTGATCATGGGGCGGTGTCCTCGCGCCATTGGCCGGACTTCTTCAGGGCGTCGGCGACCTCGCGCGGCATGTAGGTTTCGTCGTGCTTGGCCAGCACCTCGCGGGCGACGAACACGCCCGCGGCGTCGAGGCTGCCTTCGGCCACGATACCCTGCCCCTCGCGGAACAGGTCGGGGAGGATGCCCTCATAGTGCACCGTGACGCTGTTGACGAGATCGGTGACGCGGAACTCCACGGTCTTGCCGTCGGCGCGGCGCTGGACGCTGTTCTCCTCGACCAGGCCGCCGATGCGCAAGGACCGCTGCGCCGGCGGCTGTTTCTCGATCAGGTCGGTCGGGCTGTAGAAGAAGACCAGATTGTCCTCGAAGGCGGTGAGCACCAGCGCCACGGCCGCGCCGAGCGCGAGCATGCCGAGCGCCACCCCGTAGAGCCGCCGTCGCTTGCGCGTCATTCCTGCCGCTCCCGTCTCCGTTTCGCCGGCCGCCGTGCGGTGCGACCATAGGTCGCCCCGGCGGTCGAATGCAACCGTACCCTGACCGCGGCAACGGCCGCCGGGCGGCTCCCGTCGGCGCGATAGGTTCTATCCCGACCCCCCTCATGATATGAAATGAATCGCGGCGAGCGCTTGACGTGGATCAAGGCGGGCGCCGACGTCTGGGCACGGCTGCGCCTGCACCGCGCCGCGTGATCCGCGTTCTATGACGCGGTCGGGCTGTAGAGCGTTTCGGCGTCGAGGTCGCTCTGCCGAATGCCGGCGGTCTTCATCAGCGCGCGAGGGTCGAGGATCGTGAGTCTGTTTCGCTCGACCGCGACGAGGCCGTCGGCGCGCAGGGCATGGAACACCCGGCTGACATGGACGGAGGTGAGGCCCAGCGCGTCCGCGATATGCTGCTGACGCAAGGGGAATTCGAATGACTGGCCCTGCACGGCGCTGCCCTGGCGAAGGCGCGCCAACAGGTGCAGGACCAGGCGCGCCGCTCGTTCCTGGGCCGAGCGCCGGCCGAGATCGGCGAGACGTTCGTCGGCGGCGGCGGTCTCGCGCGCGCAAAAGGTTTCGACGCGCCGCTCCAGCGCCGGCCGGGCACGAACATAGTCGGCGAGACTCGCGCGGTCGAATATGCAGAGGCTGACGGCGGTCAGGGATTGCACCGAAAAATGCAAGCGATCGAAGCGCAGCAGGTGAAGGCTGATAGTGTCACCCGGCAGCAGGAACGAGAGGATCTGCCAGCGACCGTCCGGCAGCACCTTGAAGCGAAATGCCCAGCCATCGAACAGCGTAAACATTTCGTCGGACGTCTCGCCCTCGCGGTAGATCGTTCGCCGCGCGGGCAGCAGCCGATGGCCCCGCTTCAGCCCGGAGATTGCCTCGGCCGTCGCTGCGGGCGGACCCTCCCCGATCGCCCAATAGAGTGCGAGCGTCCGCACGGGACACTGATCGCAAGCGCCCGGTACACGCGCTGATGCCGAACCGTTCACCATGGGGTCCTGTCTGCACTCCATCCGTCCTTCGCCGTCCGACGGCGATTTCGAGCGCTCGTAGAAGCCCGGCAGCCCCGCCGGCCTCAGTCGGCACCAAGCGATCACGACCGTAGATCGACATGCAACCGCAATCTACTATTGATCTCGCCGGATGGTGCTGCTGCGGTCGAACCGAAGGCGCAGGCCGCGACCGGAGCCGCTAAGACATTCTATCGACAACAATAATGTCGGAGCAAGGTAAATGACATAACATAAATCAATAACATATCATTCTTATAAAAGCAACAAAAAAACTGCCGCTATTTGGTTTTCATAGTTCGCTATTTAAGAAATCATTAACCAATAACCTGAAATGTTCAACCGTCCTTGTACGCGTATGTTGCGACCCTATCGCGGTGAAGACTTGCGGGTTGCCGGAGCCGGAGATGGGCGGACAATCCCTCCACAGTGAGCGAACCGGGCTGCAGGATCGGCTGACCGCCGACCGGGGCTTCGTCGCCGCTCTGCTGGACGGTTTGAGCGAAGCCGTGCTCGTGCTCGAGACCGACGGCCGGGTTGGCTTCCTGAGCCCGGCGGCGCAACGGATCTTCGGTTACGGTCCGGCTGACCTGATCGGACGGTATGTGTCGGTCCTCATTCCCGGATTCCCGTTGCGTAAGAGCGGCCCGAGGCGGGCGCCGTCGGCCTGGACCAGTTCCTCGCGGTTGCGCCAAGGCGCACGGGAGCTCGAGGGCCGCACCCGAAACGGGCAGTCGGTGTGGCTGCGAGTCTGCGTCGCCGAGCGGCCGATCGCCGGGCTGCGCCGGCTGCTCGTGACGATCCGCGACGTGACGCCGTACAAGCAGGCGCAGGAGGAACTGCGCGCCTCGCTGATCCGCCTGTCGCGCGTCGTCGAAACCACCGACGACGCGGTCATCTCGGTCGATGCGCGGCAAACGATCACCCTGTTCAACCGCGGGGCCGAGGAGATGTTCGGTTACGAGGCAGCCGACGTGCTCGGTCGGCGTCTCGACCTGTTGATGCCGAAACGTTTCCACAAGGCGCATGGCCGCCACGTGGCGCGCTTCGCCGCGGAAAGCGGGGAAAGCCGGCGCAAGAGCGAGCGCAGCGAAATCGTCGCCCGGCGGAAAGACGGCACGGAATTTCCCGTTGAGGCGTCGATCCTGAAGTTCGACGTCAACGGCGCGACCGTGTCCACCGCGGTCCTGCGCGATGTGACGGATCACAAGCGCCGGGAGGCGGCGCTGCGCGAGAGCGAGGCGCGGCTCGTCAACGCCCAGCGGATCGCGCGGCTGGGGAACTGGGACTGGGACATCGTCGCCAACTGGCTTCTCTGGTCCGACGAGATCTATCGCATCTTCGGATTGCAGCCCAATGTCTTCGGGGCCAGCTACGAGGCCTTCCTGGAGACCGTGCATCCCGAGGACCGCGAGGCGGTGCGGCAGGCCGTCGACGAGGCCCTGCATGAGGGCAAGCCCTATAGCATCGACCATCGGATCGTGCTTCCCGACGGCACACAACGCGTCGTCCACGAACAGGCCGAAGTCACGTTCGACCGCGACGGGCGGCCGATACGGATGTCCGGGACGGTGCAGGACATCACCGACCGCAAGCACGAAGAGGCGGCCCTGCGTCTGGCCAAGGAACAGGCGGAACTCGCAAACCGCTCCAAATCCGAATTCCTCGCCAACATGAGCCACGAGCTGCGCACGCCCTTGAACGCGATCATCGGCTTTTCGGAGGTCATGCGGGACGAGATGCTGGGGCCGCTCGGCACGGCACAATACAAGGGTTATGTCGCGGACATCCACGACAGCGGCCGGCTTCTCCTAGGCATCATCAACGACCTTCTCGACATGTCGAAGATCGAGGCCGGCAAGCTCGCGCTGGACGAATCGTCGATAACGGTTCAAGGCATCGTGCAGTCATGCTTGCGCGTCGTCCAGGAACGCGCCGCCGCCGCGCAATTGCGTCTGGCGGTCCGGGTTCCGGACGACCTGCCGCGCCTCCGGGCCGACGAGCGGCTGGTCAAGCAGATCCTCCTCAACCTGCTGTCGAACGCCGTCAAGTTTACGCCCGCTGGCGGCGAGGTGACGATATCGGCGGCGATCGAGGCGGACGGCCGGCTGGCTCTTGCCGTCGCCGACACCGGCATCGGGATTGCGCCCGAGGATATGGTGAGGGCGCTCGAGCCGTTCGGCCAAATCGACAGCTCCTTGAGCCGAAGGTATGAGGGCACCGGGCTGGGTCTGCCGCTCGCCAAGGCCCTGATCGAGCTGCACGGCGGAACGCTCGCCCTCGAAAGCCGGCCCGGGGCCGGCGCGGTCGCGACGGTACGGTTCCCGCCGGGCCGGGTCATCGCCTGCGGCGGCCGGACGGAAGCCCCGAACGGCGCCACCCCAGCCGGGCGTCCGGAGAAGGCAGACAGAGGCGGCGGTGCAGCCGCCGGTCGCGGCGAACGGGGCGGGAAGCGGACCGGAGTCGCCGATGCCGGAGACCTCGTAAGCGGCGCGCCGCCCGGCTTTCCCCGGCGTTCCGGCATGTCAACCCGACGGATCA
>JBBECF010000085.1:0-30244 GCA_040881945.1 Dongiaceae bacterium | reverse complement strand
GGATCGCGCCCAGGTAGTTGCCGAGGTGCAAATTGCCGGTGGGCTGGACGCCCGAGAAGATGCGGTTCATGGGGAATAAAGAGATAGCTGTCAGCTTTCAGCCGTCAGCGAGCCGATGGCTGATGGCTGAGTGCTGATAGCGGCAACGGCGGCGACGGTCAAGCCGGCGGCCCGGCCGCCGGGCGGCGGCGGAGCACGCGGCGCAGATCGCCGAGCGAGAGCGCCCCGCTGAGCAGCGCCAGTACGCCGAACAGCGCCAGCCCACCGAGCACGAGGGCGGCCAGGGCCGCGACCTTGAGCGCGAGCGGGCCGGCCAGCGCCGCCCCGAGTTCGTCGGCGGCCAGCCACAGGCCTAAGCCCATGACCAGGCTGGAGACGACGGTGCGCGGCAGCCGCCGGCGCAGCCGGTCGTCGCCGACCAGGTGGTGGCGCGCGTGCAGCCGATGCCCGAGCAGCCCGGCGTTGAGCCAGGCGGCGAGCGCACTGGCGAGCGCGATGCCGACGAAGCCGAGGACGCGGAACAGGACCAGGCTGAGCGCGACGTTGGCCGCCATGCTGATGACGGCGTAGCGGAACGGGGTCGCGGTGTCCTCGCGGGCGTAGAAACCCGGCGCCAGGGACTTGATCAGGACATAGGCGGGCAGTCCGACGGCATAGGCGGTGAGCGCCAGGGCCGTGGCCTGGCTGGCGGCGGCGTCGAACGCGCCGCGCTGGAACAGCACGGCGACGATCGGCCCGGGGATGGCGACGAGCGCCGCGGCCGCCGGCAGCGTCAGCAGGGCCGCGAATTCGATGCAGCGATTGAGCGCCGCCATCGCCGCGTCGGGCCGGCCGCCGCGCAAGCTGCGCGTCAGCTCGGGCAGCAGCACGACCCCGACGGCCGAGCCGATCACGGCCAGCGGCAGTTGGTAGATGCGGTCGGCGTAGTAGAGATAGGAGACCGCGCCCGGCTGCAGCGTCGCGATGATCGTGCCGACCAGCAGGTTGATCTGGGTCGCCCCGGCGCCGACGATGCCCGGCAGCATCAGCCGCAGCAGGCGGCGGACGGCGGGGTCGAGCCGCGGCATGGGCAGACGGAGCGCGAT
The DNA here is from genome assembly GCA_040881945.1 of Dongiaceae bacterium. GTDB lineage: Bacteria > Pseudomonadota > Alphaproteobacteria > Dongiales > Dongiaceae > JBBECF01. Next base: position 29,159 of record JBBECF010000085.1, on the reverse strand, counting down.
CCCGGCGCGCCGGCAGGCCGCGACCATGAGCAGGAACTGGCCAAGACCGGCGACGGCCACGGCCCAGGCGAGCACGTGGCCCGGCTGGCCGGTGAGCGGCACGACGACGACCAGCGCCAGGATCATCACGACGTTGAGCAGGATCGGCGCCGCCGCCGCCGCCGCGAAGCGGTGCAGCGAGTTGAGCACCCCGCCCTGGAGCGCGGTCAGCGACATGAACAGCAGATAGGGGAAGGTGATGCGCGTGAACTGCACCGCGAGGTCGAACTTCGCCGGCGTCTCGGCAAAGCCGGGCGCGATCGCGTACATCAGCCACGGCATGGCGATCTGCGCCAGCACCGTGAAGACGAGCAGCGCGCTCAACAGCACCGCCAGCACCTGCTCGGCGAAGCGACGCGCCGCGGCGCGGCCGTCCTCTTCGAGGCGGCGGCCGAACAGCGGCACGAACGAGGCGTTGAACGCGCCCTCGGCGAACAGGCTGCGGAACAGGTTGGGGAAGCGCAGCGCCACGAAGAAGGCGTCGGCGATCATGCCGGCGCCGAGCAGCCGGGCGATCAGGATGTCGCGGACGAAGCCGAGGACGCGGCTTCCGATCGTATAGCCGCCGACCGTCGCGATGGAACGCAGCAACGCCATGGCGCCCCTGTCTAGCGCATCGCGGCGGGATCAGGAAGGCGCGGCGGCGCGGCCGCGCCGCTCAGGCCGGAGCGCCGGCCAGCGCGACCCGGCCGCGGAACCCGATCGCCGCCGCCGCCGGGAGCAACAGCAGATAGCACAGGGCGGCGATCATCAGGGTGACGCCGATGCCGAAGGCGATCGAGCAGGCAACGGCGAGCGACGAGGCGAGCACGCCGGCGGCCCCGTTGATGCCCCAGAACCACGGCGTCGGCCGGCGGTCGACGGCGCCGACCAGCCGCATGCCCGTGGGAAAACCGTAGCCCATGAGCAGGCCGGCCGGCGCGATGACGAGCACGCAGAGCGCCGCCCGCACGAGCAGCGTCGCGCCGTCGAACGGCAGCACGACGGCCGGCAGCCAGGACGGCAGCGCCAGCAGATAGGCGCCGGTCGCCGCCGACCAGACGGCGAACTTGCCCGGCCCGTCGAGGGGCAGCCGCTCCGACAACAGGCTGCCGAGGCCGGTCGAGAGGATGAGCGAGAACAGGACGACGCTGAGCGAATAGGTGGGGTGGCCGAGGAAGACGCTGAGCCGCTGCAGCAGCCCGATCTCGACGCTCATGAAGCCCGCGCCGATGAGGAAGAAATAGGCGCTGCCGCCATAGGCCAGCCGGCCGCCCGCGTCGGCGATCGCCGGGCGCAGCGGCACGACGATCGTGGCGAGGACGAGCGCGGCCGAGAGGGCGAAGAGAAGGGCGAGCGTGACCGTCGCCATCAGGTTGCCGCGCACCACGCCGACGGTCGGTGCGCCACTGGCGGACGGCGCGCCGCCGGCGAGCAGCCGGAGGATCTTGACGGGGTCGCGGAAGGGAAGCTGGTTGAAGAAGAACGGCCGCTCGTCGGTCGGCGGCGACAAATCGAGGTCCTGGGCGGCGGCGGCGCGATCGAGCTCGACCTGGCTGCCGGCGGCGAGCAGCGAGCGCAGCACGGGCGTCGCCGGCTCGCTGTTGGGACCGGCGAGGATGCTGTAGCCCTTGTCGGCCGCCGCGGCTTCGAGCGCCGCCAGCTCGACCGCCGAGAACGGGTCGCGCGCGAGCACGAGGGTCGCGATGCTGCCCGAGGCGGCGAGGAAGATCCGGCGCCGCGGAAGGCCTGCGCCGTCGTCGAGCGCCGCGGCCACCGCCAGGCTGACCATGCGGCCGGTCTCGTTGACGTCGCCCGGCGCGTACCAGCGGCTGACCGTGAACACGCCGCCGGGGGCGAGGCGGTCGAGGAAGATGCGCCAGGCCTCGCGCGTGTAGAGGCCGTTCTCGCTGAGCGTGTAGGCGCCGGCGCCGGTGGCCGCCCAGGTGTCGATCAGGCTCATCTGGATGAGGTCGAAGCGGCGCTCGGTGCGGGCGAACCAGCTCCGCGCCTCGTCGACCTCGAAGGTCATGCCGGCGAGACCGGCGAGGCCGGAGAAGTCGGCGAAGCCGGGCTCGCGCGTCAACAGGCGGACGAAGATCGGGTTGATCTCGATGCCGGTGACGTCGGGCACGCCGAACACCCGGGCCGACAGCATGTCGCGGCCGCCGCCGACGCCGATCACGGCGGCGCTGCCGCGGCCGGGCAGGAAATAGGCGAGGTTGGTCACGTCGTACTCGAGGAAGCGGGCGTCGGCGATATCGCCGTCGAACCGATAGGTGGCCGTGCCGGCCTGGCCGTCGATGTTCATCCGTCGCTGTTCGACCGTCCAGTCGGAGTCGCGGAAGCGGGGCGACGGCCCCCACATCGCCGGAACCGTGCGCGGCGTGCCGAACACCGCGATGCGCGAGAAGCTGTTCCATTCCTCGAACAGCGGCCGCCCGGTCAGCATCTCGATGTTGCCCTTGACCGCGATCGGGCGCAGACCCTGGTCCTGGCCGTTGAGGGCGGCGGCGGCGGCGAGCAGCACCAGAAGCGTCCGCGGCCGGCGCAGCAGCGCGGCCAAGGGCGGCAGGTCGCGGGGCGCCGCGCCGAGGCCCGAGCGGGCGAAGAGAACCGCGGCGGCCGCGGCCGTCGCCGCCACCCACAGAACGCCCGACGGCCCGTCGGTGGCATCGAGCACCGCCAGCGCGCCGAGACAGCCGGCGGCGGCGCCGAGCAGATCGATGCCATAGACGCTGCCGACGGCGTAGGGGCTGCGGGTGAGCGCCAGGCTGACGACGACGCCCGCGAAGAAGAACGGCACCGACAGCGAGACCGCGAGGACCACCCAGGTCAGCGCCGGCGCGATGCCCGGCAGGTGGATCGGCACCAGGATCATCTGTAGCGCCAGCGACAGCGCCGTCGTCCCGGCAAAGGCCGCGCTGAAATAGGCGAGGTCGTGGGACAGCGTCCGTTCGGTGAAGCGCCCGCCGCGCTGATAGACCCACACGGCGCCGGCGGTCAGGCCGAACATGCCGATGCTGATGACGAAAAACGCCAGGTGATACCAAGCGACGACGGACAGGATCCGCGTCTGGATGACCTGGAGCATCAGGGTCGCGGCGGTCACGAGAAAGACCCCGCCGAAGAACATCAGCGCCTGCATTTGGCGCGGATACTGGCGCGGTTTCGTTAACGAATCGTTGCGCGCTACCCGGCGGCCTCGGTCAGGAGGCGGCGACCGCGGCGCGGCCGGGCCGCCGGGTGGACCTGGTCTTGGGCTCGGCCGCCGGTTCCTCCAGCGCCTGCATCAGGCCGGCGCGGATCGCCTTCAGCCGCGTCTCGTCTTCGATCTTCAGCCCGTACTGGTCCTTGACGTAGAAGACGTCGACGGCGCGGGCGCCGTAGGTCGAGATCTTCGCCGTCGAGATCGAAAGCCGGAGGCCGGTCAGCGCCCGCGTCAGGTCGTAGAGCAGGCCGTTGCGGTCGCGGCCGTTGACCTCGACCACCGTATGGGTGGCGCTGGCGCCGTTGTCGATGAGGACGCGCGGCGCCACGCTGAAGACGGCGAGGCGGCTGGGGATCGGCGGCGGCCGGCGGTCGGGCTCCGGCGGCGGCGCCTCCGCGGCCAGCGTCCGCTCGATGGCGGCGGCCAGCCGCGCCAGGCGGTCGGGGCGGTCGAAGGCGCCGCCCTCGGCGTCCTGGATCGAGAAGCCGTCGAGCGCCCTGTCGTTGGCGAGCGTGAAGATGCGCGCATCGACGACGCTGGCGCCGGCGGCGGCGAAGGCGCCGGCGAGTCGCGCGAACAGCCCGGGGCGGTCGGCGGCGTAGACCGTGACCTCGGTCACCGCGCGCCAGCTATCGACGCGCGTGTCGATGGCGACGGCGCGGCCGGCGGCCTCGGCGGCGCGGATCAGGCGCGCGTGGCGGGCGTGGGCGGCGGCGTCGAAGGCCAGCCAGTAAGAGGGGTCACCGCGGGCGAGATGGGCGGCGATGTCGGTCTCGCTCCAGTCGGCGAGCTCGGCCCGCAGCGCCGCCACCGCGGCGGCGGCGCGCGCCGCGCGGCCTTCGCTCACCAGCCCGCCGGAAAGCAGCTCGGCGGCGCGGTAGTAAAGCTCGCGCAACAGCGTCGCCTTCCAACCGTTCCAGGTCTTGGGGCCGACCGCGCGGATGTCGGCGACGGTCAACACCAGCAGCAGGCGCAGCCGTTCCAGCGACTGCACCTCGGCGACGAAGTCGCGGATGGTCTGCGGGTCGTCGATGTCGCGCTTGAAGGCGGTGTTGCTCATCAGCAGGTGGTAGCGCACCAGCCAGGCGACGGTTTCGGTCTCCTCGTCGCTCAAGCCCAGCCGCGGGCATAAGGACAGCGCCGTCTCGGCGCCGAGCTCGGAATGGTCGCCGCCGCGCCCCTTGGCGATGTCGTGCAACAGGACGGCGAGATAGAGCACGCGCCGCGACAGCACCTTGTGCACCACGTCGCTGGCGATCGGCACTTCGTCCTTGAGCACGCCCGCTTCGATGCGATGCAGGATGCCGATGGCGAAGATGGTGTGCTCGTCCACCGTGTAGTGGTGGTACATGTCGTACTGCATCTGCGCGACGACGCGCCCGAAATCGGGCACGAAGCGACCGAACACGCCGGCCTCGTTGAGGCGCCGGAGCGTCGGCTCCGGGTCGCGGGTCGCGGTCAGCATGGCAAGGAACAGGCGGTTGGCCTCGGGGTCGGCGCGCAGTTTCTTGTCCACCAGCTTCAGGTTGCGGGTGATCAGGCGCAGCGCCGCCGGGTGGATGTCGAGACCGCGCCGCTGCGCCACCTCGAACAGCCGCAGGATATTGACCGGGTCGGCCGAGAGGGCGGCCGGGCCGGAGACGGAGAGCCGCCCGCCGTCCATCGGGAAGCCCTCGATCTCGCGCCGCAACAGCCCGATATCGGGCAGGCGGAACAGCGACTTGCGCTGGTGCTGCGCCTCGAGCGCGGCGCAGAAGATGCGGGTCAGGTCGCCGACGCTCTTGGCGATCAGGAAGTAGTGCTTCATCAGGCGCTCGACGCCGCGGCTGCCGGCGTGGTCGGTATAGCCCATGCGGCGGCCGATCTCGGTCTGCAGGTCGAAGGTCAACCGTTCCTCGGGCCGCCCGGCGAGGTAGTGCAGGTGGCAGCGCAGCGTCCACAGGAACGCCTCGGCCTTTTCGAACGTCGCGACCTCGTCGCGGGTCAGCACGCCGCGGTCGATCAGCGTCGCCACGTCCTCGACCCGATAGAGATACTTGGCGATCCAGAACAGCGTGTGCAGGTCGCGCAGGCCGCCCTTGCCGTCCTTGATGTTGGGTTCGAGGGCGTAGCGCGAGTTGCCCAGGCGGCGGTGGCGCTCGTCGCGCTCGGCGAGCTTCGCTTCGACGAAGTCCGGGCCGGTGCCGGCGACGACCTCCTTCTGAAAGCGGCGGCGCAGCTCCTGGTAGAGCTGTCCTTCGCCGCACAGATAGCGCGCTTCGAGGAGGCTGGTGCGGATCGTCATGTCGGCCTTGGCGTGGCGGATGCACTCGTCCACCGAGCGCGTCGCGTGGCCGACCTTCAGGCCCAGGTCCCACAGCGGATAGAGCAGGTATTCGACGACCTGCTCGCAATAGGGCGTCAGCTTGTAGGGCAGCAGGAACAGGAGATCGACGTCGGAATGCGGCGCCAGCTCGCCACGGCCGTAGCCGCCGACGGCGACGATGGCGAGGTGCTCGGCGGCGCTCGGGTTGGCCAGCGGGAAGACGCGGGCCGTCGCGAAGTCGTGCAGCGAGCGGACGAGCTGGTCGATGAGGAAGCAGCCGGCGCGCCCGACCGCGCGCCCGTCGGCGGCGCCGGCCTCGCGGAACGCCTGGGGCTTGCGCTCGCCGGCGCCGGCCTCGAAGCGGCGCCGGATTTCCGCGCGGCCCGCCGCCAGGGCATTCTTGAGCTCAGCCAGCAGGCGCGCGCGCTCGGCCGCGGGGTCGAGCCGTTCGCCGGCGACGGCGTCGAGCGCCGCGGCGAGGTCCCGCCGGTCGATGATGGCGCGCTGGTTGGGAATCGCGTCCATGGGCTCGGGTCTCGCAGGGTCGCGGCGCAACAAGTGGAAAACCGCCGCCATTTATACCACAGCCCGGCCAGCCTTGCGGCGCCTGGTCCGGCCGCCCTACAGTCCGGCCATGCGGTCGATCTTCGCCCTGCTGGGCGCCGTCTTGCTGCTCGCGGCCTGTGCCGGCGACGACCGGCGCGAGCCGATCGCGAGCCCGGTTGCCGTCCGCTTCGCGGCCGACGCGGCAGACGTGATCGAGGTCGAGGTGACCGACCGGCAGCCGGTCGATCAGGTCGAGTTGGCGGGGCCGGACGGACGCGTCATTCCGGCCTATCAGATCCTGCGCGACGCGGCGGCCGAGGCGGGCGTCGGCCGTTCGCCCAGCATCGGCGTCGGCGTCAGCGGCGGCAGCAGCAGCCGGGTCGGCGTCGGGGTCGGGATCGGCTTTCCCATCGGCGGCTTCGAGCGGCCGGCGGACGCGCCGCGGGTGAGAAGCCTCGCCCGACTGCGCGTTCCGGACATCGCGGCCTATCGGGCGGCCTGGCCGCGCTGGACCTTGCGCATCCGCCTGGGCACGCCCGAGGCGGGATGGCGATTCATGGAAATCCCCGCCCCGCGCCCGCCGGAACAGTAGCCGCCGCCGCGGCGGATCACCGGGCGTAGCGCCCGGCGAAGGGCCGCCCGGTCGCCAGCGTCACCAGATGCGCCAGCATCAGCACGATCGCGACGGCGGCGAGGAACTGCACCCCCGTCCACGGCACCAGCGATACCTCGCCCGGCGGGCGCGGCCGGCGCGACCGCCAATTGGCAAGTGCGAAGACGGCCGCGGCGAGGGCAAGTACGACGAGCGTGACGGCGAGCGACATGAACCGCAGGTATGTGCGAGACCAGCCGCGCCGTCAATCGGTGACCAGGCCTCAAGGCACGTAAAGCAGCCCCAACTCCTCGCTGCACGTCAATTCGTCGGGGTGGATCAAGGAGAGCGCGGAACGACCTTGAGCCGGCGGGAGCGAAAGACGGCGACGATCTTGTCGCGCAACTCGTCGAAGGTATCCTCCGGCAGAAACCCGTAATCGAACCGGTCCGGTTCCTGGGACGAGACCGGCCGCAGGTCCGGGCCGGGCCACACGAACCGATTCACCTCGTCGGCGACGATCCATGAGGCATCGTCGTCGAGGCCGAGGTGGCGCTTGACCTTCGGCGACAGTGCGACGGCCAACTCCGGGTCCGCGGGCGGCCCATGCGTGATCGGCGCGACGGTGACGACGGTCTCGCCCCTCTCGGTCTCGGTCGTCAGGACGATCGCGCAGGGGCGATTCTTGACGCCTTCTTCGCGCCCGCGATGGTGCTCATGCCGCCAAAGGTAGGCATAGCCGATGACGAGGCCCGGCTCCGGGCGCGGCAGCGGCATCGAGGCATCACTTCAGGTCGGTGCTACGATACCGGTACTGCTTGGGAATGCGGGCAGCCTTGATCGCGGCAATATCCGTCTTGCCTAGTTCCGTGACGGCGAGCGTCTGCCGGTCAAGCTTCTTCAGGCGCTCATACTCGGCCGCCGAGAGGATGACGACGCTCGGCCGCCCGTATTTCGTGACCGTGACCGGCGCAACGAGCGCCTCGTCCTGGTAGAGGCCGAAGTTCTTCTGAACCTCGGCCGCCGGAACCGCCTTATCCATTACAAGACTCCGAGAGTATTTTACGTAACATACGTAACAATCGGCCGCTTGTCAAGGCACCGCTAGGGCGCGCATCAGCCGCCCAGCAGCGCGCGAAGCTTGTAAAGCAACTCCAGCGCCGCCTTGGGCGTGAGCTCATCCGGGTGGACGTCGGCGAGGGCCGCTTCGACCGGCGAGGGTGCTGGCGTCGGGCGGGCCGGGCGCGCCGCCGCGAACAGCGGCAGGTCGTCGGCGAGGCGGGCGAGGGCGCCGGCCTGCTCGCCCTGCTCCAGGGTCGCCAGCACCTGCTCGGCGCGCGCCACCGCCGCCGCCGGCAGACCGGCCAGCTTCGCCACGTGGATGCCATAGGAACGATCGGCGACGCCCGGCGCGACCTCGTGCAGGAACACGACCTGGCCCTGCCATTCCTTGACCCGCATGGCGTGCGGGCTGAGGGCCGGCAGCTTGGCGGCGAGCGACGTGAGCTCGTGATAGTGGGTGGCGAAGAGGGCGCGGCAGCGGTTGACGTCGTGCAGGTGCTCGACCGTCGCCCAGGCGATGGACAGGCCGTCGAAGGTCGCCGTGCCGCGCCCGATCTCGTCGAGGATGACAAGGGCGCGCGGGCCGGCCTGGTTGAGGATGGCCGCGGTCTCGACCATCTCGACCATGAAGGTCGAACGGCCGCGCGCCAGGTCGTCGGCGGCGCCGACCCGGCTGAACAGGCGGTCGACGACGCCGATATGGGCGGTGGCGGCCGGCACGAACGAACCGATCTGCGCGAGGATCGCGATGAGCGCGTTCTGGCGCAGGAAGGTGGACTTGCCGGCCATGTTGGGGCCGGTCACGAGCCACAGGCGGCGGTCTTGCCCGAGGTCGCAGTCGTTGGCGACGAAGCCGCCTTCGGCCGCCGCGGCCAGCGCCGCCTCGACCACCGGATGGCGGCCGCCGGCGATGGCGAAGGCCGGGCCGTCGTCCACAAGCGGCCGGCAATAGCGCCGCTCGACCGCGAGCTCGGCCAGGCCCGCCGTCACGTCGACGATGGCGAGCGCGCGCGCCGCCGCGGCGACCGGCTCGGCGCGCGCCGTCACCTCGCCGACCAGGTCGTCGAACAACGCCAGCTCGACGGCCAGCGCCTTGTCGGCGGCGCCGGCGATGCGGCGCTCTAATTCGCCGAGCTCGACCGTGGTGTAGCGCACCGCGCTGGCCAGGATCTGGCGGTGGATGAAGACCTTGCCTTCGTCGTTGCCGGCCAGCTTGTCGGCCTGCACCGGCGTCGTCTCGACGTAATAGCCGAGCACGTTGTTGTGGCGGATCTTCAGCGAGCCGATGCCGGTCTGGTCGCGATAACGCGCCTCGAGCCCGACGATGAGCCGGCGGGCGTCGTCGCGCAAGGTGCGCAGGTCATCGAGTTCGGCCAGATAGCCGCGGGCGACGAAGCCGCCGTCGCGCGACTGCAACGGCAGGTCGGGAGCGAGCGCGCGGCGCAGGCGGTCGACGAGGGCGCCGTGCTGGCCGAAATCGCGCGCGGCGGCGTTGATCGCCGGCGGCGGCGGCGCCAGGCCAGGCGCGGCCAGAAGCTCGCGCAACTCGCCGGCGGCGGCCAGGGCATCGCGCACCGCCGCCAGGTCGCGCGGCCCGCCGCGCCCGAGCGTCAGGCGCGAGAGCGCGCGTGCGATGTCCGGGCAGCGGCGCAGGCGCCCGCGCAACGTCTCGCGCAGGCGTTCGTCGGCGACGAAGAATTCGACCGCGTCGTGGCGCGCCGCGATCGCCGCCGGGTCGGTCAGCGGCGCGGCCAGCCAGGCCGCGAGCAACCGCGCCCCGGCGCCGGTCACGCTGCGGTCGATGACCGCGAGCAGCGAGCCCTGGCGGTCGCCGGCGAGGCTGCGGACGAGTTCGAGGTTGCGCCGCGTCGCGGCGTCGATTTCCATGACCGCGCCTTCGGCCAGGCGGCGCGGCGGGGCAAGGCGCGGCAGGCGGCCCTTCTGCGTCAGTTCGACGTAATCGACGACGGCGCCGGCCGCCGCCAGCTCGGCCCGCCCGAAGCCGCCGAAGGCGTCGAGCGCCTGCACCCCATAGAGCGCCTCGAGCCGGCGACGCGCGCCTTCGCTGTCGAAGCGGGCCGACGGCAGCGGCGAAAGCGCCGCTTTCCAGTCGCGCCACAGCTCGAAAAACTCGGGCCGCTGCACCAGCCGCTCCGGCACCAGGAGCTCGCCGGGGTCGAGCCGCGCCAGCGCCGCCGCCAACGCGGGCGCTTCGACCGGCTGGACCTGGAAATCGCCGGTCGAGATGTCGAGCCAGGCGAGGCCGAAAGCGCCGGCCACCTCGGCGAGCGCGGCGAGGAAGTTGTGGGCGCGGGCGTCGAGCAGCGCGTCCTCGGTGATCGTGCCCGGCGTCACCATGCGCACGACCTCGCGCCGCACCACCGACTTGCCGCCGCGCTTCTTCGCCTCGGCCGGGTCCTCGACCTGCTCGCACACCGCGACCTTGAAGCCCTGGCGGATCAGCCGCGCCAGATAGGCGTCGGCCGCGTGCACGGGCACGCCGCACATCGCGACGTCGCGGCCGTCGTGCTTGCCGCGCCGGGTCAGCGCGATGTCGAGGGCGGCGGCCGCCTTGACCGCGTCGTCGAAGAACATCTCGTAGAAATCGCCCATGCGGTAAAACAACAGGCCGTCGGGATGGGCGCGCTTGACCTCGAGGTACTGCGCCATCATCGGCGTCGCCGCTTCGGCCGCCGGCGCGGCGACGGCGGGCGCGGCGGGGGACGGATCGGCGGCGCGCTTCATGGCGGCGCGAACGATAGCACGGGCGACGGCGCCGTCCCTTCCTTTCCCGCGCGAAACATGCAAACTTGGAGCATTGCGCCCATGACCGACCGACCGACCAGCATCGACGAAGAAGCCCTGCTGCTGCATTCCAGCGGCCGGCCGGGCAAGATCGAGATCCGCGCCACCAAGCCGCTGACCACGCAGCACGATCTGGCGCTCGCCTATTCGCCGGGCGTCGCCGCGCCGTGTTTGCGGATCGCCAAGGACCCGGCGCTCGCCTACGAGTACACCGCCAAGGGCAATCTGGTCGCCGTCATCTCCAACGGCACCGCCGTGCTCGGCCTCGGCGATCTCGGCGCGCTGGCGGCGAAGCCGGTGATGGAAGGCAAGGTGGTGCTGTTCAAGCGCTTCGCCGACATCGACGGCTTCGATCTGGAGATCGACACCCGCGACGTCGACGAATTCGTCAACTGCGTGCGCTTCCTGGGGCCGACCTTCGGCGGCATCAATCTCGAGGACATCAAGGCGCCGGAATGCTTCATCATCGAGCAGCGGCTGCGCGAGCTGCTCGACATCCCGGTGTTCCACGACGACCAGCACGGCACCGCGATCATCGCCGCCGCCGGGCTGATCAACGCCCTTGACCTGACCGGGCGGCGGCTCGACGACATGCGCATCGTCATCAACGGCGCCGGCGCCGCCGCGATCGCCTGCATCGAGCTGATCAAGTCGATGGGCCTGCCGCCGGAAAACGCCATCCTGTGCGACACCAAGGGAGTCATCTACCAGGGCCGGCAGGACGGCATGAACCAGTGGAAGTCGGCGCATGCCGCGCGCACCAAGGCGCGCACGCTGGAGCAGGCGCTGGTCGGCGCCGACGTGTTCTTCGGGTTGTCGGCCAAGGGCGCGGTGACGCCGGCCATGGTCGCCGGCATGGCGGCGAAGCCGATCATCTTCGCCATGGCCAACCCCGACCCGGAGATCACGCCGGAGGAGGTGCGCAGCGTGCGCAAGGACGCGATCATCGCCACCGGGCGGTCGGACTATCCGAACCAGGTCAATAACGTGCTCGGCTTCCCCTACATCTTCCGCGGCGCGCTCGACGTGCGCGCCTCGACCATCAACGACGCCATGAAGATCGCCGCGGCGCAGGCGCTGGCCGCGCTCGCCCGCGAGGACGTGCCCGACGAAGTCGACGCCGCCTATGCCGGCCGGCGGCTGCGCTATGGGCCGGACTACATCATCCCGGTGCCGTTCGACCCGCGGTTGATCTCGGCCGTGTCGCCGGCGGTCGCCAAGGCGGCGATCGAAAGCGGCGTGGCGCGGCGGCCGATGGCCGATCTCGAGGCCTATCGGACTCAGCTCTCGGCCCGTCTCGACCCGACCTCGGCGATGCTGAGCCTGTTGTTCGAGCGACTGCGGCACAACCCCAAGCGCGTGGTCTTCGCCGAGGGCGACGAAGAAAAGGTGATCCGCGCCGCCGTCGCCTTCCGCAACGCCGGCTACGGCACGCCGGTCCTGGTCGGCCGCGACGACCGCATCGCCGAGACGATGCGCGCGGCCGGGCTGGGCGACGCCGAGGGGATCGAGATCCACAACGCCCGGATCAGCCGCCACACCAAGCAGTACACCGATTTCCTGTACCGCCGCGTCCAGCGCAACGGGGCGCTCTACCGCGACTGCCAGCGCATGGTGAACCAGGACCGCAACGTGTTCGCCGCCTGCATGGTTGCCCTGGGCGATGCCGACGCCATGGTCAGCGGCCTGACGCGCAGCTTCGCGACGACCTTCGAGGAGATCACGCGCGTGCTCGACCCGCGGCCGGACGAGCGGCTGTTCGGCCTGTCCATCGTGCTGGCGCGCGGGCACATCGTGCTGATCGCCGACACTTCGGTGCACGAGCTGCCGAGCCCCGAAGAGCTCGCCGACATCGCGGTGCAGAGCGCCGCCAAGGCGCGCCAGCTCGGCCACGAGCCGCGCGTCGCGCTGCTGTCGTTCTCCAATTTCGGCAACCCGATGCGCGAGAAGGCCGAGCGCATCCGCGACGCCGTCGCCGTGCTCGACAGCCGCAAGGTCGATTTCGAGTACGACGGCGAGATGCAGGCCAACGTGGCGCTCGACTTCGAGCTGATGCGCACGCTCTATCCGTTCTGCCGCCTGACCGGCCCGGCCAACGTGCTGATCATGCCGGCGCTGCACAGCGCCAACATCTCGGCCAAGCTGCTGCAGCGGCTCGGCGGCGGCACCGTGATCGGCCCGGTCCTGATCGGGCTCGCCAAGCCGGCGCAGATCGTGCAAACCGGCGCGACGGTCTCGGAGCTGGTCAACGCCGCGGCGCTCGCCGCCCTCGACGCCGGGCGATGAGGCCGCGTCGGGCCGAGCGCGGCATCGACGCCCTGCTGCCGGCCGAGATCGCCGAAAAAGCGGAAGCCGTCGGCGCCGAGAAGACCCGGCTCGACGCCGTGACCCTGGCGGTCCTCGCCGTGCTCGCCGGCGCCTTCATCGCGCTGGGCGCGCTCTTCGCGACCACCGTACTGGCCGGCACGCACGGCGCCGTTCCCTACGGCATCAGCCATTTCCTGGCCGGGCTGGCGTTCTCGCTCGGCCTCATCCTGGTGGTCGTCGGCGGCGCCGAGTTGTTCACCGGCAACACGCTGATGGTCATGGCCTGGGCCGGCGGCAAGGTCGGCTTGGCCGAAATGCTGCGTGCCTGGGCGATCATCTATGTCGGGAATCTGGTCGGCGCCGTCGCGACCGCGCTGCTCGCCATCCTCGCCGGCCAATACCTGCTGGCCGACGGCGACATCGGCGCCAGGGCCCTGGCCATCGCCGAGACCAAGGCGACGCTGCCGTTCGGGCGCGCGTTGTTCCTCGGGGTCTTGTGCAACGTTCTGGTGTGCCTGGCGGTGTGGCTGGCGCTCGGGGCCCGCTCAACGAGCGACAAGATTCTGGCGATCCTCTTGCCCGTCGCCGCCTTCGTCGCCGCGGGCTTCGAGCATTCCGTGGCGAACATGTATTTCATTCCCTTCGGCCTGTTCATCAGGCTGTGGGCGCCCTCGTCCTTCTGGACGAGCATCGGCGCGACGCCCGCCGACTACGCCGACATCACCTGGTTCGGCCTCGTCGCCAACCTGGTGCCGGTGACGATCGGCAACATCGTCGGCGGCGGCGTCCTGGTCGGCGCCGTCTACTGGTTCGTGTATTTGCGCAAGCGCGGCGGCTGAGAACGGTTGTTTCGCGCAATGATATAATGTCTAATTAGTCGTTCGCAGTCAGAGCAAGGAGTTTGATTGTCATGGCCGAATACAGTTTCTCGGTCATACTCGAGCCTCAAGAGAACGGCGGATATACGGTTCTCGTCCCCGCCCTTCCTGAGGTCGTGACGGAGGGCGACACCGAAGAGGAAGCCCTAAGGATGGCCGAAGAGGCGATCCGCGCCATCCTTGAATACCGCCGAGACCACGGGCTGCCGCTTCCGTCGGATACCCCGCCCGCCATCAGAAAAGTGACGGTGGCGTCCGCGCCGTGACCGGACGGCTGCCGGTTGTCAACGCGCCGCGCGCCCTTCGGGCATTAAAGAAGGCCGGGTTCGTGGTCGATCGTGTCGTCGGGAGCCACTACGTTCTTGCGCAGCCCGACGACCCCGCCCGCGCCGTCACGGTTCCCTATCATGGGGCTAAGGACCTCAAGCCAGGGACGTTGCGCTCGATTATCCGACAGGCCGGCTTCACCGTTGAGGAGTTTGTCCGCTTCCTCTGAATTCGGCGTTGGCGTTCCGCCCTACTTCGTCCCGTCCACGGCGATCGAGCGGATGGCGTAGCTGCCGCCGCTGTTGATGACGAGGAAGCCGTCGAACGGATCGCGCAGGCCGAGGTCTGAGGCGGTGATGACGGTGCGGCCGTCGATCGCCACCGTCATGGCGCCGGCGCGGTCGCGCGTCCATTCGACGACGTGCGGCCAGCCGTCCTCGAGCGCGAGCGGCTGGTCGTAGGAGGCGACCACGGCGGTGCCCTGGGGGCCGAGCCGCAGCAACTGCAGGCCGGGCCGCGCCCCCGGCCGGTAGGCGAGGCGATAGGCGAGGTTCCCCGACGCCCCCTGGTAGGGGCCGAAGTCGAGGCGGCCTGCCCGCTCCTTCGAGGTCAGTTCGAGCCGGAGCGCGAAGGCGTTGCTGATCCGCACGGCCGTGTAGATCGAGGCGAATTGGGCGCCGCCCTGCTGCGCGGTCGTGCGCGGCTGCAGCAGGGCGCCGAGAAGGGCGCCGGCGAGGTCCTGCTGGCCGCCGGCCGGCGCCGGCGCCGCGGCCGCCGCAATCGAACTGCGCAGCCCGATATAGGCGCCGCGCGTCTCGATCACGTACTGGCCGGCGCTGACCGACCAGACGGGGTTGCGCGTGAAATCGCCGTCGCGGAAGTCGTCGAACAGCAGCCGCGTCTGCCACGGGTTCTCGTAGCGGTTCACCAGGTCGCGCAGGTCCTTGAGGAACACCGGATTGGCGGCGCGCGCCCGCTCCGCCTCGTCGATCAACCCTTTGAGCGAATCGAGGAGCTGCCGGACCTCGCCGCCGTCGTCCGGCTGCTCCCACGCGCCGTAGCGCGTCTCCTGGGCCGACACCGAGGCCGCCGCCAGCCCGATCGCGCCGACCAATCCGAACATCGCCAATCGCATGACCGCCTTATAGCACGGTCGGGCGGCGGTTGTCTGCCCGGCGGATGCGTCTTTTGCATGCGTTGTTGACGGGGCCGGCGGCGATGGCGTGTTAATGGGCGGTCGCGGTCGGGCAAGGAAGAGGACGATCATGGCGCCGCGCCGATTGATTCTCGCGGTCGCTGCCGTCGCGGCGCCGACGCTGCTCGCCCTGGCCGCGCTGACGGCGACGGGGCGGCTCGCCCCGCTGCCGGCGCTGGTCGCCGGGCTGGCGGTGGCGGCGGCGCTGGCGGTGCTGGTGCGCGGGCAGATCGGCCGGCTGGCGGCGGTCGCCGGCTATCTGCGGGCGGCGACGTCCGACGACGACGGCGTCGCCGCGGCGGCTCCCGAACGGCCGGCGCTGGCCCCGGAGCTGGGCGAGGCGGCGGTCGCGGCGGTGCGCGCCTGGGGCGACCGGCGGCGCCGCCTGGAGGCGATCCTCGGCGCCAACGAGACCATTTTGGCGAGTCTGCCGGACGCCTTGATCCTGCTCGATCGCGAGCGCCGCGTGGTCGGCGCCAACCCGGCCGCCGAGGCGCTGTTCGGCGAGAAGCTGGCCGGTCGCGACCTGGTCGCGGTGCTGCGCAACCCGGCGGTGATCGAGGCGGTGGACGCGGCGCTCGGCGGCGCGGCGGGCCGGCGCGTCGAGTTCGCCCTGCCGGTGCCGGTCGAGCGGACCTTGAGCGCCCGCGTCGAGCCGCTGCCGGCAACCGGCGCCGGCGGCGCGGTCGCGCTGGTCAGCCTGCACGACCTGACCCAGGCGAAGCGCGCCGAGCGTCTGCGCGCCGATTTCGTCGCCAACGCCAGCCATGAACTGCGCACGCCGCTGAGCACGCTCGTCGGCTTCATCGAGACCCTGCGCGGGCCGGCGCGGGACGACACCGAGGCGCGCGAGCGCTTCCTCGCCATCATGCAGGAGCAGGCCGGGCGCATGGGGCGGCTGGTCGACGACCTATTGTCGCTGTCGCGCATCGAGCTCGACGAGCACAGCCCGCCGACCGGCCGCGTCGAGCTCGGGCGCGTCGTCGCCGGTGTCGCCGACGCCCTCGGGCTCAAGGCGGCGGAAAAGGCGATGACCATCGAAATCGGGCGCGGGCTGGACGAGCTGCCGGCGGTGGTCGGCGACGCCGACCAGCTCGCCCAGGTGTTCCAGAACCTGATCGACAACGCCGTCAAATACGGCCGCGCCGGCTCCGCGGTCCGCGTCGAGGGCCGCGTCGCCGAGCGGCGCCTGCCGGCGGCGCGGCATCCGGCCGGCGGCGCCGTCGCGGTCGCCGTCCGCGACCAGGGCGAGGGCATCGCGCGCGAGCACCTGCCGCGCCTGACCGAGCGTTTCTACCGCGTCGATAGCGCGCGCTCGCGCGAGCTCGGCGGCACCGGCCTCGGCCTCGCCATCGTCAAGCACATCGTCAGCCGGCACCGCGGCGCGCTGGAGATCGAGAGCGTGGCCGGCCGGGGCAGCACGTTCACGGTCTATCTGCCGATGGCCGATCGGCCGCCCAAGGCATCGCGCCGCGCGTGACGGCGGCGCCGAGCGTCACAAAACTGTCACGCGGTTGTAGTATAGATAGCGCCGTCGCCGGATAGGGTGCGAAGCCGTGAGCCCCCGAACATCCAGCAACCGGAGACCGAACGCATGAGACTGACCCTCGCCGTCGCGGCCCTGGCGCTCCTCGCCGCCGCGGCCCCCGCCACGGCCCGCGAGCAGATCCGTATCGTCGGGTCGAGCACCGTGTTCCCCTTCGCCACCGCGGTCGCCGAACGGTTCGGCAAGACCACCACGTTCAAGACGCCGGTCGTCGAATCGACCGGCACCGGCGGCGGCTTCAAGCTGTTCTGCGCCGGCGTCGGCGAGGGTCATCCCGACATCGCCAACGCCTCGCGCGCTATCAAGGAGTCCGAGGTAAAGACCTGTGCCGAGAACGGCGTCACCGAGATCACCGAGGTGAAGATCGGCTATGACGGCATCGTCATCGCCAACGCCAAGAACGCGCCAGCCTTGAACCTGACGGTCGCGCAAGTCTGGCAGGCGCTGGCCAAGAACGTGCCGGTGAACGGCCGGCTGGCGGCGAACCCGTACAAGATGTGGAGCGACATCGATCCGTCGCTGCCCGCAGAGAAGATCGAGGTGTTCGGTCCGCCGCCGACCTCGGGCACGCGCGACGCCTTCGTCGAGTTGGTCCTGGACAAGGGCTGCGAGGCGTTCGCCGAGGTCGGGGCGCTGGACACGGACGCCGGGAAGGCCGCCTGCCAGACCGTCCGCGAGGACGGCGCCTTCATCGAGGCCGGCGAGAACGATAACCTGATCGTGCAGAAGATCGAGGCCAATCCGCGGTCCCTCGGCGTCTTCGGCTTCAGCTTCCTCGACCAGAACGCCGACAAGATCCAGGGCAGCGCCATCGCCGGCGTGGCCCCGACCTTCGAGGCGATCGCCGACGGTTCCTATCCGGTGTCGCGCCCGCTGTTCATTTACGTGAAGAACACCCATGTTGGCGTCGTGCCGGGGATCGCGGCGTACGTCGCCGAATTCGTCAGCGATCGCGCCGCGGGCGAGGACGGCTACCTGGCGGACAAGGGCCTGATCCCGCTGCCGGAGGCGGAGCGGAAAGAGGTCATGCATCGGGCGACGACGATGACCCCGATGACGAACTAGCGCACGGTGGCGCGGGGAGCAGATTAGAGACGTGCAAGCATCGGTCATCGGCGCGACGCTGCTGCTGCTTTCACTGATCGGCTACTACACCGGTCGCCGGCGGGCGCTGGCCAGCGTCGGCGGCCGGCGGCGCGAGCTGCATTCGCTACCCGCCTATTACGGCCTCTACGTCGCCCTGTGGTGCGGGCTGCCGGGATTCGCGCTGTTCGTCCTGTGGCTGATCGTCGGGCCGCAACTGCGCGCGATCGGCTTCGCCGGGCTGGCCGCGGCGGTGCCGGCCGCCGCCGTTGCCGGGCTGGTCTGGAGCCGCCGCCGGGTCGCGCCCGGTTTACGCGCGCGCAACCGCGTCGAGGCGGCGATGCTCGTCGTTCTCGCGGTCCTGTCCACGATTTCGATCGCCGCCACCGTCGGCATCGCGTTGTCGCTGCTGTTCGAATCGGCGCGGTTCTTCGCCCTGGTGCCGATCGGCGACTTCCTGTTCGGCCTCCAGTGGAGCCCGCAGACGGCGTTGCGCGCGGAGCAGGCGGGAAGCTCCGGCGCCTTCGGCTCGGTGCCGCTGTTCGCCGGCACGGCCTTGATCACGCTCATCGCCATGGCCGTGGCCGTGCCGATCGGCCTGATGTCGGCGGTCTACATGGCCGATTACGCGGGCCCTCGGGTGCGCGCCACGGCCAAGCCCCTGATCGAGGTCCTGGCCGGCATTCCGACCGTCGTCTATGGGTTCTTCGCCGCGTTGACGGTCGGACCGTTGTTCCGCGACATCGGCACGGCGCTCGGCCTCGACGTGGCGTCGGAAAGCGCGCTCGCCGCCGGCACCGTGATGGGCATCATGATCATTCCGTTCGTGTCGTCGCTGTCGGACGACGTGATGAACGCCGTGCCGCAGACGCTGCGCGACGGGTCCTACGCGCTCGGCGCCACCAAGTCGGAGACGATCCGCCGCGTCGTCATCCCGGCGGCGCTGCCGGGCATCGCCGGCGCCGTGCTGCTGGCCGTGTCGCGCGCCATCGGCGAGACCATGATCGTCGTCATGGCGGCCGGACTGGCGGCGAACCTGACCGCGAACCCGCTCGAGGCGGTGACCACGGTGACCGTGCAGATCGTCACCCTGCTGGTCGGCGATCAGGAATTCGACAGCGCCAAGACGTTGTCGGCCTTCGCCCTGGGGCTGACGTTGTTCTGCGTCACGTTCGTGCTCAACCTGTTGGCGATGCAGATGGTTCGCCGATACCGGGAAAAATATGACTGAGGCGGCGCGCAAGTCCGATCCCGGCCGCGCCCGGCTGCGCCGGCGCTACGCCGCCGAAGCGCGGTTCCGGCTCTACGGCATGCTCGCCGTCGGCGCCGCCCTGGCCATGCTCGGCCTGCTGCTGGTCAAGATCGTGGCCGCCGGGCATAGCGGCTTCACCCAGACCTTCGTCGCCCTCGACGTTTACTACGACCCGGCGGTGCTGGACCCGGAGGGCGCGGGCGCGGCGGCGGCGCTTGGCGGCGCCGACTATGACGGGCTGATCAAGCAGGCCCTGGGTGACCTGTTCCCCGAAGCGACGAGCCGCGGCGACCGGCGGGCGCTGAACGGTCTGGTCAGCGCCGGCGCCGCCTACGCCTTGCGCGCGCGCATCCTCGACGACCCGGCGCGGATCGGCGACAGCGAGCGGGTCTGGGTGCCCGCCGCGAGCGCCGTCGACATGCTGATCAAGGGCTTCGTCCCGCGCGACGGCGGCGAAGCGGAGCGCCGCCTGTCCGACCGGCAGGTGGCGTGGATCGACGCGCTTTCCGCCGCCGGCCGGCTCGAGCGGCGCTTCAACGCCGCCTTCTTCGTCAATGGCGACAGCCGCGAGCCGGAGCTGGCGGGAGTCGGCGGCGCGCTCGCCGGCACGTTCCTGACCATGCTGGTGACGCTGGCGCTGTCCTTTCCGCTCGGGCTGGCCACGGCGGTCTATCTCGAGGAGTTCGCGGCGAAGAACCGGATGGCCGCGTTGATCGAGGTCAACGTCAACAACCTGGCGGCGGTGCCGTCGATCGTGTTCGGGCTGCTCGGCCTCGCCATCCTGCTCGGTTATTTCGGGCTGCCGCGCTCGGCGCCGCTGGTCGGCGGCATGGTGCTGGCGCTGATGACGCTGCCGACCATCATCATCGCCGGCCGCGCCGCCCTGCAGGCGGTGCCGCCGTCGATCCGCGAAGGCGCGCTCGCCATCGGCGCCTCGAAGTTGCAGGTGGTCGCGCACCACGTGCTGCCGCTCGCCCTGCCGGGCATCCTCACCGGCGCCATCATCGGCATGGCGCGGGCGCTGGGCGAGACGGCGCCCCTGTTGATGATCGGCATGGTCGCCTTCATCGTCGACGTGCCGCACGGCCCGACCGACCCGGCGACGGTGCTGCCGGTGCAGGTCTTTCTGTGGGCCGACAACCCGGAGCGCGGCTTCGTCGAGAAGACGAGCGCGGCGATCCTGGTGCTGCTCGGCTTCCTCGCGATCATGAACGCGCTGGCGGTGCTGCTGCGCCGGCGCTTCGAGCGGCGCTGGTAGGAGGACCCCATGGCGGCGGTCGAACGCAGCGCGGAACAGGCGGCGCCGCGGCCCGGCGCCCGGGCCAAGATGTCGGCGCGCGGCGTCGACGTGTTCTACGGCGAGAAGCAGGCGCTGAAGGGCATCGACATCGACGTCGGCGAGCACGAGGTGACGGCGCTGATCGGCCCGTCGGGCTGCGGCAAGTCGACGTTCCTGCGTTGCCTCAACCGCATGAACGACGTCATCGAGACCTGCCGGGTGAGCGGCGCGATCTCGCTCGACGGCCAGGACATCTATGACAAGGAGCTCGACGTCGTGCTGTTGCGCGCGCGCGTCGGCATGGTGTTCCAGAAACCGAACCCGTTCCCGAAATCGATCTACGACAACGTCGCCTATGGCCCGCGCATTCACGGCCTGGGGGCGAGCCGGGCCGAGCTCGACGAGATCGTCGCCACCAGCCTGGAGCGCGCCGGGCTGTTGGCCGAGGTCGCCGACCGGCTGCAGGCGCCGGGCACCAGCCTCAGCGGCGGCCAGCAGCAGCGGCTGTGCATCGCCCGGGCCATCGCCGTCGGTCCCGAGGTCATCCTGATGGACGAGCCGTGCTCGGCGCTCGACCCGATCGCCACCGCGCGCGTCGAGGAGCTGATCGACGAACTGCGCGAGAACTTCACCATCGTCATCGTCACGCACAACATGCAGCAGGCGGCGCGCGTGTCGCAGCGCACCGCCTTCTTTCACCTCGGCGAACTGGTCGAGCAGGGCGACACGGAGACCATCTTCACCAGCCCGCGCGACGAGCGCACGCAAGGCTATATCACCGGCCGCTTCGGCTGAACGGAGGGGAGCCATGTCCAACCGCCCCGAGCACATCGTCAAGTCGTTCGACGACGAGCTGAAGCGCCTCAGCCAGGTGATCGCCCGGATGGGCGGTCTGGCCGAGGCGCAGCTCCAGCGGGCGATCGAGGCGCTGGTGCGGCGCGACGCCGAGGCGGCCGCCCAGGTCGTGCAGGACGACGCCCGCATCGACGCCCTGGAGCACGAGATCGGCAACATGACCGTGCGCATGCTGGCGTTGCGCCAGCCGATGGCGAAGGACCTGCGCGAGGTCGTGGCGGCCCTGAAGATCTCCAGCGACCTGGAGCGCATCGGCGACTACGCCACCAATGTCGCCAAGCGCGCCATCGCCCTGTCGCAGAGCCCGGCGGTAAAGTCGGCCCACGCCATTCCGCGCATGGGCCGGCTGGTGCAACAGCTCATCAAGGACATCCTCGACGCCTATGTCGAGCACGACGCCGACAAGGCGGTGGACGCTTGGCGGCGCGACGAGGAGGTCGACGAGATGTACACCAGCCTGTTCCGCGAACTGTTGACCTACATGATGGAGGACCCGCGCAACATCGGCCCGTCGATCCACCTGCTGTTCATTGCCAAGAACATCGAACGCATCGGCGACCACGCCACGAACATCGCCGAGACGGTGCATTTCCTGGTGCTCGGCCGGCCGATCGAGGCGACCCGGCCGAAGGGCGACTCCACGAGCTACGCGGTCGTCGCGCCGCCGGACGGCGGGACCGGCGCGAAGGAACCGGGGTGAGCCCCCTGGTCCTCGTCGTCGAGGACGAGGGCGCGCTGCGCACGCTGCTGCGCTACAACCTCGAGCGCGAGGGATTCCGCGTCGCCGAGGCGCGCGACGGCGAAGAAGCGATACTGCTGGCGCAGGAACAGCGCCCGGACCTGGTCCTGCTCGACTGGATGCTGCCGCTCGTTTCGGGCATCGAGGTCTGCCGCCGGCTGCGCCGGCAGCCGGAGACGCGGGGCGTGCCGATCATCATGCTGACGGCGCGCGGCGAGGAGGCGGACAAGCTGCGCGGCCTCGCGGGCGGCGCCGACGACTACGTGACCAAGCCGTTCAGCCCGGCCGAGCTGATCGCCCGCGCCCGCGCCGTGCTGCGCCGGGCGCGGCCGGAGCAACACGACGAGGTGTTGCAGTTCGACGATTTGACCATGGACCTCGCCCGGCACCGCGTGCGTCGGGGCGCCCGCGACGTGCATCTGGGGCCGACCGAGTTCCGCCTGCTGCGTCGCCTCCTGGAGCATCCGGGGCGAGTGTTCGACCGCGAGCAACTGCTCGACACGGTGTGGGGTCGCGACGTCCATGTCGAGCCGCGCACCGTCGACGTGCATATCCGGCGACTGCGCAAAGCGCTCAACGCCGGCGCCGAGCCGGACCTGATCCGCACCGTGCGCGCCGCCGGCTACGCCCTCGACCGGGCGGGCTGAGGCCGACGCACCGCCTCACGCCAGGCCGAGCAAGTCCCGGATGTCCTTCGGCAGCGAGGCTCCCGCGAAGGGGTTGCGCACGGTCACACCGCCGAACTTGGCGCCGTCCTGCATGTCCTCGCTGAGCACGACGCTGCAACCGGCCTCGCCGGCGGTGGCAAGCAGCATGGCGTCCCAGAAGCTAAGCCGAGTCTTCACGACGGCCATCATGGCTGCTCTCAGCGACGACATGCTGTTTGTGACAGAGGGAAATATCGTCAGCCAATCGTTGACCAGTGCCGTGGCGTCCGCATTCGCCACGATGCCCTTCCGGGTCGTCACGAAGAAAAACTCGCCGAGCGCCTGCAGGGTGAGAACGCAATCGCGTTCGTTGGCGCGATCGAGGATGTCGAGCGCCCGTTCGTGCTTCCATCCGGAATCGAGATCGGCGGCATAGACGAGGACATTTGCGTCGAGCGTGAAGCGCTCAGCGCTCATAGATCTTGTCTCGGGGGATCTTCCAGTCACCGAGATGCCAGCCCTTCTTCAGGCGGGCGAGGGTTCGCCGCCACGCCGCCTCCTGCTCCGGGGTGAGCACGCGCTTGGCGGTGACGGGCGAGAGCTTTGCCACCGCCTCGCCGCGTCGGGTGATGACGAATTCCTGGCCGGCTTCGACTTCGCGCACGTATCTGGCGAAGTTCTGGTTGGCCTCACGCAAGGTGATCGACTTGGTCATGGCCTTCGGTCCGATGGATCGAGCAATGTGCTACATAATGTAGCACATTTGCCCCGCGGAACAAGCCTGGCCGCCCGCCGCGCCCTTGGCTCGTCAGGCGATCGCGGCCAGGGCGGCGCGGTAGGCCTGGGCGGCATCGGGGCCGAAGCAGCAGAAGATCACCGTCTCGGGCCGGTCGTGGGCGGCGAGAAAGCTCGCGACCGTCGCGACCGCGATGCGGGTCGCGCGTTCGAGCGGGAAGCGGTAGGCGCCGGTGCCGATCGAGGGGAAGGTGACGCTGCACAGGCGGTGCCGGCCCGCGAGCTCGAGGCTGTTGCGGTAGCAGGCCGCCAGGAGCGCGTCCTCGTTCGCCTCGCCGCCGCGCCACACCGGGCCGACCGTATGGATGACGTGGCGCGCCTTCAGCCGGTGGCCCTTGGTCAGGCGCGCCTCGCCGGTCGGGCAGCCGCCGAGGCCGCGGCACTCCTCCAGAAGCTCCGGGCCGGCGGCGCGGTGGATGGCGCCGTCGACGCCGCCGCCGCCCATGAGGGTGCTGTTGGCGGCGTTCACGATGGCATCGACGTCGAGCGTGGTGATGTCGCCCTCGACCACCTCCATGCGCGCTGCAACTGGGGATCCGTCCGCCTTTGCCGGCATAATTCCTCGCTTCCCCTTGGCGCGCTCGACGGCCCGGTCTCCGATTAGAGGCCTCGGACCGGACGAGAACTCGATGGCATCGGATAACGACGCATCATCCACAACAAGAGGATCAATCCAGGCAACGCCACGAATGTGGACGCAACAAAGAAATCGAACCACCCGATCAATTTGACGATTTCGCCTCCCGGGGATGACAGGACGGTCCGTCCGATGGCGGCGAGAGACGAGAGCAAGGCATATTGCGTGCCGGTAAACGCGACATTGCATAGGGCGGAGAGGTACGCCACGAATGCCGCGCTGCCGATCCCGCCGCTGATATTTTCGATGGCGATCGTCAGCATGAGAAAGTCGACGTCGTTACCGACGGTGGACTGCCACGCAAACATGAGATTCGACAGCATCTGAACGATGCCGCCGACCATGAGGGCGCCGAAGAATCCGAGGCGCACGACGACTAGACCGCCGATTCCGACTCCGACAAGAGTTGCGATGACGCCGAATATCTTGCTGACCCAAGCGATATCCTCGTCCGAGAAACCCATCTGCACATAGAAGGAGCTGGCCATTCCGCCAGCGAAGGCATCGCCGAACTTGAACAGGACGATGAAACAGAGAATGAGGGCCCAACCCTGGTGCCGGGCCATGTCCTTGAAGGGCGCGATGACGGCGGCTTCCAGCCAGGCATAGAGATCCGAATAGGCCGAGCCTTCCTGGGTGCCGGAGAGACGCGGCGTTGGCAAAGCAAGAATCATGACCACCGGAACGGCCGCGGCGGCGATCGTCGCGCCCACGTTGGGAACCCACTGGAACCACGCGCTGAACGCGATATTGGCGAAGACGACGAACTTGACGAGAAGGAATGCGCCGACCGCCGACGCCGCCACGGCTACGAGCGGGAGGACGTACCAGCCCTTGGTGTCGATGATGGACGATTTCGCCCTCGAACCGCCTGCGTCATCCGGTTCGCGCGTCAGCAGAACGGCAGCGATGCCGATGCCGACCAGCGCCGCCATGATCAAGTAGATGGCGGACCACGACAACCCCTCCCCGCTCTTACGCAGCCACAGCGCACCCGCCCCCGAGGCCAGCATTCCCAATCTGTACCCCCACTGGGTTACCGCAGCACCGGCCCCCTGTTGGCGATCGTCAAGCAGTTCGATTCGATAGGCGTCGATCACGATGTCCTGGCTTGCGGAGAAGAAAGCCACGAAGACCGCGAACAGGACGGTGAGGAAAAGGTTGAGCGTCGGATCCGTAAACCCGAGAAGGACAATGCCGATCATCAATGCGATTTGGGTCCAGATCGCCCATCCGCGACGGCGACCGAGCGCCTTCATGGGCCAGGGCGGCAGCAGCCGGTCCATGAACGGCGCCCACACGAACTTGAGGCTGTAGGCGACACCGACCAACGCGAAGAACCCGATCGTGCCGAGGTCAACGCCGGCCCGCGTCATCCAGTTCTTAAGCGTATCCCCGGTCAAGGCCAACGGCAGGCCCGACGAGAAGCCCATGAACAAGACCGCGATGAGCCGCGGCTCGAAGTATGTGACGAGCGTTTCGAGCAGCGTGGTTGGCGGCGCGACGGCGGCTTGGACGGTTTCGTTTGCAGTCTCGCGGGCGATCACGATCCCTTCACCCTAGCCTTGTCCCGCTTCGCGGCAGAGCGGACTAACAACAAGGAGTCTCCGTCGATTCGATGCAGTCGTCAAAAGGCGAAGCGGCGTCGGTTTACCCGGCTTCCGCCTCGGCGGTGCGGGCGGCGCGCTTGCGCGCGTTCGGGTCGAGCAGCTTCTTGCGCAGGCGGATGCTCGCCGGCGTCACCTCGACCAGCTCCTCGTCCTCGACATAGGCGATCGCCTGTTCGAGCGTCAGCGTGCGCGGCGGCGTCAGCCGTACCGCTTCGTCCTTGGACGTGGTGCGGATGTTGGTGAGCTGCTTGCCCTTCAGCGGATTGACTTCGAGGTCGTTGCCGCGGCTGTGCTCGCCGATGACCATGCCGGCATAGACGCGGGTGCCGGGCGCGATGAACAGCGGCCCGCGCTCCTCCAGATACCACAGGGCATAGGCCACGGCGATGCCGTCGGAATTGGCGATGAGGACGCCGTTGCGCCGCCCCTCCAGGGGGCCCTTGTGCGGCTTGTAGCCGTGGAACAGCCGGCTGATCACCCCGGTGCCGCGGGTATCGGTCAGAAACTCGCCGTGATAGCCGACCAGCCCGCGCGCCGGCGCGAGGAAGGTGAGCCGCGTCTTGCCGCCGCCCGAGGGGCGCATCTCCATGAGCTCGCCGCGCCGCCGGCCGAGCTTTTCCACGACCACCCCGGCATAGGCGTCGTCGACGTCGACCTGCACCTCCTCGATCGGCTCCAGCCGCTGCCCGGTCGCCGGGTCGGTGCGATAGAGCACGCGCGGGCGGCTGATCGACAGCTCGAAGCCCTCGCGCCGCATGGTCTCGATGAGGACGCCGAGTTGCAGCTCGCCGCGGCCCGCGACCTCGAAGGCGTCGCTGCCCTCGGTCTCGGAGACGCGGATGGCGACGTTGCCTTCGGCCTCGCGCTTGAGGCGCGCGCCGATCATGCGGCTGGTGACCTTGTCGCCCTCGAGCCCGGCGAGCGGCGAATCGTTGACCGAGACCGTGATCGCCAGGGTCGGCGGGTCGATCGGGTCGGCGGCGATCGGTTCCGTCACTACCGCGTCGCAAATCGTGTCGGCGACCGTCGTCTCGGCCAAGCCGGCGATCGCCACGATGTCGCCGGCCACGGCCTCGGCGATCGGCACCCGCTCGAGGCCGCGAAAGGCCAGCAGCTTGGTCAGGCGCGCCTGCTCGATGACGTGGCCGTCGCGGTGGAGCGACTTCAGCGGCATGTTCAGCCGCGCCACGCCGGCGTGGATGCGGCCGGTGAGCACGCGCCCGAGATAGGGATCGTATTCGAGGATCGTCGCCAGCATGGCGAAGGGCGCGGCGGCGTCGCCCTCGGCCGGCGGAATGTGGCGCGCGATCAGGTCGAACAGCGGCGCCATGTCGTCGCGCGGGCCGGCCGGGTCGGTCGCGGCCCAGCCCTCCTTGGCCGAGGCGAACAGGGTCGGGAAATCGAGCTGCGCCTCGCTCGCGCCCAGGACGGCGAACAGATCGAACACCAGGTCGTGGACGGCGTGCGGCCGGGCGTCGGCGCGGTCCACCTTGTTGATGACGACGATCGGCCTCAGGCCCAGCGCCAGCGCCTTGCCGGTGACGAACTTGGTCTGCGGCATCGGCCCCTCGGCGGCGTCCACCAGCACGACGACGCCGTCCACCATGCCGAGGATGCGTTCGACCTCGCCGCCGAAATCGGCGTGGCCGGGCGTGTCCACGATGTTGAGGCGGATGTCCTTCCAGGCCACCGAGGTGCATTTGGCCAGGATGGTGATGCCGCGCTCGCGCTCCAGCTCGTTGGAATCGAGCGCCCGCTCGACGACCGGCTGGTTGGCGCGGAAGGTGCCGCTCTGGCGCAGCAACTTATCGACCAGCGTGGTCTTGCCGTGGTCGACATGGGCGATGATGGCGAGGTTGCGCAGGCTCATGGCGGAGCCTTACATGGGGTGCGGGCGGCGCCGTCCAAGCCCCGCGGGCAGCAAATCCGCGAGCGGCGTCTCCGGCCGGGCGCCGAAATGGCCGAGCACCTCGGCGGCGGCGATGGCGGCGACGCGCCCGCAGGCGCGCAGGTCGTGGCCGCCGGTATAGCCGTAGAGGAAGCCGGCGGCGTAGAGGTCGCCGGCGCCGGTCGTATCGACGATTTGGCCGGTCGGCGCGGCGTCGATGACGTGCAGCTCGTCGCCGGCGAGCAGGACCGAGCCCTTGGCGCTGCGCGTCAGGGCCACGACCTCGCAATGGCCGCGCGTCGCCTGCAGCGCGGCGTCGAAGTCGGCGGCCTGCCACAGGGCGCAGATCTCGGCCTCGTTGGCGAACAGGATATCGACCGGGCCGGCGACCAGCTCGCGGAATTCGGCGCGGTGGCGTTCGACGCAGAACGAGTCGGAGAGGGTGAGGGCCACCTTGTGTCCGGCCGCGTGCGCCAGGGCGGCGGCCTTGCGGAACGCCTCCTTGGCGCGCGGCGGGTCCCACAGATAGCCCTCGAGATAAGTCACCTTGGCGCGGCCGACGAGCCCGGCGTCGATGTCCTCCGGCCCCAGCTCGAGGCAGGCGCCGAGATGGGTCTGCATGGTGCGCTGCGCGTCCGGGGTGACGAACACCAGGCAGCGCGCGGTCGGCGCCCCGCTCGTCGCCGGCGGCGTCGTGAAGTCGACGCCGGCGGCGCGGATGTCGTGGCGGAAGACCTCGCCGAAGGCGTCATGGCCGAGCTTGCCGACGAAGCCCGCGCGCCCGCCGAGCGAGGCCAGGCCGGCCAGCGTGTTGGCGGCCGAACCGCCCGAGACCTCGACGGCGGAACCCATCGCGCCGTAGAGCGAGTCGGCGCGCGCCGCGTCGATCAGCGTCATCGCCCCCTTGGCCAGCCCCTGGGCGGCGAGGAAGCGGTCGTCGGCGTGGCTGAGAACGTCGACGATGGCGTTGCCGATGCCGACCACGTCCAATTCGGTGTCCGCCATGCGATCCGTCCGTTGCGCTGGGCCGCCCGGTCGCCGCGTGGCGCCCGGCCCGGGCGGCCGGGAGTATAGCCACGGGGCCAGCCGGCACAAGCAACCGTCGCGGCCGGTAGTGGGCCAGTTTCGACGGATATCTGCTCCTGACCCGGAACGGACAAAGGACTATTTACGCTGCTTGTTCGAACTCTCGCAGTGGTGACACATCTGATAGCCAGCATCTCCTTGCTTGCGCTCACTTCGCGGAATATCACGGCCGGTATTACATGCACTGTTGTTGTGATGTACGCGATTTCCGGGCGGCTTTTTCGCTTCTTTGACGGAATGAAAAGGTGACACGGATGGCATAGGAAACGCTCCTCATCTAGCACCTGTCGCAACTTCAGGGCTTGAGATCTTTGATTGGTTGCCAGTTGTTGAGATAGGCCGTGAAGTCACGTTCAGTGTTATTAAACTGCCCTTGCGCAATCAACAAATGGTCCGGACGGTTGAGGCCGCGGGTTTCCCAACATCGGTCCTTCTCTGTAACCCACAGGTAAGTTTGGATTTTACCCGATCGACCATGAATAACATCAAACCGTTTTAGCAAGTCAGACGGCTTGAGGATCACGAAGTCGGTGCTGCGTCTAGCGAATCCCACAAG
>JBBECF010000084.1:0-4813 GCA_040881945.1 Dongiaceae bacterium | reverse complement strand
TGTACGACGAGGCCCGGCGCACGATCGCCGCCGGCCTGCCGGCGGGGCCGCTCGCCGGTGTGCCGTACATGTTGAAGGACCTGTACCTGCTCTATCGCGGCGCCCCGGTGTCGAACGGCAGCCGCCTGTTCGACGGCTTCGTCGCCGACCACGACAGCACCATGACCGAGCGCCTGCGCGCCGCCGGCCTCGTCGTCATGGGCAAGACCAACACGCCGGAGTTCGGCCTCAGCGCGACGACCGAGCCGGTGGCGCTGGGTCCGGCGCGCAATCCCTGGGACCCGACGCGCAGCGCCGGCGGCTCCAGCGGCGGCGCCGCGGTAGCGGTGGCGGCCGGCATGATTCCGGCGGCCCACGCCACCGACGGCGGCGGCTCGATCCGCATCCCGGCGGCGCATTGCGGCCTGTTCGGCCTGAAGCCGACGCGCGCGCGCAATCCCGCCGGCCCCGACGTGGGCGAGGGATGGAGCGGGCTGGGCTGCGGCCACGCGCTGACCCGCAGCGTGCGCGACAGCGCCGCCTTTCTCGACGCCACCCACGGGCCGGCGCCGGGCGATCCCTATTGGGCGCCGCCGCCGACCCGCCCCTACCTCGAGGAGACGGCGGCCGAGCCCGGACGGCTGCGCATCGCGCTGACGACCGCGGCGCCGACGGGCGCGCCGGTGCACCCGGACTGCGTCGCGGCGGCCGAGGCCGCGGCGCGGCTCTGCGCCGATCTCGGTCACGTCGTCGAGGAGGCGGCGCCGCCCTTCGACGCGGCGGCGATGAGCTGGGCCATGCGCGTCATCATCGCCTCGAGTCTGCGCTCCGCCATCGACTTCCGGTCCCGGGCGCTCGGCCGCGCGCCGCGCGACGGCGAGCTGGAGCGCATCACGGCGTTGTGGGCCGAGGAGGGCGGCCGCTGCACCGGCGCCGACTATGTCCGGGCGCTGGTCGTCATCCACGGCATCGGGCGCCGCTTCGGCGCCTTCTTCGAGACCTACGACCTGCTGTTGTCGCCGACCGTGGCGCAGCCGCCGCCGCCGCTCGGCGTCCTCGACATGATGAGCGGCGACCTCGAGGACTATTATGCGCAGCTCTCGGCCCTGATCCCGTTCACGGCGCAATTCAACGTGACCGGCTGTCCGGCGGCCTCGCTGCCGCTGTACTGGAGCTCGGACGGCCTGCCGATCGGCGTGCAGTTCGGCGCCCGCTTCGGCGACGAGGCGACGCTGTTCCGCCTCGCCGCCCAGCTCGAGCGGGCGCGCCCCTGGAACCGCCGCCGCCCGCCGGTGTGAGCCGAGCGCCCATGGGCCGTCCGCAACTGGCCGCCTGGCTGGTCGTCGCCGTGTGCTTCGCCGCGCTCAGCGTCTCGTTCTCCGCCCGCTCCGTCCTCGGGCTGGCGATGCCGTATCTCGAGGCCGAGCTCGGATGGTCGCGCAGCTTCGTTTCGACCGGTGGCGCCATGGCGCTGGTGCTGATGGCGGTGACGGCGCCGATCGCCGGCAACATGGTCGACCGGTTCGGGCCGCGCGTCCTGCTCGGCGGCGGGCTGGCGGCGGTCGGGCTGGGCATGGCGATGACCGCCGGCATGACGGCGCAATGGCAGTTCATCGCGGCCTTCAGCCTGTTTTCCGGCGTCGGCTTCGGCATGGCGGCGAACCACGTCGTCTCGACCATCGTCAGCCTGCGCTTCGCAGCCAACCGCGGCCTCGCGGTCGGCATCGCCACCTCGGGCTCGACCGCCGGGCAGTTGCTGGTCGTGCCGGTGCTGGCCGGCGTGCTGGCCACCGTCGGCTGGCGCTGGAGCTACCTGACGCTCGGCCTCGTCAGCCTGGCGCTGGTGCCGGTCGTCTTCATGCTGATCCGGCGGCCGCCGCGCATCGACCGCCGGGGCGCCAGCCAGACGCTCGAGCCGCTGCGCGACCGCCTCGGGGCGCTGCGGCGCAGCCCGGTGTTCCAACTGCTGTTCTGGAGCTTCACGATCTGCGGCTTCACGACCTCGGGCGTGATCGAGACGCATCTGTTGCCCTATGCCGCCGCCTGCGGCTTCCCGCCGCTCGACAGCGCCGCGGCCTACGGCGTGCTGTCGGCCTTCAACCTGTTCGGCATGGTGCTCGCGGGCTACCTGACCGACCGCATGCACCGGCCGCTGCTGCTCGGCATCATCTACATCCTGCGCGGCCTGTCCTTCATCCTGTTGATGTTCGTTGCCGGCGACCTGCCGCTGCTGTTCGTCTTCGCGGTGATGTTCGGCGTCGTCGACTATTCGACCGTGCCGGTCACGGCCAGCCTGGTTGCGAGCCATCTGGGCTTGCGGGTCATGGGGCTGACCATGGGGCTGCTGTCGGCGGGCCATTCCCTGGGGGCGGCGGTCGGCGCCTTCCTCGGCGGCGTCCTCTTCGATCTGTTCGCGCGCTATCAGTCGGTGTGGCTGGCCTCGATCGCGCTGGCGCTGTTCGCCGGCGTCCTCGCCCTGTCGATCCGCGAGGACCGGCCGCGCGCCGGCGTTTGGGCGCGGACGATCCCGGCGCCGGCGCCGAGCGGCGCCGGCTGACGGCCATGTTTCCGCCACGCCGTTCGGCTAAGATGCGCCGCGCCGGCTGCTAAGGCGACAGGGGAGAAGGGACGTGAGACAGAAACTGCTTCTGGGCGTCGCGCTGGCCGGCGCGCTCGCGGCCTGTGTCGGCGCGCGGCCGGCGGGCGACCCGGCGAGGGGGCGCGCGGTCGTCGATTACTGGTGCGCCGACTGCCACCAGGTCGCGCCGGATCGGCCGGCCGCGCGGCGGATCGACGCGCCGAGCTTCATGAAGTTGGCGAACGACCCGGAGAAGGACGCCGCCTTCTACCGCCGCTTCTTCGCCGAGGTCCACCCCTGGGCGCAGGGCTTCCCGATGCCGACGATTCTGCTCACCGAAGGCGAGACCGAGGACGTCATCGCCTATCTCGCGACCCTGCGCGGGAACTGATCCGGGCCGGGGTCGCCGAAGAAAGTGGGGACGATGATCGCGGGGTTGTCGCGTTTCGCGGCCGCCGCGCTGGCCTTGGCCGTGCCGGCCGCCGCCGCCGAGGACCCGTACCTGCCGGCGCGGCTGGAGATGGTCCGCGTCGTCGAGGAGATCGCCGCCGGGGTCGGCGGCGCTGACGTGCCGCGCGTCCTCGACCCCCGCGTGCTCGACGCGATGCGGCGGGTGCCGCGCCACGAATTCGTGCCGATGCCTGAGCGCGCTTATGCCTATGACGACCGGCCGCTGCCGATCGGCCACGGCCAGACCATCTCGCAGCCCTACATCGTCGCCCTGATGACCGACCTCCTGGCGGTCGAGCCGGGCGACGCGGTGTTCGAGCTGGGCACCGGCTCGGGCTACCAGGCGGCGGTGCTGGCCGAGTTGGGGGCGCGCGTCCATACCGTCGAGATCGTGGCGCCGCTGGCCAAGGCGGCGGCGGAACGGCTGGCCCGGCTCGGCTATAGCGGCGTCGCCCCGCGCGCCGGCGACGGCTACGACGGCTGGCCCGAACGGGCGCCGTTCGACGGCATCGTGGTGACCGCCGCCGCGACGCACGTCCCGCCGCCGCTGGTCCGACAACTGCGCCCCGGCGGACGCATGATCATCCCGGTGGGGCCGGCCTTCATGGTGCAGCAATTGCTGCTGGTCGAAAAAGACGCCGATGGAACGGTACGGACGCGGGCGCTGCTGCCCGTCGCCTTCGTGCCGCTGACCGGCGGCGCGGGCGCGGCGGACTAGCATGCCGCTGGCCGCCGTCTCGCTGCTGTCGGCCGCCGCCATCGCCTACGAGATCCTGCTGACGCGGCTGTTCTCGATCGTCCTCTGGCACAACTTCGCCTACATGATCATCAGCGTCGCCCTTCTCGGGGTCGGCGCCAGCGGCACCTTCCTCGCCTTCGCCCGCCCGTTCCTGGAGCCGCGCTTCGCCGCGAGCTTCGCCGCTTGCGCCGCGCTGTTCGGCCTGTCGTCGGTGGCCGGCTTCGCGCTCGCCCAGCGCGTGCCGTTCAACCCGCTCGAGGTGATCTGGGACCTCGGGCAACAGCTCCATCTGCTGCGCATCTACCTGTTGCTGGCGCTGCCGTTCTTCGCCTCGGCGACGGCCATTGGCCTGGCGCTGGCCCGCTTCGGCGGACGCATCGGCGCGATCTACCGCGCCGACCTCACCGGTGCCGGCGTTGGCGCGCTGCTGATCGTCGTCGCGCTGTTCGCCCTGCCGCCGGCGGACTGTCTGCGCGTCATCGGCGCGCTCGGCCTCGTCGCCGCCGCGCTCGCTCTCCTCGGCGGCGGGGCCGACCGCGGCGCCGGGCGGCGGCGGCTGGCCGCGGCGGGGTTGGCCGCGCTGGCGGCCGTCTCGGCGGCGGCCTGGCCGGCAGACTGGCTGCGGCCGCTGCCGTCGCCCTACAAGGGCCTGAGCCTCGCCTTGAGCGTCCCCGACGCGCGCGTGATCGCCGAGCGCTCGAGCCCGCTCGGCCTGCTCAGCGTGGTCGAGAGTCCGACCGTGCCGTTCCGCCACGCACCGGGCCTGGCCCTGACCGCGACCACCGAGCCGCCGCCGCAGCTCGGGATCTTCACCGACGCCGACGCGATGACCGCGATCACCCGCCTGGACGGCGCGCCGGGACGCCTCGATTACCTCGACCAGCAAACCGCGGCGCTGCCGTTCCATTTGTTGGCGCGGCCGCGCACCCTGGTGCTGGGGGCCGGCGGCGGCGCCGACGTGCTGCTCGCGCTCTACCACGGTTCTGGGCCGATCGACGCGGTCGAGCTCGACCCGCGGATGGCGGAGCTGGTGCGCGACGACTTCGCCGATTTCGCCGGGCGCCTCT
>JBBECF010000083.1:0-30677 GCA_040881945.1 Dongiaceae bacterium | reverse complement strand
CGCACGGCGACGCCGTTCCCGACATCGCGGAGGTTCAGGCCGGCCTCGCCCGCTTCGGCTACGACGTGGCGCCGAGCGGCATTCTCGACGCGGCGACAGAGGCCGCGCTCGCCGCCTTCCAGCGCCATTTCCGGCCGCAGCTCGTCAACGGCCGGCCCGACGCCGAGACAGCGACGCTGCTCGACGACCTGCTGGCGCGGGCCGGTTGACGCAGAGCCGTCGGCGGCCTACCTAGCAGATGCGGGCCAGACGGCCGGATGGCTGCCTTCCGCTCCGGGCGGCAACGCCCTAGGCGCGGGGGGAGGAAAGTCCGGGCTCCACGGAAACACGGTGCCGGGTAACGCCCGGCGGGGGCGACCCCAGGGAAAGTGCCACAGAAAGCAAACCGCCCGCCTTGGCCAAGGCTACGGCGGGCAAGGGTGAAAGGGTGCGGTAAGAGCGCACCGCGCGCCCGGCGACGGGCGCGGCACGGTAAACCCCACCGGGAGCAAGACCGCGTAGGGGCGGCACGCCGCGGACGAAGCGGCAGACGGGTCTTCGCGTCGCCGCCCGGGTAGGTCGCGTGAGGCGTCCGGTAACGGGCGTCCCAGATGAATGGCCATCCACCGCCGGCAACGGCGGGGACAGAACCCGGCTTACAGGCCGCCTGGCCCGCTCTCCCCTCCGGCGCCTTCCGGCGCAAAATCAAGTATCGTCATCGCAAGAACGAAAAGTGAACACAGTCTTGCCATAATTGCGCGGCAGGTTATCCCGTGGCGGCGCCGTCCAGCCCCGGCCGAAACTCTGTGGGAGACCATGTATCCAATCCTTAACGGATCGTAAATATCCGAAAGTTTCCATAGATTTACTCAACATTCCCATTGACGCCCATATGAACCCATGATATCCCATACCAAACCACTGCGTTGGCGGAGACGCCCGCCCCGGGACCGGCACGGCCCGGTCCGGGCCAGATCAAGCAGCGGAAAACACGGGGGAATCCTCTGGAGCGGCGATGGCTTTGTTCATCGACACCTTCACCAACAAGGTGGACCGCAAGGGCCGCGTCTCGGTGCCTGCGCCGTTCCGGGTGGCGCTGGCCAGCAACGCCTTCCACGGCGTCGCCGCGTTCCCGTCCTTCAAATACCCCGCGATCCAGTGCGCCGGGCTGGACTGGATGGCGGAACTGCTTGCCGAAATGAGCAACGTCGAATTGTTCTCCGACGCCCATGACGACCTGACGGCCACGCTGTTCGGCGACGCCAAGCAACTGCCGTTCGACGGCGAGGGCCGCATTCTGCTGCCGCCGCGCCTGGTCGAGCACGCCGGCCTCGGCGAGCTCGCCGCCTTCGTCGGGCGCGGCCACAGCTTCGAGATCTGGGAACCGCAGGCGCTCGATCGGCATAAGGCCGAATCGCGCCGCCGCGCCCTGGAGACGGGCCGTACCCTGCGTCGCCGCCCGGAGCCGCAACCATGAGCGAAGACTCCAGCCCCGCCGGCGGACATCGGCCGGTGCTGCTGCGCGAGGTGCTGGAGGCGCTGGCGCCGCGCGACGGCGGCATCTATGTCGACGGCACCTTCGGCGGCGGCGGTTATGCCCGGGCGCTGCTCGAGGCGGCGGATTGCGCGGTGTGGGGCATTGACCGCGATCCGCAGGCGATCGCCGACGGCGCCGATCTGGCGCGCCGCTTCGCCGGGCGACTGCAACTGGTCGAGGGCCGCTTCGGCGACATGTCCGAACTGCTGCGCTTGCGCGGTATCACCGCCGCCGATGGCGTGGCGTTCGACTTCGGCGTTTCGTCGATGCAGCTCGAGCGGCCCGAGCGCGGCTTTTCGTTCCGCGCCGACGGCCCGCTCGACATGCGCATGGAGCGCACCGGCCCGAGTGCCGCCGAGGCGGTCAACGAGCTGGGCGAGCGCGATCTCGCCGATCTCATCTTCGCCTACGGCGAGGAGCGCCGGGCGCGGGCGATCGCACGCGCCATCGTGGCGGCCCGCGCCGCGCGGGCGATCACCCGCACGCTCGAACTGGCCGAGATCGTGCGCCGCGCCGCCGCACCGAAGCGCCGCGCCGATGTCATCGACCCGGCGACGCGCACGTTCCAGGCGCTGCGCATCCACGTCAACGACGAGCTCGGCGAGATCGACCGTGGGCTGGTCGGCGCCGAGGCGCTGCTCGCGCCCGGCGGCCGTCTCGCCGTCGTCTCGTTCCATTCCCTGGAGGATCGCCGCGTCAAGGCGTTTCTCCGGCGGCGAGCCGGCCTCGCCCCGCGTCAGTCGCGCCACCTCCCAGCGCGGCCCTCGGCGCGCGGCCGGCCGCCGTCCTTTCGCCTGCTTTCCAGCGGCGTCGTCCGGCCCTCGGCCGCCGAGGTCGCCGGCAATCCGCGCGCCCGCTCGGCGCGGCTGCGCGCCGCCGAGCGCAGCGCCGCCCCCGCCTGGGGCGCGCTCGACGAGGCCGCCGACCCGGGCTCCGCCGGAGGCTTCGCCGAGGCGAGCGGTCACGGAGACGCCGCGTGATCCGCACGGTCACCCTGACCTGGTTGAGCGTCGCGACGGCGGCCGCCGTCGGCCTGTTCCAGGTCAAGGACGACGTCCAGGTGCTGGAGGAGGAGCTGACCCGCCTCAACCAACAGATTCTGCGCGACCGCGCCGCGATCCACGTGCTGCGCGCGGAATGGAGCTATCTGAACGACCCCGCCCGCCTGACCGAGCTGAGCCGCCGCTATCTCGAGCTGGCGCCGGTGGCGGCGGAACAGATCACCGACCTCGACGCCCTGCCCGAGCGGCTGCCGCCGGCCCCGGCCGAGGAGACCCCGCCATGACGATCCCCGCCGGACCGGCCCGCTTGCCGCGCCACATCGATCCGCGGCCGCCGGGGCCGCACGAGGTCGTGCGCTTCGAGGGCAACGCCAAGCGGCTGATCGAGATCGGCCGCACCCGGCTGCTGGTCACCGGCGCGCTGTTCGCGCTCGCCTTCCTGGCGGTCGGGCTGCGCCTCGTCGCGGTGATGGCCCTGCAGAACGGCGGCGAGCCGCGCCCGACCGCGGCGCTGCCGCAGCACGCGCTGCCGGCCGAACGCGCCGACATCCTCGACCGCAACGGCGTGGTGCTGGCGACCGCCCTCGCCACCGCCTCGCTCTACGCCAATCCGCGGCAGGTGCCGGACCCCGCCGAGGCCGCGGCGCGGCTGGCAACCGTGCTGCCCGAGCCGAGCCAGGCCGAGATCGCGTTGCGGCTGTCGTCCGAGCGCAGCTTTGTCTGGCTGAAGCGCAACCTGACGCCGCGCCAGCAATACGCAGTCAACCGGCTCGGTATTCCCGGCCTCTATTTCCAGCCGGAGGAGCGGCGGGTCTATCCGCACGGGCCGCTCGCCGCCCACGTTCTCGGCTTCACCGACATCGACAACCGCGGGCTGGCCGGAGTCGAGCAGTCGTTCGACGACGTATTGCGCGGCGGCCGTCATCCG
Source organism: Dongiaceae bacterium (assembly GCA_040881945.1). Taxonomy (GTDB): domain Bacteria; phylum Pseudomonadota; class Alphaproteobacteria; order Dongiales; family Dongiaceae; genus JBBECF01. Next base: position 27,232 of record JBBECF010000083.1, on the reverse strand, counting down.
GTGCGGCTGTCGCTCGACGTCCGCGTCCAGTACCTGCTGCACGAAGAACTGTCGCGCGCCATGACCGAGTTCACCGCGATCGGCGCCGCCGGCATCGTGCTCGACGCCGCCACCGGCGAGGTGCTGGCCATGGCCTCGCTGCCCGACTTCGATCCGAACCGGCCGGGCGCCGCGCCGGACGACGCGCGATTCAACCGCGCCACCCTCGGCATCTACGAGATGGGGTCGACGTTCAAGATCTTTAACACCGCCATGGCGCTGGAAAACGGCGTCGCCGGCCTCGCCGACCGCTACGACGCCCGCTACCCGATCCGCGTCGGCGGCTTCACGATCAGCGACTACAAGCCGAAGAGCCGCTGGCTGACGGTGCCGGAGATTTTCATCCTGTCGTCCAACATCGGATCGGCGCGCATGGCGCTCGACGTCGGCGCCGACGCCCAGCAGGCCTTCTTCGCCCGGATCGGCATGTTCCGGCCGGCCGGCATCGAGCTGCCCGAGGTGGGGCAGCCGATGTACCCGGCGACCTGGCGGCCGATCAACACGATGACCGTCGCCTACGGCCACGGCATTGCAGTGAGCCCGCTGCATCTGGCGGCCGGCGTCGCCGCCGTCGTCAACGGCGGGATCATGCGCCCGGCCACCATCATCCGCCGCGCGCCCGACGAAGTGACGAGCGGCGAGCGCGTGGTCTCGGCGCAGACCTCGGCGCAGATGCGCGAGCTGATGCGCCTGGTCGTGCGCGAGGGCACCGGCCGCAAGGCCGACGCGCCGGGCTATGCGGTCGGCGGCAAGACCGGCACGGCGGACAAGGCGCGGGGGCGCGGCTACAGCCGCGACTCGCGCATCGCGTCCTTCGTCGGCGCCTTTCCGATCCATGCGCCGCGTTACGTCGTGCTGATCATGGTCGACGAGCCGAAGCCGAACGAGAGCTCACATGGCTACGCCACCGGCGGTTGGGTCGCGGCGCCGGCGGTCAGCCGACTGGTGCAGCGCATCGCGCCGCTGCTCGGCGTGCCGCCGGGCGACGAGCCGGCGCCGGAAGCGGCGGACGGGCTCCTCCTCGCCGCCCATGCGACGGAGTCGGCGGGTGCGGTTGAGTGACTTGATCGAGGGCAACGCAGTGACGGCATCGGCAGCGATCGACATCCGCGGCCTGACCGCCGATTCGCGGGCGGTGCAGCCCGGCTGGTTGTTCGCCGCCCTGCCCGGCAGCCGCACCGACGGCCGCCGCTTCATCGGCGAGGCGATCGGGCGCGGGGCGGCGGCCGTGCTCGCCCCCGTCGGCACGGCGCTCGCGGCCGGCGAGCGCGCGGTCGCGCTGGTGACCGACGACAATCCGCAGCGCCGCCTGGCATTGATGGCGGCGCGCTTCTACGGCCGTCAGCCGCGCGTCATCGCCGCCGTCACCGGGACCACGGGCAAGACCTCGGTAGCCGATTTCACGCGCCAACTCTGGACCCTGCTCGGGCGGCGCGCCGGCAGCCTCGGCACGCTCGGCGTGGTCGCGCCCGGCCATGACGCCGCCGGCGCCCTCACCACCCCCGACCCGGTGGCGCTGCACCGCTGCCTCGCCGAGCTGGCAGCCGACGACTTCGACCATCTCGCGCTCGAGGCGTCGAGCCACGGCCTCGACCAGTTCCGCCTCGACGGCGTCCGCGTGACGGCCGCGGCGTTCACCAACCTGTCGCGCGAGCACCTCGACTATCACCCGTCGATGGACGCCTATCTGGGCGCCAAGCTGCGCCTGTTCGACGCGCTGCTGCCGCCGGGCGGCGGCGCCGTGCTGAACGCCGACGCCCCCGAATACGAGCGGCTGTCGACGCTGTGCCGCGCCCGCGGCCACCGCGTGCTCGGCTACGGCGCCGCCGGCACCGAGATCCGGCTCGACGGCGTGACGCCGGCCCCGAACGGGCTGCGCCTGGCGGTGCGGCTGTTCGGCCGCGCCCGCGAGGTCGTGTTGCCGGTCGCCGGCACCTTCCAGGCGATGAACGCGCTGGCCGCGCTCGGCCTCGTCGTCGCCGGCGGCGAGGACACCGAGGCGGCCCTGGCGGCGGTCGCCGGCTTGCGCGGCGTGCGCGGCCGCATCGAACTCGTCGCCCACCACCCGAACGGGGCGCCGATCTATGTCGATTACGCGCACAAACCCGGCGCGCTCGAGGCCGTGCTGACCGCGCTGCGCGCGCACGCAAGCGGCCGCCTGGCGGTCGTGTTCGGCTGCGGCGGCGACCGCGACCGCGGCAAGCGGCCGCAGATGGGCGAGATCGCCGCGCGCCTGGCCGACCGCGTCATCGTCACCGACGACAACCCGCGCAGCGAGGATCCGGCGGCGATCCGCGCCGAGATCCTGGCCGGGTGCCGGCGCGCCGCCGAGATCGGCGACCGCGCCGCGGCGATCGGCGCGGCGATCGCCGAATTGCGGCCCGACGATCTGCTGGTGATCGCCGGCAAGGGCCACGAGACCGGCCAGACCGCGGCCGGCGTCACGCGTCCGTTCGACGACGCCGAGGTGGCGCGCGCCGTCGTCTCAGGCCTGACCCCGGCGGGAGGCGCCGATGGCGCTGCCTGAAACGGCGCGGCACGGTCGGCCGCTGTGGACGGCGGCGGAGGCCGCGGCGGCGACCGGCGGCCGCGCGACCGCGGTCTGGGCGGCCGAGGGCGTGTCGATCGACAGCCGCAGCCTCGTCCCGGGCGACCTGTTCGTCGCCCTCGCCGGGCCGAATTTCGACGGCCACGATTTCATCGGCGCGGCGCTGGCCGCCGGCGCCGCCGCCGCGCTGGCCAGCCGCACGCCCGCCGGCCTGCCGGCCGGCGCGCCGCTGCTCCTGGTCGAGGACACGCTGGCGGCGCTGGTCGCCCTCGGCGCCGCGGCGCGGCGGCGTGCAACGGCCCGTTTCATCGCCGTCACCGGCAGCGTCGGCAAGACCGGCACCAAGGAGGCGCTGCGCCTGGCGCTCGAGAGCCAGGGGCCGACCTTCGCCAGCGCCGGCAATTTGAACAACCACTGGGGCGTGCCCTTGAGCCTGGCGCGGCTGCCGCGCGACGCCGCCTACGGCGTGTTCGAGCTGGGCATGAACCACGCCGGCGAGATCCGACCGCTGGCCCGCCAGGTGCGCCCCGAGGTGGCGATCATCACCGCGGTCGGGCCGGTGCATCTGGAGTTCTTCGCGTCGGTCGAGGCGATCGCCGACGCCAAGGCCGAGATCTTCGAGGGCGTGACGCCGGGCGGCGCCGCGATCCTCAACCGCGACAGCCCGCTCTACGAGCGGCTGGCCGGCAAGGCACGCGACTGCGGCATCGGCCGCGTCATCGGCTTCGGCCGGCACGCGGCGGCCGAGGCGCGGCTGATCGACTGCGCGATCGACGCCACCGGCAGCGAGGTCGATGGCATCGTCCTCGACCAGCGGGTCCGCTATCGGATCGGCATGCCGGGGCTGCACTGGGCGATCAACAGCCTGGCCGTGCTCGCCGCGGTGCAGGCGATCGGCGGCGCGGTCGCGCCGGCCGCCGCGGCGCTGGCCCGGCTGACGCCGCTCAAGGGCCGCGGCCAACGCCTGCGCATCGCCGGACCCGCCGGCGCCTTCGAGGTGATCGACGAGAGCTACAACGCCAGCCCGCCGGCGATGCGCGCGGCCATCGCCGTGCTCGGCCGGGCGACGCCCGGGCGCGGCGGCCGCCGCCTGGCCGTGCTCGGCGACATGCTCGAGCTGGGCGGCGCGGCGCCGCGACTGCACGCCGAGCTGGCCGACGAGCTGCGCGCCGCCGAGGTCGCCCAGGTGTTTACCGCCGGGCCGTTGATGGCGGCGCTGCACGACGCCCTGCCGGCGGCGCGCCGCGGCGCCCACGCCGCCGACGCCGCCCGGCTCGTCCCGGCGGTGGTCGACGCGGTGCGCGGCGGCGACGTGGTGCTGGTCAAGGGCTCGCTCGGCAGCCGCATGGCGCAGATCGTCGAGGCGCTCCGCGCACTCGATGGGCGGCGCGCCGCGAACGGCAACTGAGGAGGCGCGGCGGCAATGCTGTTCAACCTGCTCGTGCCGCTGGCCGACCAGTTCAGCCCGTTCAATCTGTTCCGCTACATCACCTTCCGCAGCGGCGGAGCGGTGTTGACGGCGCTCGTCGTCAGCTTCGTGCTCGGGCCGTCGATCATCGCCTGGCTGAAGCGCAAGCAGCGCGAGGGACAGCCGATCCGCGACGACGGGCCGGAGAGCCATCTGTTGACCAAGCGCGGCACGCCGACCATGGGCGGTGTTCTCATCCTGCTGGCCATCGTCGGCAGCACGCTGCTGTGGGCCGACCTGCGCAACGGTTATGTTTGGGTGATTCTCGGCGTCACCATCGGATTCGGCGCCATCGGATTCGGCGACGACTACCTGAAGCTGACCCGGCGCAGCAGCAAGGGCCTGCCCGGGCGCCTCAAGCTGGCCGCCCAGATCGCGGTCGGCGCTGGCGCCGGGCTCGCCGTCATCGCGCTGACGCCGTCGCCGCTCGACACCGGTCTGGCCGTACCGTTCTTCAAGGACCTGCTGGTCCAGCTCGGCTGGCTGTTCCTGCCGATGGCGGTGTTCGTCATGGTCGGCGCCTCGAACTCGGTCAACCTGACCGACGGGCTCGACGGCCTGGCCATCGTGCCGGTGATGATCGCGGCCGGCTGCTTCGGTTTCATCGCCTACCTCGTCGGCAACGCGGTGTTCGCCAACTACCTGCAGATCAACTACGTGCCGGGCAGCGGCGAGCTGACGGTGTTCTGCGCCGCGCTGGTCGGGGCCAGCCTCGGCTTCCTGTGGTTCAACGCGCCGCCGGCCATGGTGTTCATGGGCGACACCGGCTCGCTCTCGGTCGGCGCCGCGCTCGGCGGCATCAGCGTCGTCACCAAGCACGAGCTGGTGCTGGCGATCATCGGCGGGCTGTTCGTGCTGGAGACGGTGTCGGTCATCGTCCAGGTGGCGTCGTTCAAGCTGACCGGCAAGCGCGTGTTCCGCATGGCGCCGCTGCACCACCACTTCGAGAAGTTGGGCTGGGCGGAGCCGACCATCGTCATCCGTTTCTGGATCATCGCGTCGATCCTGGCGCTCGCCGGGCTGGCGACGTTGAAGCTGCGCTGAGGGGGCCGCGCCGAATGATCCCCGTGCCGATTTTTTCCGACCGCCCGGTCGCGGTCCTCGGGCTCGGCCGCTCCGGCCTGGCGGCGGCGCGCGCGCTGGCGGCGGGCGGCGCCGAGGTCTGGGCCTGGGACGACGACGCGGCCGGGCGTGGCACGGCGGCGGCGACCGGCGCCGCGCTCGTCGACCTCGGCGACTGCGACTGGCGCGCACCGGCCGCCCTCGTGCTCAGTCCCGGCATCCCGCACACCCATCCGGCGCCGCATCCGGCGGCGGCGGCGGCGCGCGCCGCCGGCTGCGAGATCATCGGCGACATCGAGCTGCTGATCCGGGCGCAGCCGCGGGCGACGATCGTCGCCGTCACCGGCACCAACGGCAAATCGACGACGACGGCGCTGATCGGCCACCTGCTCGGTGCCGCCGGACGCCGGGTCGAGGTCGGCGGCAACCTGGGGACGCCGGCGCTGGCGCTGGAGCCGCTGGCCGAGGACGGCGCCTATGTGCTCGAGCTGTCGTCCTACCAACTCGAGCTCACGCCATCGGGCGGCTTCGCCGTCGCGGTGCTGCTCAATATCAGCCCCGACCATCTCGGCCGGCACGGCGGCCTCGACGGCTACGTCGCCGCCAAGAAGCGGATCTTCCATCGCCAGCCCATCGGCGGCACCGCCGTCATCGGCACCGACGACCCGCACTGCCGGGCGATCCACGCGGCGCTCGCCGCCAAGGGGACGCAGCGCGTGGTGCCGATCTCCGGCGGCCGGCCGACGCCCGAGGGCGTGTACGCCGAAGCCGGCCGGCTGATCGACGACACCGAGGGCCGCGCGCAGCCGGTGTTCGAGCTGGGCGCCGCGGCCAACCTGCCCGGCGCGCACAACTGGCAAAACGCCGCCGCCGCCTATGCCGCCGGTCGCGCCATGGGGCTGTCGCCGGCGGCGATCGCCGCCGGCCTCGCGAGCTTTCCCGGCCTCGCGCACCGTCAGGAGTTGATCGCCCGCATCGACGGCGTGGCCTATGTCAACGACAGCAAGGCGACCAACGCCGACGCCGCGGGCAAGGCGCTCGCCTGCTACGACGTCATCTACTGGATCCTCGGCGGCCGCCCGAAGGAAGACGGGCTGGCCGGCCTCGAGGCGTTCTATCCGCGCGTCGCCCATGCCTTTGTCATCGGCGAGGCGGCGGCGGCGTTCGCCGGCGCGCTCGCCGGCCGCGTCCCCTGCACCCGGGCCAGCACGCTCGACGCCGCGGTCGCGGCGGCGCACCGCCTGGCCCAGGCCGAGCGGCGGCAGGGCGCGGTCGTGCTGTTGTCCCCGGCTTGCGCCTCGTTCGACCAGTTCACCGACTTCGAGGACCGCGGCAATGCATTCCGCCGGCTGGTCGAAGCCCTGGCGCGCCCGGGCGCCGGCGACGCCAGCCTCGCGACCCGGCAGCGGGCACGGCGATGACGAGCTTCGCGCGCACCGACACGAGCGTGCTTGGCCGCTGGTGGTGGACGGTCGATCACTGGACGCTGGCCGCGCTGGCGGTGCTGCTCTCCGTCGGCGCCGTGCTGACCCTCGCCGCCAGCCCGCCGGTGGCGGCGCGCATCGGGTTCGACAGTTTCTACCTCGCGCGCCATCACTTCGCGCTGCTGCCGGTGGCGGTCGCCATCGTCATCGGCGTCTCGCTGCTCGGCCCGCGCGGCGTGCGCCGTCTGGCCGCGATCGGCTTGTTGCCGGCGCTGGCGTTGACCGGCCTGACGCTGGCCCTCGGGGCCGAGGTCAAGGGCGCCACCCGCTGGATCTCGGTCGCCGGCTTTTCGTTGCAGCCTTCGGAGTTCATCAAGCCGACCTTCGCGGTGGTCGCGGCATGGTGCTTCGCCGCCCAGAACGGCAAGGGCGGGGTGTCCGGCAACGCCGTATCGGTCGGCCTCTACGGGCTGGTCGTCGGGTTGCTCATGCTGCAACCCGACCTCGGCATGGCCTTCCTCGTGTCGGCGACCTGGTTCGCGCAATTCTTCCTGGCCGGATTGCCGATGCGCTGGGTGGTCTTGCTCGGCGCGGCGGGCGTCGGCGCCGCGGTCGCCGCCTATGCCGCCTTTCCGCATGTCGGCGAGCGGGTCGACGGCTTCCTCGATCCGGCATCCGGCGACAGCTATCAGATCGACCGTTCGCTCGAGGCGTTCATGAACGGCGGCCTGACCGGCAGCGGGCCGGGCGAAGGCACGGTCAAGGCGCTGCTGCCGGACGCCCATGCCGATTTCATCTTCGCCGTCGCCGGCGAGGAATTCGGGCTGCTCGCCTGCCTGTTCATCGTCGGCCTGTTCGCCTTCGTCGTGTTGCGCGGCGCGGCGCGGCTGCTGCAGGAGAGCAACCGTTTCGTGCTGCTGGCGGCCACCGGCCTGCTCGTCACCTTCGGGCTGCAGGCGTTGATCAACATGGCCTCGACCCTGCGCCTGATGCCGACCAAGGGCATGACCCTGCCGTTCATCAGCTACGGCGGCTCGTCGCTGCTGGCGCTGTCGCTCGGCATGGGCATGGTGCTGGCGCTGACCCGCCGGCGGGTCGGCGCGGGAGACCTGGCGTGAGCGCCCGGCGCCGCGTCGTGCTCGCCGCCGGCGGCACCGGCGGACACATGTTCCCGGCCGAGGCGCTGGCCGGCGAGTTGATCGCGCGCGGCTGCCGCGTGGCGCTGGTCACCGATCGCCGCGGGCGCGGCTTCGCCGATCGCCTGCCGGCGGTCGAGACGCACCGGATCAGCGCCGGCGGCCTTGCCGGCAGCGGGCTGTTGCGGCGCGCGCGGAGCGCCCTCGAGCTGGCCGTCGGGCTGTTCCAGGCGCGCGGCCTGATCCACCGGTTGGCGCCGCAGGTGGCGATCGGCTTCGGCGGCTACGCCTCGGTGCCGACCATGCTGGCGGCGCATCGCGCCGGCCTGCCCACGATCCTGCATGAACAGAACGCGGTGCTCGGCCGCGCCAACCGCTTGCTCGCCGGGCGCGCGACGCGGATTGCCACGTCGTTCGCCGCGATGCCGGGCGCCACCCTCGACCCCGGCAAGGTCGTCGTCACCGGCAATCCGGTGCGGGCGGCGGTGGCCGCGGTCGGCGACCTGCCCTATCCGACGCTCGACCCCGGCGCGCCGGTGCGGCTGCTCGTCCTCGGCGGCAGCCAGGGGGCGCGCGTGTTTAGCCGCGTCGTGCCGGCCGCCGTGGCGCTGTTGCCGCAGGGATTGCGCGCCCGCCTGCGCCTCGCCCAACAGTGCCGGCCCGAGGATCTGGAGGCCGTGCGCGCCGCCTATGAGCGGCTCGGCGTGCCGGCCGAGCTGGCGACCTTCTTCGACGACATGCCGCGTCACCTGGCGGCGGCGCATCTGGCGATCGCCCGCGCCGGCGCCTCGACCGTGGCCGAGCTGGCCGCGGCCGGGCGGCCGGCTATTCTCGTGCCCTTCCCGTTCGCCGCCGACGACCACCAGGCGGCCAACGCGCGCTGCGCCGGCGAGACCGGCGGCGCCTGGCCGATACCCGAGCCGACGTTCACCGCCGAGGCCCTGGCCGTGCGCCTGCAAGCGCTGATCGCCGAGCCCGACGCGCTGGTCCGAGCGGCGGCGGCGGCACGCGCCGCCGGCCGGCGCGACGCGGCAACGCGGCTGGCCGATCTGGTCGGCGCTCTGGCGCCGTGCGACAGCGCCACGGTCGGGTGTGCGGCCGCCGACCGCCGGGAGGCCGCGGCATGAGGGCGCCCTCGCCAATGCCGACCGGCGTCGAACGGCGGCCGTCAACCGCGCGCCGACTTTCGCCGACGCCGATGCAGTGGACCGGCAGGGCCGATCGCTTGACGTGCCGCCTCGGCGAGGAAGCCCGACCGGGTCGTGCCGAGGGTGGCCGCCTGTGCATCGATCCGCGCCAGCAGCCCTTCGTCGAGCGTGATGTTCAGCCGGACGGCGCGGGTCGGCGTTGCCGGGGCCGGGACCAGCGCCGCCACGGCGCCGGCGTTGGCCGGATCGGCCATGACGGTCTCGAGCCCGCTCGGCGCGGGAAGCGGGCCGCCGTCCTCAAGCAGACCCTCGATGTGCAACTCCAGGGCCTCGCGGGCGAAGGCCAGGGCCTCGTCGAGGTCTCGGCCGGCGGTGACACAGCCCGGAAAATCGGGGAACTCCACGCCGAAGTCCGAGTCCGCATCCTTCCGGATGAGCGCGATATAGGTCTGCATGTCTGGCTCCCAGTCAATCGAAGTCAAAGGCGCCGCCTCGGCCGGCGCGCCGCCGCCCCGTCAACGCGGCGGCTTGATCGCGGCCTGCTTGAAGATGTTGGCCGACGTGCCGCGCGGCAGAGTCCGGGTCGGGTGCGGAACGGTGACCCGGCCGGGCTTCGACGGATGCTTGAAATGCACGTGCGATCCCTTCTGCGCGACCCTGGTCCAGCCGTCTGCCTCAATGATCCGGATGATTTCGCGGCTGCTGTAGATTCCGGCCATCGGACCTCGCGGATCGATAAGTATAATATACACACGCGCGGGATTGCCGCCAAGGGCCGGCGCGTTTCCCCGGGCGGTTCCTTCCGGGCGGCCGCCGACCGCCGGGAGGCCACGGCATGAGGACGCTTCCGCTCGGCATCGGCATCCTGCACTTCGTCGGCATCGGCGGCATCGGCATGAGCGGCATCGCCGAGATCCTGCGCAACCTCGGCTATCAGGTGCAGGGCAGCGACCGGGCCGACGGCGCCAACGTCAAGCGCCTGCGCGGCCTCGGCGTGCCGGTCGCGATCGGCCACCGGGCGGAGAACCTGGGCGAGGCCGCCGTGGTCGTGGTGTCGTCGGCGATCAAGCCCGACAACCCGGAGGTGGTGGCGGCGCGCGCCCGACTGCTGCCGGTGGTGCGCCGGGCCGAGATGCTGGCCGAGCTGATGCGCCTGAAATGGTCGATCGCGGTCGGCGGCACCCACGGCAAGACGACGACGACGTCGCTGATCGCCGCCGTGCTCGACGGCGCCGGGCTCGACCCGACGGTGATCAACGGCGGCATCATCAACAGCTACGGCACCAACGCCCGGCTCGGCGCCGGCAACTGGATGGTGGTCGAAGCCGACGAATCCGACGGCACCTTCGTCAAGCTGCGCGCGACCATCGCGGTGGTCACCAACATCGACCCGGAGCATCTCGACTTCTACGGCTCGGTCGAGGCGATGCACCGGGCCTTCGACGCCTTCGTCGAGAACATCCCGTTCTACGGCTTCGCCGCCTTGTGCATCGACCACCCGGTGGTGCAGGCGATGATCCCGCGCGTCGCCGACCGCCGCGTCGTCACCTATGGGCTGAGCCCGCAGGCCGACGTGCGCGCCGTCGATATCGACCTCGACGCCGACGGCGCGACCTATGACGTCGTTATCGCCGACCGGGCGCAAGGGGCGAGCCGCACGCTGCGCCGACTGCGTCTGCCGATGCTGGGCGCGCACAACGTGCAGAACTCGCTCGCCGCCATCGCGGTCGCCAACGAAATGGGCATCGACGACGAGGCCGTGCGCGCGGCGCTTGCCGGCTTCGCCGGGGTCAAGCGGCGCTTCACGCGCACCGGCACCGCCGGCGGCGTCACCGTGATCGACGACTACGGCCACCATCCGGTCGAGATCGCGGCCGTGCTGCGCGCGGCGCGCGCCAGCGCCGCCGGCCAGGTCATCGCCGTCGTGCAGCCGCACCGTTACTCCCGCTTGGCGGCGCTGTTCGAGGAGTTCTGCACCTGCTTCAACGACGCCGACCACGTCGTCGTCGCCGACGTCTATCCGGCCGGCGAGGCGCCGATCCCCGGCATCGACCGCGACGCCCTGGTGGCCGGGCTGCTGAGCCACGGCCACCGCCAGGTCACGGCCCTGCCCGATCCGGCCCGGCTCGCCGAGCTGGTCGCGCCGCTGGCCGGCCCCGGCGATCTGGTGGTGTGCCTCGGCGCCGGCTCGATCACCGCCTGGGCGCATGCCCTGCCCGACGAGCTGGCCCGATTGCAGGCCGGCGCGCCGGCGAGGGCGGCGCGATGATGGCGGCCCCTTCGACAGGCTCAGGGCAAGGCGCACAACGGCTGATCGAGCGGTTGCCCGCGGTGCGCGGCCGCCTGAGCGAGGACGCGCCGCTCGCCGGCATCACCTGGTTCCGCGTCGGCGGCGCCGCCGAAGTCATGTTCCGGCCGGCCGACCGCGACGACCTGATCGCCTTCCTGGCGGCGAAGCCGGCCGACGTGCCGGTGACGGCGATCGGCGTCGCCTCGAACCTGCTGGTGCGCGACGGCGGCGTGCCGGGGGTGGTGGTGCGGCTGGGCCGCGGCTTTGCCGGGATCGCCGTCGCCGAGACGACGCTGTCGGCCGGCGCCGCGGCGCTCGACGTCAACGTCGCGCATGTGGCGGCGGCGGCCGGCCTCGGCGGTCTCGAGTTCCTGTGCGGCGTGCCCGGGACCGTCGGCGGGGCCTTGCGCATGAACGCAGGCGCCTACGGCCGCGAGATGGCCGACGTCGTGCGCGCCGCCGAGGCGGTGGACGCCGCCGGCCGGCTGCGGCGATTGGGGCCGGCCGAACTCGGCTTCGGTTATCGCCGGTCGGCCGTGCCCGACGACTGGATCTTCGTCGCCGCCGAGTTCGAGGGGCAACGGGACGCCGCCGCCGAGATCGCCCGGCGCATGCACGACATCCAGCAGGCGCGCGAGACCAGCCAGCCGATCCGCACCCGCACCGGCGGCAGCACCTTCGCCAATCCCGGCGGGCCGCAGGCCGCCGGCCGCAAGGCGTGGGAGCTGATCGACGCCGCCGGCTGCCGCGGCCTGCGCCGCGGCGGCGCCATGGTTTCGGAGAAGCACTGCAACTTCCTGATCAACACCGGCACGGCGACGGCCGGCGAGATCGAGGCGCTGGGCGAAGAAGTGCGCCGGCGCGTGCTCGAGACGAGCGGCGTCGCGCTCGAGTGGGAGATCCGTCGGGTCGGCGTGCCGGCGCCGGCGGCCGCGGCGACGCCATGAAACGGGTCACGGTCCTGATGGGCGGGTTCTCGGCCGAGCGCGAGGTGTCGCTGGTCAGCGGCGCCGAGGTCGCCAAGGGCCTGCGCGCCGCCGGCTATCATGTCACCACCGTCGACGTCCAGCGCGACGTCGTCCGGCTGGCGGCGGCCCTCCAGCCGCGCCCGGACGTCGTGTTCAACGCCCTGCACGGGCGCTACGGCGAGGACGGCTGCGTCCAGGGCGTGCTCGACCTTATGGGCCTTCCCTACACGCATTCGGGGCTGCTCGCCTCGGCCCTGGCGATGGACAAGCCGATGGCCAAGCGACTGTTCGCGGCCGTCGGCATTCCCTGCCCCGAGGGCAGCGTGGCCGACCGCGCCGCGCTTCGCGCCGGCGACATCATGGCCCGGCCCTATGTGGTCAAGCCGATCAACGAGGGATCGAGCGTCGGCGTCCGCATCGTCCGCGCGGGCGACAACCTGCCGGCCGACACCGACTGGCCGGGCGGCAACCAAGTCCTGGTCGAACGTTACATCCCCGGTCGCGAACTGACCGTCGGCGTCATGGGCGACCGGCCGCTGGCGGTGACCGAGCTCAGACCCGAGGCCGACTTCTACGACTACCAGGCCAAATACACCGCCGGCAAGGCAACGCACCTGATTCCGGCGCCGCTGCCGGCGGCGGTCTCCTACGAGGCGATGCGTCTGGCCCTGCTGGCGCACCAGACGCTCGGCTGTCGCGGGGTCAGCCGCGCCGACCTGCGTTACGACGACACCGCCGGCGAGCCGGGCCGGCTGTACCTGCTCGAGGTCAACACCCAGCCGGGCATGACGCCGATTTCGCTGGTGCCGGAACAGGCGGCGCATGTCGGCATGACCTTCACCGAGCTCGTGACCTGGATCGTGGAGAACGCGCAATGCGACGAGTGAGCGCCCGGCCCGACCCCGGCGCCGCGCGGCGCGGCAACGCACCGGCACGGCGGCGACCGCGGGCGCGCTGGCGGACGACGCTGCCGCGCTGGGGCGGCGCCCTGGGCGCGTTGGCCGCCGTCGGCGGCGGCGCCGCCTGGCTGTGGCACGGCGGCTGGATCGAGCGCGGCGCCGCGGCGGCCGCCGCCGCCGCCGTCGAGGCGACGGCCGACGCCGGCTTCAGGCTGCGCGAGGTCCTGGTATCCGGACGCGTCGAGACCTCGGCGGAGACGCTCGCGGCGGCGCTGCGCCTGCGCACGGGCGTGCCGCTGCTGGCGCTCGATCCGGACGCCATCCGCCGGCGCGTCGACGCGCTGCCCTGGGTGAAGTCGGCCGTGGTCGAGCGCCGCCTGCCGGACGTTCTCTATGTCGAAATCGAAGAGCACGTGGCCCTGGCGCTGTGGCAGCGCGCCGGACGGCCGATGCTGATCGCGCGCGACGGCGCCGTCGTCGCCGCGCCGGACCTCGGGCGCTTCGCCGGCCTGTTGTTGGTCGTCGGCGACGACGCGCCGCCGGCCGCGGCCGAGCTCGTCGACATGCTGGCGCGCGAGCCCGATCTGAGCCGGCGCGTGGTCGCCGCCGCACGCGTCGCCGGGCGGCGCTGGAACCTGCGCCTGGACAACGGCGTCGAGGTGCGGCTGCCGGAGGAGGGCGCCGCCGCGGCATGGTCCAGGCTAGCCGGCCTGGAGCGCGAACACCGACTGCTCGAACGCGACCTGACCGCCGTCGACCTGCGGCTGCCGGACCGGCTGGTGGTGCGGTTGACGCCGGACGCGGCGGCGCGGCGGCGCAATCCCGGAAACAACACCTGAGGCACGGCACCGAAGATGCAGCAAGACCCCGCAAGCGACACGGCCGCGGTGCGGCGATGAGGCGAACCCGGCTCACGCCGCGGCACGGTCTCATTGCCGGCCTCGATGTCGGCACGACCAAGTTGTGCTGCTTCATCGCCCGCGCCGACGAGGCCGGGCGGCCGCACGTCATCGGCATCGGCCACCAGCTGTCGCGCGGCCTGCGCGCCGGCGCCATCGTCGACATGGATGCCGCCGAATCGGCGATCCTGACCGTCGTCCACGCCGCCGAGCAGATGGCCGGCGAGACCGTCGAGACGGTCGTCGTCAACCTGTCCGGCGGGTACCCCGCCTCGCAGACGGTCGGCATCGAGGTGGCGATCGCCGGGCACGAGGTCGGCGACGGCGATCTCGGCCGCGTGCTCGAACAGGGCCGGCACTACAACGGGTCGGCCGAGCGCCGGCTCATCCATTCGATCCCGGTCGCCTACACCATCGACGGCAGCCGCGGCATCCGCGACCCGCGCGGCATGTTCGGCGAGCGACTGGGCGTCGATATGCACGTCGTCACGGCGGCCGCGGGCGCCGTGCGCAACCTGACCACCTGCGTCGCGCGCTGCCACCTCGGGGTGCGCGCCTTGGTCGTGTCGCCCTACGCCGCGGGCCTGGCCGCCCTGGTCGAGGACGAAATGGACCTTGGCGTCACGGTGATCGACATGGGCGGCGGCACCACGTCGCTGGCGGTCTTCTTCGACGGCAACGTCGTCTACACCGACAGCCTCCCGATCGGCGGCGCCCACGTCACCAGCGACATCGCGCGCGGACTGTCGACGCCGCTGGCGCACGCCGAACGGATGAAGACGCTCTATGGCAACTGCATCGCCGCGCCCGCCGACGAGCGCGAGACGATCAGCGTGCCCCAGGTCGGCGAGGACGACGCCGGCCACGCCAGCGCGGTGCCGAGGTCGATCCTGGTCGGGATCATCCAGCCGCGCCTCGAGGAGACCTTCGAGCTGGTGCGCGCCCGCCTCGACGCCAGCGGCTTCGACAAAGTCGCCGGCCGCCGCGTCGTCCTGACCGGCGGGGCGAGCCAGCTCGCCGGCGTGCGCGAGCTGGCGGCGCTGGTGCTCGACAAGCAGACGCGCATGGGCCGCCCGATCCGCATCGACGGCCTGGCCGAGGCCACCGGCGGGCCCGCCTTCGCCACCTGCGCCGGGCTGCTCGCCTACGCCTTGCAGACGGATGACGCCGCGGCGGCGGCCCGCCCCGCCAAACACGAGCCGACCGGCCTGATCGGCCGGATCGGGCATTGGTTCCGTGACAACTTCTGAATCGATTCGCAGACAAGAGAAATAGGAGACTGGCATGACCCTGAACCTGTCGATCCCCCTCGCCCCCTTCGAGATCAAGCCGCGCATCACCGTGATCGGCGTCGGCGGGGCCGGCGGCAACGCCGTTACCAACATGATCAAGTCGAATCTGGAGGGTGTCGAGTTCGTCGTCACCAACACCGATTCGCAGGCCCTGTCGCAGTCGCTGTGCGAGCGCCGCATCCAGCTCGGCGTCAATATCACGCAAGGGCTGGGCGCCGGCTCGCGCCCCGATATCGGGCGGGCGGCCACCGAGGAGGCGCTGGACGAGATCATCGAGCAGATTCAGGGCTCCAACATGGTGTTCATCACCGCCGGCATGGGCGGCGGCACCGGCACCGGCGGCGCGCCGGTGATCGCGCGGGCGGCGCGCGAGCACGGCGTCCTCACCGTCGGCGTCGTCACCAAGCCGTTCCACTTCGAGGGCTTGCACCGCATGCGCATCGCCGAGAGCGGCATCCAGGAGCTGCAGCAGTTCGTCGATACCCTGATCATCATTCCGAACCAGAACCTGTTCCGCGTGGCCAACGAGAAGACGACCTTCGCCGACGCCTTCAACATGGCCGACGAGGTGCTGCATTCGGGCGTGCGCGGCGTCACCGACCTGATGGTCATGCCCGGCCTGATCAATCTCGATTTCGCCGACATCCGGTCGGTCATGACCGAGATGGGCAAGGCGATGATGGGCACCGGCGAGGCCGAGGGCGAGAACCGCGCCGTGGCCGCGGCCGAGGCGGCGATCTCCAACCCGCTGCTCGACGACGTGTCGATGAAGGGCGCGCGCGGGGTGCTGATCAACATCACCGGCGGGCTCGACATGACGCTGTTCGAAGTGGACGAGGCGGCCAACCGCATCCGCGACGAGGTCGACCCCGACGCCAACATCATCTTCGGCTCGACCTTCAACCCGAGCCTGGAGGGTCGGGTCCGCATCTCGGTGGTGGCGACGGGCATCGACTCCGAGGCCGTCGCCGCGCCGCGGCCGGCGACCCTGAGCCTGGTCGCCAAGGGCGGCCGGGTGATGAGCGCGCCGGTGACGGCGGAGACGGCGGCGGCGGCCGCGGTAACGCCGGTCCGCGCCGAATGGGGCGCGGCGCCGGCGAGCGAAGCGGTGCCGCTGGCGCGCGCGGTCGGCGACTACCGGGACGAGCGGTCCGCGGTGGCCGCGCCGGCCCCGGCTTCGTCGGAGGCGGCGCCGAGGCCGCCGGAGCCCGCCGCGCCGGCGCCGGTCGAGCGGCGCGCCCCGGGCTTCGCCGAGGCGCGGCCCGCCGCGCCGCGCGTTGCGACGCAGCCGCCGTTTACCGCGCGGGCGCCCATGCCACGTCCGGAGCGGTCGGCGCCGAGCTGGGGCGACGCCGACGCGGCAGCGCCTGCGCCGCGGCGGCGCACCCCGAACCTGTTCGCGCGGGTCACCGGTGGGGCGGCCGCCTGGGCGCGCCAGACCTCGACGGACCTGCGCGAGGCGACGCCGGGCACGGCGATGGAGCGCGGCGCGGACTCGGGGATGGCCGCGCCGCCCGTCGACGAACCGGCGCCGAAGCCGGCGACGGCGCCCGCGCCGGCGCAGACGCGCATGGCCGGGCTGGACCCGCGCGACCGGCTGAGCGCCGGCGAGGAGGACCTGTTGGACATCCCGGCCTTCCTGCGTCGGCAGGCGAACTGAGCCGACACGCAACATCGCGTAACAAAGAGTGAGTTGAGCGCCTTGCGACCCGCCTGTTAACTAACTTCGAACCGAGCGCCGCCGCCCGTTTCGGTGCGGCGCGGGAGCCAGCCGACGCGTGGGGGATCAGCGTCGGCTGGCCGTTCCCGGGACCGCCGCGGGCGACGGGCGAAAGGGAGGCCTCGATGACGACGGAGCCGGGACGCGGAGACGGCACGAGCGACCCCGTCCGCCAGCGCACCCTGAAGAGCTCGATCCACTGCGCCGGCACCGGCCTGCACAGCGGCGCGTCGGTCGCCATGACCCTGCACCCGGCGGCCGCGGACAGCGGCGTCGTGTTCCGCCGCACCGACATCGCCGGCGGCAACGCCGTCATCCGGGCGTCGTGGCGCAATATCGCCGACAAGCCGATGTGCACGGCGTTGACCGACGGATCGGGCGTCACCGTGGCCACGGTCGAGCATCTGTTGGCGGCGCTCGCCGGCTGCGGCATCGACAATCTGACGGTCGAGCTGAACGGCCCCGAGGTGCCGGCCATGGACGGCAGCGCCTCGCCGTTCGTCTTTCTCTTCGAGTGCGCCGGCATCGTCGAGCTGGACGCGCCGCGCCGGGCCATTCGCATCCTCAAGCCCGTCGCCGTGGGCGACGGGCAGCGGCGCGCCGCCCTGACGCCGGGGCCGGGCTTCGTCCTCGACTTCGCCATCGCCTACGACGCGCCGGCGATCGGGCGCCAATCCCTGACAATCCGCCTCGGCGCGGGCGTCTTCGCCGCGGCGCTGGCGCGCGCCCGCACTTACGGATTCCTGCACGAGGTCGACGAGCTGCGCGCCGCCGGGCTGGCGCGCGGCGCTTCGCTCGACAACGTGGTCGTGATCGGCGGCGAGCGCGTGCTGAACGAGGGCGGGCTGCGCTACACGGACGAGTTCGTCCGCCACAAGCTGGTCGACGCGATCGGCGACCTGTCGCTCGCCGGCGGTCCGCTGATCGGCCATTTTCACGGACAGGGGTCGGGCCACCGGATGAACCACCGGCTGCTGCGCGCCCTGTTCGCCGACGCAGGCGCCTGGCGCAGTTGCGCGCTCAGCGCGGCCGACGCGGCGGCCGCGCCGCCGGACAGCGCCGCCGCCACGGCCTGATCCTCGGCCGCAGCGGCGGCCGAGCGCCGGGCCGGCGACGCTTGAGCGAAGCCGCCGCGCGCTATAGTCTCTGGTCCAGACCCGATCCCGGACTTGGCCCGCCCTGGCTGTGGAGGCAATACCAACGATGTACCCCCCGATCCGGCGCCGCGCCGGCGCCCTTCGCTTCGTCGCCGCGCTGGCGGCGCCGCTGGCGCTCGCGGCCTGCGCGGGCGACGACGATGTTTACGTCGAGCGCCCGCCGGAAGAGCTCTACAACGAGGCCTTCGCGGCCATGCAGGACGAGCGCTACGCCAGGGCGGCGAAGATGTTCGACGAGGTCGAGCGCCAGCACCCCTATTCGTCCTGGGCGACGCAGGCGCAGCTCATGTCGGCCTACGCCTTTTACCAGGACAACAAGTACGACGACGCGGTCATCGCGCTCGATCGTTTCATCGAGCTGCATCCGGGCCACGCCAGCGTCGCCTACGCGTACTATCTGAAGGGCCTCAGCTATTACGAGCAGATCACCGACGTCGGCCGCGACCAGAAGATGACCGAACGGGCGCTGCAGACGTTGAGCGAGGTGGTGACGCGCTTCCCCAACTCCGACTATGCCCGCGACGCCGCCCTGAAGGTGGACCTGACCCGCGACCACCTGGCTGGCAAGGAGATGGAGGTCGGCCGCTATTACCTGGAGCGCGGCTATTACCTGGCGGCGATCAACCGGTTCCGCCGCGTCGTCGAGCTGTACCAGACGACGACCCACGCGCCCGAGGCGCTGCATCGGCTGACCGAATGCTATCTCGCCCTCGGCGTGACCAACGAGGCGCAGGCGGCGGCGGCGGTGCTCGGCTACAACTACCCGGGCAGCGATTGGTATCAGGACAGCTATACGCTGCTCACCGGCGCCAAGCTGGAGCCGGCGGAAGACAAGGACTCCTGGCTTAGCCGAATCTTCTGACCCGCCGCCGGCAATGCTGGTCAGCCTGTCGATCCGCGACGTCGTTCTCATCGACCGCCTGGAGCTGACGTTCCGGGCGGGGCTGTCCGCGCTGACCGGAGAGACCGGCGCCGGCAAGTCGATCCTGCTCGACGCCCTCGGCCTGGCGATCGGGGCGCGGGCGGACAGCGCGCTGGTGCGCCACGGCGCCGCCGGCGCGACGGTGACCGCCGAGTTCGCCGCGGCCGACAGCCATCCGGCGCGCGCCCTGCTCGCCGACCAGGCGGTGGCCGCCGACGGCAACCTGCTGCTCCGCCGGCAACTCGGCGCCGACGGCCGCAGCCGCGCCTTCGTCAACGACCAGCCGGTCAGCGTTGCCCTGCTGCGCCAGGTCGGCGACCGCCTGGTCGAGATCGAGGGGCAGTTCGAACAGCACGGCCTGCTCGACGCCGCGACGCACCGCGCGCTGCTCGACGCCAGCGGCGGGCTCGGCGCGGCGGCGGCCGGCGTCGCGGCGGCGTGGCGCGTCTGGCGGCAATGCGCGGCGGCGCGCGCCGAATCCGAGGCGGAGCTGGCGCAGGCGCGCCGCGACGAGGCGTTCCTGCGCCACGCCGTGGCCGAATTGCAGGCGCTCGACCCGCGCCCCGGCGAGGAGGCGGAGCTGGCCGAGGCGCGCATCCTGCTGCAGCATCGCGAGCAGGTGATCGAGGCGGCGCAGGCTGCGCTCGGCGAGCTGGCCGGCGAGCGCGGCGCCGACGCCGCGCTGGGCGCCGCCCAGCGCCGGCTCGGCCGCACCGCCGAGCGGGCCGGCGGCCGGTTCGAGCCGATCCTCGCCGCGCTCGATCGCGCATCGGCCGAGACCGCCGAGGCGGTCGCGCTGCTGCAGCGGTTGGGCGCCGATCTGCGCGGCGACTCCGGCCGGCTGGAACGGATCGAGGAGCGGCTGTTCGCCCTGCGCGAGCTGGCGCGCAAGCACGCCACCCCGACCGACCGGCTGGCCGAACTGCGCGACACCCTGGCGGCGCGCCTCGACGCGCTCGACGACCGCGGCGGCGCGCTCGCCCGGCTCGGCCAGGAGGAGGCGGCGGCGCGGCGCGCCTACGTGGCGGCGGCGGAGGCCTTGAGCGGGGCGCGCGGCGCGGCGGCGCGCCGTCTCGACGCCGCCGTTACCGCCGAGCTGCCGCCGCTGAAGCTGGAGAAGGCGCGTTTCCGCACCGCGATCGAGCGGCTCGACGAGCCGCACTGGGGCGAGGCCGGGATCGACCGCGTCGCCTTCGAGGCGACGACCAATCCCGGCGTGCCGCCGGGGCCGCTGGCGCGCGTCGCCTCGGGCGGCGAGCTGTCGCGCTTCATGCTCGCCCTCAAGGTGGTGCTGGCGGCGGCGGCGCCGGTGCCGACCCTGGTGTTCGACGAGGTCGATGCCGGCGTCGGCGGCGCGACGGCGGCCGCTGTCGGCGAGCGGTTAGCGCGCCTGGCAAGAGACGTCCAAGTGTTGGTCGTCACCCATTCGCCGCAGGTGGCGGCGCTGGCCGCGTACCACTGGCGGGTCGAGAAGCGACAAGGCGGCGGCGCGGTGCTGACCCGCGTCGAGGAGCTGGCGCCGGCCGGCCGGCGCGAGGAGATCGCGCGCATGCTGTCCGGCGCCACCGTCACCGACGAAGCGCGCGCCGCCGCGGCGCGGCTCATGGCCGGCGCGCGATGAACCGGCGATGACGGCCAAGACGGCGGAAATCGCGGTCGAGCGGCTGACGCCCAAGCAGGCGGCGGCCGAGCTCGCCCGCCTGGCCACGGAGATCGCGCGCCACGACCGCCTCTACTTCCAGCAGGACGCGCCGGAAATCTCCGACGCCGCGTACGACGCGCTGCGCCGGCGAAATGACTCCGTCGAGGCGCGCTTCCCGGAGCTGCGCCGCGCCGACAGCCCGTCGTTGCGCGTCGGCGTCGCGCCGGCGACCGGCTTCGCCAAGGTCCGGCACGCGCGGCCCATGCTGTCGCTGGAGAACGCCTTCGACGAAAGCGAGATCCGCGACTTCGTCGCCCGCGTCCGCCGCTTCCTCAAGCTGCCGGCCGAGGCCGCCGTCGAGCTCGTCGCCGAGCCGAAGATCGACGGGCTGTCGGCGGCGCTCACCTATGAGCGCGGGCGTTTCGCGCTGGGGGCGACGCGCGGCGACGGCACGGTGGGCGAGGACGTCACCGCCAACCTGGCGACGCTCGCCGATGTGCCGAAGACCCTCAAGGGCCGCGACGTGCCGGAGATTCTGGAGGTGCGCGGCGAGGTCTATATGCGCCGCAAAGAGTTCGCGGAACTGAACGAGCAGCGCGCCGCCGCCGGCGATCCCATGTTCGCCAACCCGCGCAACTCGGCGGCCGGCAGCGTGCGCCAGATCGATCCGGCGGTCACCGCCGCCCGGCCGCTGCACTTCTTCGCCTATGCCTGGGGCCATGTCGGCGGACCGACCCCCGACACGCACTGGCACTTCCTCGAGCGGCTACAGGGCTGGGGCTTCCCGGTGAACCCGGAGGCCGAGCTATGCCCCACCGTCGACGCGGCGCTGGCGCTCTACGACCGTCTGGCCGGCAAGCGCGCCGCCCTGCCCTACGACATCGACGGCGTCGTCTACAAGGTCAACCGGCTCGACTGGCAGGACCGGCTCGGCCTGGTCAGCCGGGCGCCGCGCTGGGCGGTTGCCCACAAGTTCCCGGCCGAGCAGGCCGAGACCGTGCTGAAGGAGATCATTGTGCAGGTGGGACGCACCGGAGCCCTCACCCCGGTCGCCCTTCTCGAGCCGATCACGGTGGGCGGCGTCGTCGTCGCGCGCGCCACCCTGCACAACGAGGACGAGATCGCGCGCAAGGACATCCGCGAAGGCGACCACGTGGTAATCCAGCGCGCCGGCGACGTCATCCCGCAGGTCGTCTCGGTGGTGACGGCCAAGCGGCCGAAGGGCAGCAAGCCCTACGAGTTCCCCGACCGATGCCCGGTGTGCAACAGCCTCGCCATCCGCGAGCCCGGCGAGGCGGCGCGCCGCTGCACCGGCGGGTTGACCTGTCCGGCCCAGGCGGTCGAGCGGCTCCGGCACTTCGTCGGCCGCGACGCCTTCGACATCGAGGGGCTGGGCGGGAAGCACATCCAGGCGTTCTGGGACGACGGGCTGATCCGCGGCCCGGCGGACATCTTCCGCCTCAAGGCGCACGAGACCGCCCTCGCCGAGCGCGAGGGCTGGGGCCCGCTGTCAGTCGCGAACCTGCTGCGCGCCATCGAGGCGCGCCGGACCATCGGGCTGGAGCGGTTCATCCACGCGCTCGGCATCCGCCAGGTCGGCCAGGCGACGGCGCGGCTGCTCGCCAAGAACTACGGCAGCCTCGAGGCCTGGAAGAAAGCCATGAGCGAAGCCCAGGACAAGGAAAGCGCCGCCTATCGCGAGCTCGACAGCATCGACGGCATCGGCCCGTCGCTCGCCGCCGACCTCCTCGGCTTCTTCGCCGAGAAGCACAACCTGCAAGTTCTCGACGATCTTGCGCGCGAGGTCGAGGTTAGCGACTTCGCGGCGCCGTCGCCCTCGGCCTCGCCGATCGCCGGCAAGACCGTGGTCTTCACCGGCAGCCTCGAGGCCATGACCCGCCACGAGGCCAAGGCGCGGGCCGAGGCGCTCGGCGCCAAGGTGGCCGGCACGGTCTCCGGGAAGACCGACTTCCTCGTCGCCGGCGCCGACGCCGGATCGAAGGCAAGGAAGGCGGCCGAGCTCGGCGTCACGGTGCTGAGCGAGGCGGAGTGGCTGGAGATGATCGGCGGGTGAAGGTCGACGCGAACGCCCGCGCGCTCAACTCGCCGCCGTGTTGCGGCGTAGCCGGGCGGCAAGCTCCGGCTCGGAGATTTCGCCCGCCGCGAGGCGCACGAAGGTTGCGGCGCTCTCCGCTTTCGGCGCGGTCAGGGCGAGGCCGCGCAGCAGCAGGAACACGCGCGCGGCGACGAAGGCGACGCGCTTGTTGCCGTCGACGAAGGGGTGATCGCGGGCGATGCCATAGGCGTAGGCCGCCGCCAGATCGTACGGGTCCGGATCGCCATAGGCCTGAAGGTTGCGGGCGCGAGCCAGGGCGCTATCGAGCGCAGCCGCGTCGCGCAGCCCAGGCGCGCCACCATGCTCGACGATCTGGCGTTCGTGGATGGCGAGGATGACGTCGCGCGCCAGCCACGACGGCTCGCTCACTTCGCCAGCGCCCGCAGGACGTCGCGATCCTCCTGCATGATCCGCTCGGCCAACTCCATCTGCCGCGCGAACTCCGGATTGTAGGGCGTGAGGCGATAGCCGTCGGGCGTCTCGGTCAGATAGAGGACGTCGCCCTTCTTCAGCTTCAGCCGGGTCAGCACTTCCTTCGGCACGATGAAGCCGGTGGAGCTGCCGACGGTGGTCAGTTTCAGCGCGATCATCTGGGTTTCAGCCTCGATTCTGTATTATAATAAACATTATATACAAGAAATCGTGCGCCCTGGCAAGGCGGTGCCGGGGTCTCTCGCAGCTACCGGCGCATCGGGGCGGTGGCCGCCGCCAGCCATTCCGCGGTCCCAGCCTCCAGCAGCGGCGTCAGAGTTTCGCGGACCCGTGCGTGGTAGGAATCGAGCCAGGCGAGTTCCTCCACCGTCATCAACGCGGCATCGACGAGATTGCGGTCGATCGGCGCCAGGGTCAGGGTGTCGAAGCCGAGCATCGGCCGTTCGGCGCCCACCACCTCTACCTTCACGACCGTGACCAGGTTCTCGATGCGGATGCCGTAGGCGCCGGGTTTGTAGTAGCCGGGCTCGTTCGAGACGATCATGCCGGGCTCGAGCGGCACGCGGTTCGGGATCTTGGAGATGCGGTGCGGCCCCTCGTGGACGCCGAGGAAGCTGCCGACGCCGTGGCCCGTGCCGTGGTCGTAGTCGAGGCCGGCCTGCCACAGCGCCGTGCGCGCGAGCGTGTCGAGCTGGCTGCCGGTCGTGCCCTTGGGGAAGCGCGCCGTGGCGAGCGCGATGTGGCCCTTGAGGACGCGGCTGAAGCGGTCGCGCATCTCGGCCGTGGGCGCGCCGATCGCCACGGTGCGCGTGATGTCGGTGGTGCCGTCGAGATATTGCGCGCCGGAATCGATCAAATAGAGCTGGCCGGACTCGAGCCGGCGGTCGGTGCGCGGCGTCACGCGGTAGTGCACGATGGCGCCGTTCGGCCCGGCCCCGGAGATCGAATCGAAGCTGAAATCGCGGAACAGCTCGTTGCCGCGGCGCAAGACCGCCAGGCGCTCGGCGGCGGCGATCTCGGTCAGGCCGCCGTCGGCCGCCGGCCCCAGCCAGGCGAGGAAGCGGGTCACCGCGGCGCCGTCGCGCCGGTGCGCGGCGCGGGCGCCGGCGAGCTCCACCGGGTTCTTGCACGCCTTCGGCAGGGCGCAGGGGTCGTCGCCGCGCACGGCCTCGGCGCCGGCGGCGGCGAGCCGGTCGAACACCCAGGCGGCCGCGCCGGACGGGTCGGCGAGCACGCGCCGCTTCGCCGCGCCCAAGCGGTCGAGGGCGGTGCCGAAGGCGTCCGGCGGATTGACCGCGACGCCGTTGCCGAGATGCGCCTCGAGGCCGGGGACGAGCTTGCGCCGGTCGATGAACAGCTCGACCGCGGCGTCGCGGTGCAGGATGGCGAAGCCGAGCGGCAACGGCGTGCGCGGCACGTCGGCGCCGCGGATGTTGAGCAGCCAGGCGATCGAATCGGGCGCCGTCAGCACCGCCGCGTCGACGCCGTCGGCGGCGAGCTTGTCGGCCAACGCGCGGCGCTTGTCTTCGGCGGCGCGTCCGGCGAAGCGCAGCTCGTGCGGCACCACCGGGGCGATCGGCGGCGGCGGCTGGTCGGTCCATACCGCATCGAGCGGGTTGTCGGCGCAGGGCGCCAGCTCGCCGCCCGCCTTTTCCACCGCGCGGCGCAGCCGGGCCACGCCGTCGGCGGTATGCAGCCACGGGTCGTAGCCGAGCCGGCCGCCCTTCGGCAGGCGTTCGGCGATCCAGTCCTCGAGCGGCTGCTCGACCAGGTGGCGCGGCGCGAACAGCGCGGTATCCACCTGGTCCGTCGCCTGGAGCGTGTAGCGGCCGTCGACGAAGATCGCGGCGTCGGCGTCGAGCACCGCCGCGAGCCCGGCCGAGCCGGTGAAGCCGGTGAGCCAGGCTAGGCGCTCGGCGCGCGGCGCCACGTATTCGCCCTGGTGCTCGTCGGCACGCGGCACGACGAAGCCGGCGAGGCCGCGGCGGCGCAGCTCCTCCCGCAGCGCAGCAAGGCGGCCCGCGCGGCCCTCCTTGGTCGCGGCGCCGGCGGCGGCGGCGCCGCCCGCCGCCTGCCGCAGGGCGCGCAATCGCGCCCGCAGCGCCGCGCCAGGCGCCGGCGCGACCAGCGCCATCCAGGCGTCCGGGTCCTCGCCCGGCGGCGCCGCCGCGACCCCGGCCACGAGCTCCCCCAGGCCGGCCGGGTCGAGGCCGGCGCCGGCCTCCTCGAGCAGGCGGGCAAGGGCCTTGTCGCCTTGGTCGCCGCCGATTCGCTTTGCCATCGTCCCTCGCTCGCGCTGGTCGGACCCGTTTCCGGTCCGTTGAGCTATGCAATTATTAACCGAGTCTTACGTTAATTCATGCGTTTTCCGCAGTGCTGCGATGCAGCATAACCCCTCCCTAAACGGTCGGCGCCGGGCTATATTGTTGTAGTGCACGCACGGGCAAGGACGCCCCCGCGGCAGTTCGTAGTTGGAAGGGAAACATGACTCGATTCACGGAGAATGAGAAGGTGACGCTGCGCCGCGCGATGATGCCGGCCGCGACCACCCGGACGGACGTTTTCGGTCGCCTGGCCACGGCCGGGCGGATTGTGGCAGAGATGCTGCGGCGCCGGCTGCGGCGGGCGGCGGCGCTTCGCGAGTTGAGCGCGCTCGACGACCGCATGCTTGCCGACATCGGCCTGAAGCGATCGGAGATCGCCGTCGCGGCGACGCGCTCGGCCGGCCCCGAGCGGCCGGGTCTGGCGGAGTTCTTCGGCGAGTTCGGCGCCCTGGCCCGCGACCTGTCGCGCGCCTTCATCCGGTGGCAGAGCCGCCGCGCCGCCTACCGCCAGCTCATGCTGCTCGACGAGCGGCTGTTGCGCGACATCGGACTGAGTCGGGCGGAGATTCCGGCGGTGATCGCGAGCATGCGCCACGGCGCGGCGCCGGTAGCGGCCGAGGACGGTTTGGTCCGCCCGCTGCGGCTGTGGAGCCGCCGGCGCGACGCGGCCAAGACGCTCAACACCCTGAACGACCGCATGCTCGACGACATCGGCATGGTGCGCGGGGACATCGAGTCGGTCGCCGACGAACTGGCCACGCGTTCGTTGCGCCGGCCGGTCAACCGCGAGGCGGCGCCGGGGGCCGCATAACTACCGGGGCGAAAGCCCGCCCCGGAGGGCGGCGCCCCTGTGGGCCGCCGCTTTCGTTTGCGGCCGCCGCCTCCTTCCAGGACGAGCACCGACCAGTCGCCGAGATGCAACCGCCACGCGAGGTCGAGGCCGTGCCGCCGGTGCGCGGCCAGGACCGCGTCCTCGTGCTCGACCAACAGACCGGACAGGACCGCGACGCCGCCGGCGGCGAGGTGGCGGGCCGTGCCCGGCGCCAAGCGGCAGAGCGGTTTCGCCAGGATGTTGGCGACGATCAGATCGAACGGGCTGCGGCGGCGCACGGCGGCCGCCGCGTAGCCGCGGCCCTTGACCGCGCGAATCAGATCGGCGACGCCGTTTACCCGCGCGTTCTCGCGCGCCACCGCCACGGCCCGGGCGTCGTCGTCGACGGCCAGCACCGGGACGCGCCATAGCCTTGCCATCGCCAGGGCCAGGATGCCGCTGCCGCAGCCGAGGTCGAGGGGGCGGGCGACGCGGCGCGCCCGCGCCAGGCGGTCGAGCGCCAGCAGGCAGCCGCGCGTCGATTCATGGTGTCCGGTGCCGAACGCCAGCCCCGGATCGATCGCGAGCGCGATGCAGCCGCGCGGTGGCCGTCCGCCGACATGTGAGCCATGCACGTAGAAGCGGCCGGCGCGCACGGGCTTGAGGCCGCGCTGGCTGACGGCCACCCAGTCGCGATGCGGCAGCCGCGCGACGGTCGCCCGCGCCGCGCCCCTGGCTCCGCCGGAGGCTTCGCCGAGGCGGGCGCCGAGCCCGGCCAGCGCCGCCGCGACCGCCGCCCGGTCCGGCTCCGCCTCGCTCAACGCCTCGACGGTCCAGCCGCCGGCGACCTCGAAGCTCGACAGCGCCGCGGCGAAGGGGGCGAGCGCGGCCTCGACGGCGTCGATGGCGGCGGCGGGCCAGTCCTTGGGCCGGCC
>JBBECF010000082.1:0-4904 GCA_040881945.1 Dongiaceae bacterium | reverse complement strand
GCCGCCGCCGCGTCCTTCATACCGCCGGAAGCCCATGGACTCCCTCGACCAGCTCGAATCGCAGAGCGTCTATATCCTGCGCGAGGCGTTCGCCCGCATCGACCGGCTCGCCATGCTGTGGTCGCTCGGCAAGGACAGCAACGTCATGGTCTGGCTCGCCCGCAAGGCGTTCTTCGGGCGCGTGCCGTTCCCGGTCATGCACATCGACACCGGCAACAAGTTCCCGGAGATGTACGCCTTCCGCGAGCGCTACGCCGTCGAATGGGGCCTGAAGCTGATCGTCGAGCCCTGTCCGCCGGTCGAGGACACCGACCGGACCCTGCCGCCCAACGCGCGCTCGGCGGCGCGCAAGACGCTCGGCCTGGCCAAGGCGATCGCTGCTCACGGCCTGACCGGCGTCATCGCCGGCATCCGCCGCGACGAGGAAAGCGTGCGCGCCAAGGAGCGCGTGTTCAGCCCGCGCGGCGACACCGGCGAATGGAACTTCCGCGACCAGCCGCCGGAGCTCTGGGACCAGTTCAACACCGACCTGCCGCCCGGCTCGCACCTGCGCGTTCACCCGCTGCTGCACTGGACCGAGCTCGACATCTGGCGCTATGTCCGGCGCGAGCGCATCCCGGTCGTCGACCTCTATTTCGCCAAGGGCGGCAAGCGCTATCGCTCGCTCGGCGATAGGGACATCACCTTCCCGACGGCCAGCGACGCCGCCGACCTCGACGCGATCGTCGCCGAGCTGGAGGCGACGCGCACGCCCGAACGCGCCGGCCGCGCCATGGACCGCGAGACCGAGGACGCCTTCGAGCGGCTGCGCGCGGCCGGGTACATGTAATGAGCGGATCGCCGGTCGCCGCGCTCGCCTCGGCGAAGCCTTCGGCGGAGCCAGGGACGCCCGGCTCGTTCCGCGAGCCGCTTCGCATCGTCATCGCCGGCCATGTCGATCACGGCAAGTCGACCCTGGTCGGCCGCCTGTTCCACGACACCGGCTCGCTGCCCGAGGGCAAGCTCGACGCCATCAAGGCGATGTGCGAACGCCGCGGCATGCCCTTCGAATGGGCGTTCCTGATGGACGCCTTCCAGTCGGAGCGCGACCAGGGCGTCACTATCGACACGGCGCAGATCTGGTTCAAGACGGCGAAGCGCGACTACGTCATCATCGACGCGCCGGGGCACCGGGAATTCGTCAAGAACATGATCACCGGGGCGGCCGGCGCCGAGGCGGCGCTGGTCCTGATCGACGCCGGCCAGGGCGTGCAGCAGCAGTCGCGGCTGCACGGCTTCCTGCTGCATCTGCTCGGCATCCGCCAGGTCGCGGTGCTCGTCAACAAGATGGACATGGTCGACTATTCGATGGCGCGCTTCGACGAGATCCGCGCCGCCTACACAAGCTATCTCGACGGCATCGGCGTGGCGGCCGATCATTTCATTCCGATCGTCGCGCGCGACGGCGACAACGTCGTCGCCCGCTCGGCGGCGATGGGCTGGTACGACGGGCCGAGCGTGATCGAGGCGCTCGACGGCTTCCGCGCCGCCGTCCGGCCGACCGACCTGCCGCTGCGCCTGCCGATCCAGGACGTCTACAAGTTCGACGACCGGCGCATCCTGGTCGGGCGGATCGAAAGCGGCCGCCTGCGCGTCGGCGACCGGCTGCTGTTCTCGCCGGCCAACGAATCGGCGCGGGTCGCCGGCATCGAGGCCTGGAACGCGCCCGGCCCGATCGTCGAGGCCCATGCCGGGCAGTCGATCGGGATCACGCTCGAGCCGCAGATCTTCGTCGAGCGCGGCGAAATCGCCAGCCTGTTCGAGAACCCGCCGATCGAGACCAACGTGTTTCGCGGCCGGCTGTTCTGGATGGACCGGCGGCCGCTGCGCGCCGGCGACGGCTATCGACTGAAGCTGATGACCCGCGAGGTCCCGGTCGTCGTGCAGGAGATCGAGCGGGTCTTCGACATCGACGACCTGTCGAGCAAGGCGGCGGCCGAGGTGCCGCGCCACGGCATCGCCGACGTCATCCTGCGCAGCCGGCCGCTGCTCGCCGTCGACGAGGCGCGCAGCCTGGCGCGCACCGGGCGGTTCGTGCTGACCGACGGGCACAACATCGTCGCCGGCGGCCTCATCGACATGCAGGGCTATCCGGACCAGCGCGACATCGTCGCCGTGCGCTCGACCAATCTGCAGCGCGTGGAGCACCGCGTGGCGGCCGCGTCGCGGGCGGGGCGCAACGGCCATCGCGGCGGCGTGTTGTGGTTCACCGGCCTCTCCGGGGCGGGCAAGTCGACCCTGGCCATGGCGGTGGAGCAGCAGTTGTTCCGCAAGGGCTACCAGGTCTATGTGCTCGACGGCGACAACGTCCGCCACGGCCTCAACGCCAATCTCGGCTTCTCGCCCGACGACCGGACCGAGAACATCCGCCGCGTCGGCGAGGCGGCGGCGCTGTTCGCCGACGCCGGGATGATCGTCGTCACCGCCTTCATCTCGCCCTATCGGAGCGACCGCCACCGCGCCCGGGCGGCGCTGCCCGAGGCGTTCCACGAGATCTACATCCGCGCCGACCTGGCGACCTGCGAACGGCGCGACCCCAAGGGCCTGTACCGCAAGGCGCGGGCAGGCGAGATCGCCGACTTCACCGGCGTGTCGGCGCCCTATGAGCCGCCGGCGGCGCCGGAGCTGGTCGTCGACACCGCCGCCGCCCCGGTCGAGGCCTGCGTGCGCGCCGTCGTCGAGTATGTCGAGCGCCATTTCGCCCTGACCGGCCGGCCCGGCGCGGCCGGGCCCGGCGCCTGACCGGCCGCCGCGGCCGGCCGGCAATTTCGCCTTGCGCGGACGCGCCCCGGCGGCTACCGTTGGATCGCCGAGTCGCGGCGTAAGCGTGTCGTTAACTATCGTTGGAGCATATTGCCGTCGGGCCGAGACGTGAGCTAGTGCAGGCAGCGGTTTCTAAGGCGGCCCCGCCTGCGCTGGGCAATGCCGGGGCGGCGGGACCGATGTGGGTGCCCGCGGCCATTGCTACAGGGAAGGGACCTGCATGCGAATGGCGACGGACAGTCTCCGGACTTGGTTGACGGCGGTTTTGGCGCGGCTGTTCGTGCCGCGCGAGATTCTCATCCGCGTCGACGGTCGGGTCCGCTACGTCGCCCTGTCGCGGCGCTCTCAAATGACTGGGGCGGCGTTGCTGCTCGTCCTCACCGGCTGGCTGACGATCGCCAGCCTGGGCTTCGCGATCCAGGACCGCCGCCTCGCCGGCGCGGAGGAGGCGGTGCGCCTGGCCGAAGCCGCCTACAACAATCTTGCCGCCGGGGTGGTGGCCCGGGCCGAAGGCAACCAGGCGGCGCGCTCGGAGTCCGACGCGACGCCGGACCGGGCCTTGGCGGCGCTCGAGCGGCGCCTGGCCGCGGAGTTGCGCGCCTCCGAATCCGCCCTCGCTACTGCCGCCGAGCGCGACGCCGCGCTGACCGAGGAGGCGCGCGGGCTGGGTGTCGAGTTGCTCGCCGCCCAGCACGCCCAGACGGAGCTGGCGACGGGCAGGCAGGCGGACGCCGCGCGCCTCGCCGATCTGGAGGAGCGGCTGGCTGCCACCCAGGCCGACGCCACCGCGCTTGGGGCGCAGCTCGACGAATCGCGCCAGGCCCTGGCCGCGGCCGTGCAGGAGCGCGACACGCTGCAGGCGTCGCAGGCCAAGCTGAGCGGGCAGGTGGTCGAGCTGGAGGAGCGCCTGAGCCAGATCCAGGCGGCGCATGACGCGGTCGTCGAACAGCTCGCCGCCCGCGCCCGCGATGAACTCGAGGAGGCCGAAGAAACGGTCGCCCGGACCGGCCTCGACGTCGATTCGCTGTTGCGCAAGGCGGCCAAGGCGCAGGGCCAGGGCGGTCCCTTCATTCCGGCGGACGTCGCGCGCACGCTGGGCGGCCTGGATGACGCCGAAGTCGAGCGCTGGGAACAACTGCAGGTCGTCCTGCGCACGCTGCCATTGACGGCGCCGCTGGATTCCTATGAGGTGCGCAGCAAGTTCGGCAAGCGGACCGACCCGTTCAACGGCAAGCCGGCGATGCACGAAGGCATCGACCTCGTCGGACCGCTCCGGTCGCCGGTGCTCAACACGGCGCCGGGCCGCGTCGTGTTCGCGGGACGGAAGGGCAGTTACGGCCGCATGGTGGAGATCGAACACGGACTCGGCATCCGCACGCGCTACGCTCATCTTCAGTCGATCGCCGTCAAAGTTGGCGACAGGGTCGAGTTTCGGCAGAAACTCGGGGTCATGGGCAGCTCCGGCCGCAGTTCCGGGGCGCATGTCCACTACGAGGTGCTGGTGAACGGAAAACCCAAGAACCCGATGAACTTCTTGAAGGCAGGTAAAAATGTTCTCAAAGGTTAGCCAACATTCGTCTTCAACCTCCGCTATGGCTCCTACCCCGGTGCCGTCGCCGGAGCCGTCGCGACCGGCGGGCAAGAGCACGGCGCCGTCGATCATCAGCGCCGACCTCAAGATCACCGGCGACCTGCTGTGCAACGGCGACATCCAGATCGACGGCACGGTCGAAGGCGACGTGCAGAGCCGCACGATCACGATCGGCGAGGCCGCGCATGTCCGCGGCTCGGTATCGGCGGACACCGTTCGCGTCTGCGGCTCGATCACCGGTCAGATCAAGGGGACCAACGTCACCCTGGCCAAGACCGCGAAGGTGCTCGGCGACATCCTGCACCAGAGCCTGGCGATCGAGCCCGGCGCCTTCTTCGAAGGCAACTGCCGGCGCGCGGAAAGCGCGGCGAGCGGCGGCGAAGGCAGGGTCTCGCTGGTCAAGGAAAAGGCGCCGTCGACCGGCGTCAAGGAAAGCGGATACGGCCAGGCTGCCGGCTAGTGTCCTGCCCCAGAAATTCGTTTTCGAATTTCTGGGATAAGCAGGCCACTA
>JBBECF010000081.1:0-4967 GCA_040881945.1 Dongiaceae bacterium | reverse complement strand
GCACGGCGAAGGCCTGCCAGATCGCGTCGTAGAGGCCGGCGCGCTCGATCTCCTCGAGGAAGATCGCGTCGGCCTTGCGCAGGATGGCGAGCAGTTCCGCCGTCACCGCGCCGGGGATGCGGATCGCCAGTCCCGGGCCGGGGAACGGGTGGCGCCGGACCATCCGTTCCGGCAGGCCGAGCTCGCGGCCGAGCGCCCGCACTTCGTCCTTGAACAGCTCGCGCAAGGGCTCGACGAGCTTCAGGTTCATGCGCTCGGGCAGGCCGCCGACGTTGTGGTGCGACTTGATGGTGACGCTCGGCCCGCCGGTGAAGGACACCGATTCGATGACGTCGGGATAGAGCGTGCCCTGGGCGAGGAAGTCGGCGCCGCCGAGCCTGGCCGCCTCCTCCTCGAAGACGTCGATGAACAGGCCGCCGATGATCTTGCGTTTCGCTTCCGGCTCGGCGACGCCGGCGAGGCGGCCGAGGAACAGGCCGGCGGCGTCGCGGTGGACGAGCGGGATGTTGTAGTGGTCGCGGAACAGGCCGAGCACCTGTCCGGCCTCGGCGGCGCGCAGCAGGCCGTGATCGACGAAGATGCAGGTCAGCCGCTCGCCGATCGCCTCGTGGATCAGCACCGCGGCGACCGCCGAATCGACGCCGCCCGACAGGCCGCAGATCACCCGGCCGTCGCCGACCCGGCGGCGGACGGCGGCGACGGCGTGCTCGCGGAACGCCCGCATCGTCCAGTCGCCGGCGCAGCCGGCCACGCCGCGCACGAAGTTGGCGAGCAGACGGCCGCCGTCGGGCGTGTGCACGACCTCCGGGTGGAACATCACGCCGTAGATGCGGCGCTCGTCGTCGGCGACGGCGGCGAAGGGCGCGCCCGCGCTGGTCCCGACGACGCGGAAGCCGCGCGGCGGCCGGATCACGCGATCGCCGTGGCTCATCCACACCTGGGCGCGGTCGCCGGGCTTCCACAGGCCGTCGAACAACAGGCAGTCGCCGGCGACTTCGAGGAAGGCGCGGCCGAATTCCTGGTGCTCCGAGGGTTCCACCGCGCCGCCGAGCTGAGCGCACAGCGTCTGGTAGCCGTAGCAGATGCCGAGCAGCGGCACGCCCAGCTCGAACACGATCGCCGGCGCGCGCGGCGTCTCGGCCACGGTCACCGAGGCCGGGCCGCCGGACAGAATCACGGCGCGCGGCGCGAACTCGGCGATCCGGGCCGGGTCGGTATTGAACGGCAGAATCTCGCAATAGACCCCGCTCTCGCGCACGCGCCGGGCGATGAGCTGCGTCACCTGGGAACCGAAATCGAGGATCAGCACGCGCTCGGTCATCGAAGCTGCCTATGGTTGGCGGAGCCGCCGCATCATTGGCATTCCGCCGCGGTTTCGCAAGCCGTCAGCTATTTGGCCGGCGGCAGGGCGGCGAGGTCGGGCCAGCCATAGGCGGCTTCGTGCAGCACGACGCCCCACAGCGTCTCGTCGCGTTCGCCGACGCGCGTTCCGCCCATCGCCTCGTAGAAGAAGCGCGACGGATTGTCGGCGAGCACCCAGATCAGGGCCGAACCCAGGCCGGCCGCGCGCAGCGCCGCGAAGCTGGCGCCGAGCAGCGCCCGCCCGACGCCTTGCTCCTGCCAGTCGGGCAGCACGTAGAGGGTGTACACCTCGCCGGCGAAGCCCGCCGGTCCGGCCGCCGCCGGCCCGCAACTCGCGAACCCGACCACGCCCTCCCAGGTCGCGACCGCCGCCAGCACCGCGTCGCGCGCGCCCTGGCTCCCGATCGACCGGCGCCATGACGCGGCCTTGTCGTCGACCGTCATCTGCAGCATCACCCGGTCGGGCAGGATGCCGGCATAGGCGGCGCGCCAGGTCTCGACATGGACGCGGGCGACGGCGCGGGCGTCGGCCGGCGTCGCCCGCCGGATCGCGACGCCGGTCATGCGGCCGGCTCCGGCGGCCCTGGCTCCGCCGAAGGCGGCTTCGCCGCGGCGAGCGCCGGTCGGCGTTCCAGCACCGCCGCGAAGAACCCGTCGGTGCCGTGGCGCGCCGGCGTCAGCGACAGGAACGGCCCTTCGGCCGGACACTCCCCGCCGACCGCCGCGGCCCAAACCTCGCCGATCGGCCGCACCGCGAACTGCAGCGCCCGGTCGAGGAACCAAGCCACCTGGTCGGCGTTTTCCGCCGGCAGCAGCGAGCAGGTGGCGTAGACAAGCCGGCCGCCCGGCCGCACCAGCCGGCAGGCGCTTTCCAGGATGCGCCGCTGGGTTTCGATCAGCTCGGCGAGGTCGTGCGCGCCGAATCGCCAGCGCGCGTCGGGGTTGCGCCGCCAGGCGCCGATGCCGGTGCAGGGTACATCGACGAGGACCCGGTCGAAGCCGCCGGCATGGCGCTTGATCCAGGGGTCGCGCTCGCTGGTCAGGCCGCGGCGCTCGACGTTGTGGACGCCGGCGCGGCGCAGCCGGACCGACGAGCGTTCGATCCGCCCGCGCAGCACGTCGCAGGCGACGACGTGGCCCTTGTTGCGCATCGCCGCGGCCAGCGCCAGCGTCTTGCCGCCGGCGCCGGCGCAGAAGTCGCAGACGCGCATCCCCGGCCGCGCGTCGACGAGCAGCGCGACGAGCTGCGAGCCTTCGTCCTGGACCTCGACCAGCCCGTCGCGAAAGGCGGCCGTGGCGGCCAGCGGCGGCCGGCCGTGCACGCGTAAGGCCAGCGGCGACAGCGGCGTCGGCGCCGCCGCGATGCTGTCGGCGGCGAGCGCGGCGACCGCCTCGTCGCGCGTCGCCTTCAGCGTGTTGATGCGCAGATCGAGCGGCGCCTCGACCAGGAGCGCCGCCAGCTCGGCCGCGAACCGGTCGGCGAAGGCGGCGCGCAGCGCCGGCTCCAGCCAGGCCGGCACTTCGAGGCGGATCCGCTCCGGCTGCGCCGGATGGTCGAGCGCCTGCCCGGCGAGCGTCGCGGCGAGGGCCGTTTCGGCGGCGTCGAGCGGCGGCGGCGCGTGGCGTCCGCCGTCGAAGGCGCCGGCGATGCGCGCGGCCGGCCAGCCGTCGAGGAGCGCGAGGCCGGCGACGATGCGGGCGCGGGCCGGATCGGCGGGCGGCCGCCCGGCCCGCTCGATCCACCAGTCGAGGGCGGCGCGGCGGCGCAGCGCCGCATAGACCCGGTCGGCGACGGCGCGCCGGTCGCCGCCGCCGATATAGCGGCGGGCGCGGAAAAAGGCGGCGACGGTGCGGTCGGCCGGCGCCGTATGGCGATCGACGTCGCCGAGCAGCTCGATGGCGGCTTGCACGCGGGCGCCGGGGGTCATGCGGTCATGAAGGACGGCCGGCGCGGCGCGGCGGCGCGGAAACAGGGTGGGACATGCACCGTTCTGCCATACGCCGTCCGCCGACCGCAACAATCGGATAGCGGCGACCGGGCCGCCCGTGCTCCGTGGAGCCGAATTCTGCACCGGCCCTCATGCTTCGACAGGCTCAGCATGAGGGCCTCACCCTGAGCCTGTCGAAGGGTGAGGCCCGAGTCCGTTCATCGGATCGGCGACACGACATGAATCGATCGATGAACGCGACGGAATGGCTGCTCGTGGTGGCGCTGGCGCTGCTCTGGGGCGGCTCGTTCTTCCTCAGCGAGATCGCCTTGCGCAGCGTCGGACCGATGACCGTGGTGCTGGGCCGGATCGGGCTTGCCGCTCCGGTCCTGCTCGTTCTCGCCGCGGCCGCCGGGCAGCGCATTGGACCGGCGCTGCGGCGCTGGGACGCGTTCCTGGTCATGGGCGCGCTCAACAACGCGATCCCGTTCAGCCTGATCGTCTGGGGACAGACCCATATCGACAGCGGCCTGGCCTCGATCCTGAACGCGACCACGCCGTTGTTCACCTTCCTGCTCGCCCATGCGATGACGCGGGACGAGCGCCTGACGCCGTCGCGCGCGGCCGGCGTCGCGCTCGGTTTCGGCGGCGTCGTGCTGGTGATCGGGCCGCAGGCCCTGGACGGCCTGGGGCTGCAGGCGCTGGCCGAGATCGCGATTCTCGCGGCGGCGCTCTCCTATGCCGGGGCCGGGATCTATGGCCGGCGCTTCCGCGATCTTCCGCCGCTGGTCACGGCGGCGGGAATGGTCACGGCGTCGACGCTGATCATGACGCCGCTCGTCCTCGTCGTCGAACCGCCCGGGACCTTCGACCCGACGCCGCTGGGCTGGCTCGCCCTCGCCGGCCTCGCCCTGCTCTGCACCGTGCTCGCCTATATGATCTATTTCCGGGTCCTGGCAACCGCCGGCGCGACCAACCTGCTGCTCGTGACCTTCCTGATCCCGCCGAGCGCCCTCGTTCTCGGCGTCGCCGTCCTCGGCGAACGGCCGGCGCCGACCGCCCTCCTCGGCATGGCGCTGATCTTTTTCGGGCTGGCGGCGATCGATGGCCGGTTCGTTCGGTATGTGCGCCGCTACATGTCCCGGCGGTAGTTCGGCGCCTCGCGCGTCACCGTCACGTCGTGAACGTGGCTTTCGCGCAGGCCCGCGTTGGTGATGCGCTGGAACACGCAATTGCGCTGCATGTCGGCGATCGTGGCGTTGCCGGTATAACCCATGGCGGCCCGGAGGCCGCCGACGAGCTGGTGGATGACGGCGGCGACCGGCCCCTTGTAGGGTACCCGCCCTTCCACCCCTTCGGGCACCAGCTTCAGGGTCTCGGTAACCTCCTGCTGGAAATAGCGGTCGGCCGAGCCGCGCGCCATGGCGCCGAGCGAGCCCATGCCGCGGTACGGCTTGTAGGAGCGGCCCTGCAAGAGGAACACCTCGCCCGGGCTCTCGTCGGTGCCGGCGAGCAGCGAGCCGATCATGGCGCAGTCGGCGCCGGCGGCGACCGCCTTGGCGAGGTCGCCGGAAAACTTGATGCCGCCGTCGGCGATCACCGGCGTGTTGCGCTGGCGCGCCTGCTCGACGGCGTCGAGAAGCGCGGTGAGCTGCGGCACGCCGACGCCGGCGACCA
>JBBECF010000080.1:0-33087 GCA_040881945.1 Dongiaceae bacterium | reverse complement strand
CGGGCGAGGTCGGCGGTCGAGGCGTAGAGGCCGACGCCGAGGCCGGCCAGATAGGCGGCGCCGAGCGCCGTCGTCTCGGTCACCTCCGGCCGTTCCACCGGCAGATCGAGGATGTCGGCAAGGAACTGCATCGTCCAGTTGTTCGTCGCCATGCCGCCGTCGACCCGCAGCGCCGTCGGCCGCGCCGCGCCATCCTCGGCCATCGCCGCCATCAGGTCGCGGGTCTGGTAGCACACCGCCTCGAGGGCGGCGCGCACGATCTCGGGCCGGCCGGTGTCGCGGGTCAGCCCGAAGATGGCGCCGCGCGCCGCCGGGTCCCAATAGGGCGCGCCGAGGCCGGTGAAGGCCGGCACCAGATAGACGCCATGATCCGGCGCGACGCCGGCGGCGAGCGCCTCGCTGTCGCCGGCCGCGGCGATCAGCTTCAGCCCGTCGCGCAGCCATTGGACCGTCGCGCCGGCGGCGAAGATGCTGCCCTCGACGGCATAGGTCGGCCGCCCGTCGAGCCGGTAGGCCAGGGTGGTGAGCAGCCGGTTCTTCGAGGCGACCGGCCGTTCGCCGGTGTTGAGCAGAACGAAGCAGCCGGTCCCGTAGGTGCTCTTGATCATGCCCGGCGAGAAGCAGGTCTGGCCGACCGTCGCCGCCTGCTGGTCGCCGGCCATGCCGGCGATCGGCAGGGCCAAGCCGAATAGCGCCTTGTCAGCGGCGCCGAACGCGGCGGCGCTGTCGCGCACCTCGGGCAGGACCTGCGGCGGCACGCGCAGCAGCTCGAGCAGGTCCGGGTCCCAGGCCTGGTCGTGGATGTCGTAGAGCATGGTGCGGCTGGCATTGGTCGCGTCGGTCGCGTGCACGCGCCCGCCCGTCAGCCGCCACAACAGGAAACTGTCGATCGTGCCGAAGGCGAGCTCGCCGCGCTCGGCGGCCGCCCGCGCCCCCACGATGTTATCGAGCAGCCAGGCGAGCTTGGTCGCCGAGAAGTACGGGTCGATGACCAGGCCGGTGCGCGCCTGCACCAACGCCTCGTGCCCGTCGGCGACAAGCCGCCGGCACAGCGCCGCGCCGCGCCGGTCCTGCCAGACGATGGCGTTGTGCAGCGGCCGGCCGGTGGCCCGCTCCCACAGCACCGTCGTCTCGCGCTGGTTGGTGATGCCGATGGCGGCGACCTCGGCGGCGCCCGCCTGGTCGAGGACGGCACGGCACACCGCCAGCGTCGCCCGCCAGATCTCCTCCGGGTCGTGCTCGACCCAGCCGTCGGCCGGATAGATCTGCGGCAACTCCCGCTGGGCGCGCGCGGCCGGGCGGCCCGCTTCGTCGAACAGCATCGCGCGGGTGCTGGTCGTCCCCTGGTCGATGGCGAGGATGAGACGCGGCCGCGCCATCCCTTACCGCTCCCCCGATCGCCGCCGCCGGCGCGCCCGCCGCGCTTTTTCTATTCCGAACGGCAGGGTATCGCTATACTCGCTTTCGCACAAGCCGATCGCCGGCGAGAGCGGGCATGGGGCAGCCATGACGCGGAACCTGAGGCAGGAACAGATTCTCGAACTGGTTCGCCAGCGCGGCTTCGTCTCGATCGAAGCCCTGGCCGGGCACTTCGCGGTGACGCCGCAGACCATCCGGCGCGACATCAACGAGCTGTGCGCGGTCGAGTTGCTGCGTCGCTATCACGGCGGCGCCGGACTGCCGTCGAGTGTCGAGAACGTCGCCTACCGGACCCGGCAGGTGCTGTGCCTGGAGGAGAAGCGGCGCATCGCCCGGCTGGTCGCGCGCCACGTCCCCGACGAGGCCTCGCTGTTCATCAATATCGGCACGACGACCGAAGAAGTGGCGCGCGCGCTGATGAAGCACCGCGGGCTGCGGGTCATCACCAACAACCTGCACGTCGCCGGCATCATGAGCGAAAACGAGGATTTCGAGGTGGTGGTGGCCGGCGGCGTGGTGCGGGCTCGCGACCGCGGCATCATCGGCGAGGCGACAGTCGATTTCGTCGGCCAGTTCAAGGTCGATTTCGGCATCATCGGGATCAGCGGCATCGACGCCGACGGCTCGCTGCTCGACTTCGACCACCGCGAGGTGCGCGTCTCGCAGGCGATCATCGACAATGCGCGCCAGGTCTTCCTCGTCGCCGACCACAGCAAGTTCGGGCGCAATCCGATGGTTCGCCTGGGCAGCCTGCGCGACCTCGACGCCTTCTTCACCGATGCGCCGCCACCGCCGCCGATCCGCGAGCTGCTGACGGAGGCCGGCGTGCGCCTGTACGTGGCCGATCAGCCGGAAGCGGCGGCCGACGAGGCGCCGCGTCTGGTCGCGGAGGCGGGCTGACGTAGTTTTCGATTCCGCAAACGATCGGACTATAAAAATTCGATTGCGAAAATCTCCTTCCGTCCGTAGGGTGCAACCGGCGGGTTGAGAGCGCGGCCGCCGACGAGAATCCCGGCGTCAGACCGGGAGGCCGTGCAGCATCCGCCGCGAGGGGGAGAACGCCGGCGTGGCTGGCCACGACATCGTCGATCTGCTGGTGGTTGGCGGCGGCGTCAACGGCGCCGGCATCCTGCGCGACGCCGTCGGCCGCGGCCTGACCGGCATCCTGGTCGAACAGGGCGATCTCGCCGGCGCCACGTCCTCGGCCAGCACCAAGCTGATCCACGGCGGGCTGCGTTATCTCGAATACTACGAATTCCGGCTGGTCCGCGCGGCGCTGGCCGAGCGCGAGGTGCTGCTCGCCAACGCGCCGCACATCATCTGGCCGCTGCGCTTCGTGCTGCCGCACGAGGCCTCGCTGCGCCCGGCCTGGATGATCCGGCTCGGCCTGCTGCTCTACGATCATCTCGGCGGGCGCCGGCGGCTGCCCGGCTCGCACGGCGTCGATCTGCGCCGCGACCCGGCCGGCGTCCCGCTCAAGCCGTCGCTGACCAA
This sequence comes from Dongiaceae bacterium, assembly GCA_040881945.1. Lineage (GTDB taxonomy): Bacteria > Pseudomonadota > Alphaproteobacteria > Dongiales > Dongiaceae > JBBECF01. The sequence goes on along the minus strand of JBBECF010000080.1, from coordinate 30,174 downwards.
GGGCTTCGTCTATTCCGACTGCTGGGTCGACGACGCGCGCTTGGTGGTGCTCAACGCCCTCGACGCCGCCGAGCGCGGCGCGACGGTGCTGACCCGTACCCGTTGCGTGGCGGCGCGGCGTGCCAGCGGCGTTTGGGAAGCAACGATCGAGGACTCGGGTACTGGCCGCCGGCGCAGCCTGCGCGCCCGCGCGCTCGTCAACGCCACCGGCCCGTGGGCGGCGAGCTTCGTCCAGGCGGCGCTGGGGCTCGATTGGGGGCACCGGCTGCGCCTCATCAAGGGCAGCCACATCGTCGTGCCTCGGCTCTACGAGGGCGATCACGCCTACATCCTGCAGAACGTCGACCGCCGCATCGTCTTCGCCATTCCCTACGAGACCGACTACACGCTGATCGGCACCACCGACGTGCCGTTCGACGGCGACCTCGGCGCGGTGCGCATCTCGCCGGCCGAGATGGACTATCTGTGCGAGGTGATTAACCGGCATTTCCGGCGCGCCGTCGCGCCCGCCGACGTGGTGTGGAGCTACGCCGGCGTGCGCCCGCTCTACGATGACGAAGCGGTCGACGCCGCCGCCGTCACCCGCGACTATGCGCTCGAGCTCGACGCCGCCGGCGGGGCGGCGCCGCTGCTGTCGGTGCTCGGCGGCAAGATCACGACCTATCGCCGGTTGGCGGGCCAGGCGCTGGACAAGCTGCGCCCGCATTTCCCGGCCGCCGGACCGGCCTGGACGCACGCCGCGCCGCTGCCCGGCGGCGACCTGCCGGACGCCGATTTCGACCGCTTTTTCGCTGCGCTACGTGTGCGCAAGCCCTGGTTGCCGGTCGCGCTTGCCCGGCGCTACGCGCGCGCCTACGGTACGCGCGTCGATCGCCTGCTCGGCGCCGCCGCCGGGCTCGGCGACCTGGGCGCCGAGATTGGCCCCGGCCTCTATGAGGCCGAGCTCGATTACCTGCGGCGCCACGAATGGGCGATGGGCGCCGAGGACGTGCTGTGGCGGCGCTCCAAGCTCGGCCTGCACATGCCGGAGGCGGCCCGGCGGCGCGTCGCCGACTGGTTCGACGCCGCCGCCGCCCCGCGCGGCCGGGAGGCGACGGCGTCATGACTCTCCGCCTCGACCATGTCAGCAAGCGGACCGGGCCGGCGCTCGATCTCGACGACATCGACCTCGCGCTCGAGCCGGGCCAGCCTTACGTGCTGTTCGGCCTGACGCTCGCCGGCAAGACCTCGCTCATGCGGCTGATGGCCGGCCTCGACCGGCCGACCGCCGGCCGTATCTTCCTCGACGACGAGGACATCACCGGCCGCTCGGTGCGCCAGCGCAACGTCGCGATGGTGTATCAGCAGTTCATCAATTACCCGTCCTTCACCGTTTATGACAACATCGCGGCGCCGCTGCGGCGCAAGGGGCTGGACCGCGCCGCCGTCGACCGCCGCGTGCGCGAGACCGCGGCGACGGTGCATATCGACCACCTGTTCGACCGCCTGCCGCACGAGCTGTCGGGCGGCCAGCAGCAGCGCACCGCGCTCGCCCGCGCGCTGGTCAAGGACGCCGCGCTGCTGCTGCTCGACGAGCCGCTGGTCAATCTCGACTACAAGCTGCGCGAGGAGCTGCGAATCGAGCTTCAGGCGATCTTCAGGCGCGGCGAATCGATCGTCGTCTACGCCACGACCGAGCCCCTGGAGGCGCTCATGTTGGGCGGCCGCACCATCGTTCTCGACGCCGGCCGGGTCTTGCAGGTCGGCCGCACCCTCGAGGTGTTCCACCGTCCGGCCACGGTGCGCGTCGCGCAGGTTTTCAGCGACCCGCCGATGAACCTCATCGACGGCGCCGTCGAAACCGGCTGGTTCCGCCTCGGCCGCGACGTGCGCGGCCCGCTGCCGGGACACATGCGCAGTCTCGCGCCCGGACCCTATCGCTTCGGCCTGCGCGCCAATCATCTGTCCGTCAGCCGCACCGCCGCGGAAGACGTCGAGGTGCCCGCCGCGGTCGACCTCGCCGAAGTCAGCGGCTCCGAGACCTTCGTGCACGTGACCCACAACGACGTCGCGTGGGTCGTCCAGCAGGAGGGCGTGTATATCCTCCAGCTCGGCCGGCCGGTGACGGTGTTCCTCAAGCCGCGGCGTATGTTCGTCTTCGACCCGGCGGGCGGGCTTGCCGCCGCGCCGCCGATCCATGCGGAGTCGCCGGTGGGAGCGGAATGATGGCGCGGATCGCCCTCAGCAATCTCGCCCACTCCTACCGCCCGAAGCCGCGGAGCGAGGCCGACTACGCCGTGCAGCGCATGGATCATGTGTGGGAGGACGGCGGCGCCTACGCCCTGCTCGGGCCGTCGGGATGCGGCAAGACCACGCTGCTCAACATCGTCTCCGGGCTGCTGCGCCCGTCCGCCGGCCGTGTTCTCTTCGACGACCGCGACGTGACCGACCTGTCGCCGCGCGAGCGCAATATCGCCCAGGTGTTCCAGTTCCCGGTCATCTACGACACGATGACGGTCTATGACAACCTCGCCTTTCCGTTGCGCAACCGCGGCGTCGACGAGGCCGAGGTGCGCGCCCGCGTGCACGAGATCGCCGAGACCCTCGACCTCGTCCCCGACCTTCGGCGGCGGGCGCGCGGACTGGGCGCCGACGCCAAGCAGAAGATCTCGCTCGGCCGCGGCCTGGTGCGTAGCGACGTCGCCGCGATCCTGTTCGACGAGCCGCTGACCGTCATCGACCCCCAGGTCAAGTTCCAGCTCCGGCGCAAGCTGAAGCAGATCCACGAGCGCTTTCGCATCACCCTCGTCTACGTCACGCACGACCAGAACGAGGCGCTGACCTTCGCCGACCAAGTGGCGGTGATGTACGAGGGCCGGGTCGTCCAGCTCGGCACGCCGCAGCAGTTGTTCGAGGATCCGGAGCACAGCTTCGTCGGCTACTTCATCGGCAGCCCGGGCATGAATTTCCTGCCCTGCGCCTTGGACGGCGAGGCCGCCATCGTCGAGGGCTTCCGGGTGCCGCTGGCCGCCGGCCTCGCCGCGCGGGCGCGCGCCGGCGGCGGCACGCTCATGCTGGGAATCCGTCCGGAGTTCCTCAAGCTCGCGCCGGAATCGACCCGCGGCGGGGTGCCGGTGGCGGTGGCGGCGGTCGAAGATCTCGGCAACTACAAGATGGTGACCGTCCGGCTCGGCGCGCGCGAGCTGCGCGCCAAGCTCGCCGAGGACCAGCACGTGCCCGCCGAACGGGCCATCGCCGTCTTTCCGCCGGCCCGGACCAAGCTCTACGCCGACGACCGGCGGGTCGCGTGAAGGGGGTGGCGGGATGAACAAGACCGAGGACAACAGGGCCTGGCTGCTGATCCTGCCGGTGTTCCTGGTCGTCGCCTTCAGCGCGGTCATCCCGCTGATGACCGTGGTCAACTATTCGGTCCAGGACATCTTCGGGCCGGGCGAGCGGCTCTTTGTCGGGTCCGAGTGGTTCGAGGAGGTGCTGGGCGACAGCCGCCTGCACGACGCGCTGTTGCGCCAGCTGCTGTTTTCCGGCCTTGTGCTGGTCATCGAGATTCCGTTGGGCGTGCTGGTCGCGCTGGCCATGCCGCGGCGCGGCTGGGCCATATCCGTCGTGCTGGTGTTGCTGGCGCTGCCGCTGCTCGTTCCGTGGAACGTCATCGGCACGATGTGGATCATCTTCACCCGGCCGGACATCGGGTTGCTGGGTCTGGCGATAAACGGCCTCGGCGTCGAATTCGATCACACCGCATCGCCGCTCGATGCCTGGATCACCGTCATGCTGATGGAGGTCTGGCACTGGACGCCCTTGGTGGTCCTGCTCGCCTATGCGGGCCTGCGGGCGATACCCGACGCCTATTACCAGGCCGCGCGCATCGATGGGGCCACGGCCTGGGCCGTGTTCCGCTATATCCAGTTGCCGAAGATGCGCGGCGTGCTGACGATCGCGGTGCTGCTGCGCTTCATGGACAGCTTCATGATCTACGCTGAGCCCTTCGTGCTGACCGGCGGCGGCCCCGGCAACGCAACCACATTCCCGTCGATCTACCTGGTCAAGGTGGCGCTCGGGCAATTCGACCTGGGGCCGGCCGCGGCTCTTTCCCTCATCTACTTCCTGATCGTCCTGCTGTTTTCCTGGCTGTTCTATCAGGCGCTGCAGAACGTCGCGGCGGGAGACAAGCGATGAAAATTCGCAAGAGCACGATCGGCCTGATCGCCTATCTGGGGCTGCTCCTGCTGCCGATCTACTGGATGCTGAACATGTCGCTCCGGACCAACGCGGACATCCTCGACGTCTTTGCGTTGTATCCGACCGATCCGACCTTCGACAACTACATCAAGATCTTCACCGATCCGTCCTGGTACTCCGGCTATATCAACTCGTTCATCTACGTCAGCATCAATACGGTGATTTCGTTGGTCACGGCGTTGCCGGCGGCCTATGCCTTCTCGCGCTACAGATTCATCGGCGACAAGCACATGTTCTTCTGGCTGCTGACCAACCGCATGGCGCCGCCGGCGGTCTTCGCGCTGCCGTTCTTCCAGCTCTATTCGACCTTCGGGCTGATCGACACGCACATCGCCGTGGCGATCGCCCATACGCTGTTCAACGTGCCGCTGGCGGTGTGGATCCTCGAAGGGTTCATGTCCGGCGTGCCGCGGGAAATCGACGAAACCGCCTATATCGACGGCTACAGCTTCCCGCGCTTTTTCCTGCGCGTGTTCCTGCCGCTGATCCGGTCGGGCATCGGCGTGACGGCGTTCTTCTGCTTCATGTTCTCCTGGGTCGAGCTGCTGCTGGCGCGCACGCTGACGACGACCGTGGCAAAGCCGATCGCGGCCACCATGACCCGCACGGTAAGCGCGTCCGGCCTCGACTGGGGCCTGCTCGCCGCCGCCGGCATCCTTACGATCGTGCCCGGCGCGCTGGTCATCTATTTCGTGCGCAACTACCTGGCCAAGGGCTTTGCCCTGGGCCGGGTCTGAGGGAGGCGGGCCGTGGATCTGGAATGGATGGTGTGGACGCTCCCCACCGGGATCTTCTTTGCGACCATTGCGCTCATCCTCGTCGGCATGACCGTTTGGGAATTCGCCGATCCGTCCGTCGAACGGCGCGGCGTCCTGCCGATCGCCACGACGCGGGGCGATCGGCTGTTCATCGGATTGCTGAGCAGCGCCTACATCCACTTGGCGTGGTTGGCCGCGACGGATGCGAGCCTGTGGTGGCCCCTCGGCATCGCGGCGGTCTGGATGGCCGTGGTCATGCGTTGGGGTTGATCGGAGTTTACGGCGTGGGGGGGGGGGGGGGGGCGCCCGACGGACCGACGGACTAGGGGCTTTCCGTCCGTCGGTAAATTCTTGGGAACTAGGAAAGCCGGCAATGGGAGGGCAACAGTGAAAACCGGAAACAGATCGTCGCCTATAGGGCGACTGATGATCGGAACGGCGATCGCGGCGTTGGTCGGCGGCGCGTTCGTCGCGTCGGCTACGCCCGCGCGCGCCGACAAGGCGGCCGCCGAAAGGTGGCTCGATGCGGAATTCCAGCCTTCGACGCTGTCCCGCGCGGACCAGCTCAAGGAGATGGAATGGTTCATCAAGGCGGCCGAGCCGTTCAAGGGCATGGAGATTAAGGTCGTCTCGGAAACGATCCCGACCCACGAGTATGAGTCGAAGGTGCTGACCAAGGCCTTCGAGGAGATCACCGGCATCAAGGTCACGCACGACCTGATCCAGGAAGGCGACGTGATCGAGAAGCTGCAGACCCAGTGGCAGTCGGGCGAGAACATCTACGACGCCTATGTCAACGACTCCGACCTGATCGGCACGCACTCCCGCTACGGGTTCGTCGTGCCGTTGAGCGACTGGATGGCGGGCGAAGGCAAGGACGTCACCCTGCCGACGCTCGACGTCGACGACTTCATCGGCAAGAGCTTCACGACGGGTCCGGACGGCAAGCTCTATCAGCTCCCCGACCAGCAATTCGCCAATCTCTACTGGTTCCGCTACGACTGGTTCCAGCGGGCCGACTTCAAGGAGATGTTCAAGGCCAAGTACGGCTACGAGCTCGGCGTGCCGGTCAACTGGTCGGCCTACGAGGACATCGCCGAGTTCTTCGCCAACGACGTGAAGGAGATCGACGGCGTCGCCGTCTTCGGCCACATGGACTACGGCAAGAAGGCGCCGGACCTCGGCTGGCGCTTCACCGACGCCTGGCTGTCCATGGCCGGCGCCGGCGACAAGGGCCTGCCGAACGGCAAACCGGTGGACGAATGGGGCATCCGCGTCGATGGCTGTCGTCCCGTCGGCACGAGCGTCACCCGCGGCGGCGACGCCAACGGCCCGGCCGCCAAGTACGCGCTCAACAAGTACATGGAATGGCTGCGCAAATATGCGCCGCCGGGGGCGCTGGGCATGGACTTCTACCAGTCGCTGCCGTCGCTCGCGAAGGGCAACGTCGCGCAGCAGATCTTCTGGTACACCGCCTTCACCGCTTCGATGGTGGAGCCGGGCCCGACCGTGAACGCCGACGGCACGCCGAAGTGGCGCATGGCGCCGTCGCCGCACGGCTCGTACTGGCAGGACGGCATGAAGCTCGGCTATCAGGACGCCGGCTCATGGACGCTGATGAACTCGACGCCGGTGGACCGGCGCAAGGCGGCCTGGCTATTCGCTCAGTTCACGGTCTCGAAGACGGTGTCGCTGAAGAAGAGCCACGTCGGCCTGACCATCATCCGCGACAGCGACATCAAACACCAGTCCTTCACCGACCGGGCGCCCAAGCTCGGCGGTCTGGTCGAGTTCTACCGCAGCCCGGCGCGCGTCATGTGGACGCCGTCCGGCACCAACGTGCCCGATTATCCGAAGCTGGCGCAGTTGTGGTGGCAGAACATCGGCGAGGCGGTGTCCGGCGAGGTGACGCCGGACACGGCGATGGACAACCTGGCCCGCGAGATGGACCGGGTGATGGAGCGCATCGAACGCTCCGGCGTCCAGGGCGATTGCGGCCCGAAGCTCAACCCGGAGCAGGACGCCCAGTACTGGTATGACCAGCCGGGCGCGCCGCAGCCGAAGCTCGCGAACGAGAAGCCGCAGGGCGAAACGATCGATTACGACACGCTGCTGCAGCACTGGAAGGACGGCAAGCCGATGTAAGCTCGGCGACCCGAATCTTGCATGGGGAGGTGGCGCGTTGCGCCGCCTCCCTTTTTTTGGTTCTTTTCGACGGCGCCGCGAAGCGCGTGTTCGGGGACGTGCCAATGGTGATACGGCGAACCTCACGATGATCGTCGGGGTCGATGTCGGCAGCCAGAGCCTGAAGGCGGTCGTCCTCGACGACCGGCTGCAAGTGCGCGGCGCCGGGCGCCGCGGCTATCCCGTCGCCTTCCCGCGCCCCGGCTGGGCCGAGCAGGACGTGCACCGTTGGGAGGCTGCGCTCGGCCCGGCGATCGCCGACGCCCTCGACGCCGCCGGCTGCGCGCCGGGCGCCGTGGCCGCCCTCGGCATCGCCGGTCAGCTCGACGGCTGCGTGCCGGTCGATGGCGACGGCCGGCCGCTGGGGCCGTGCCTGATCTGGATGGACCGCCGCGCCGACGCCGCGCTGGCCGCCGTGCGCGCCCGGCTTTCGCCCGACACCCTGCGCCGGCGCACCGGCGTCAATCTCGACGGCACGCATATGGCGGCAAAGATGCGCTGGCTGCTCGACCATCCGCCGGGCGGGCGGGCGATCGCCGCCTTCCACCAGCCGGTCGACTACCTGGTCGAACGGCTGACCGGGGCGCGGGCGATCGACCACGGGCTCGCGTCGACCACCCTGGTCTACGACCTGGCGGAAGGCGATTTCGCCGACGACCTGCTCGCCGCCTTCGGCCTGCGCCGGGAACTGCTGCCGGCCTTGCGCCGCGGCGACGAGGCGGCCGGCGGGCTCAGCCACGCCGGCAGCGCGCTCACCGGCCTGCCCCAGGGCGTGCCGGTCGCGGTCGGCACCGGCGACGACTTCGCGGCGCCGCTCGGCGGCGGCGTCGTCGAACCGGGCACCGTCGTCAACGTGCTCGGCACCGCCGAGGTGGTCGGCGCCCTCGACCCGCGGCCGCTGATCGACTCGACCGGCCTGGTCGAGACGCATCGCTTCCCCGGCTCCGGCCTGTATTTCATCGAGAACCCCGGCTGGGTCAGCGGCGGCGCGCTGGAATGGCTGCGCGGGCTGCTCGGCATCGCCGACGTCGCCGCCTTCGACCGGCTCGCCGCCGCCGCGCCGGCGGGCAGCGACGGCCTGGTTTTCCTGCCGGCGCTGACCGGCGCCATGACCCCGGAATGGATCGCCGAGGCGCGCGGCTGCTTCTACGGCCTGACGCCGTCGCACGGCCCCGGCCATCTCGCCCGCGCCGTCCTCGAAGGCACCGCCTTCGGCCTCAAGGACGTGACCGGCCGGCTGCGCGCCATGGGCGTGGCGGTCGAGCGCGTGCGCCTGCTCGGCGGCGGCGCGCGGAGCGCGCTGTGGGCGCGGATCCGCGCCGACGCGACCGGGCTGCCGGTGGAACGCGCGCGCGTCGCCGACGCCGCCGCGGTCGGCGCCGGCATGCTGGCGGCCGTGGCCGGCGGGCGGGTCGCCGATCTGGCGGCGGCGGCGCGCCTGGTCGATGCCGTGGCCGACAGGGTCGACCCGGACCCGGCGAACGCGGCGGCCTATGCCGACGCCTACGGTCGCTATCGCCGCCTGTTCGCCGCCCTGAAGCCGATGTTCCGGGCGTCGCCGCCGGCGAGTTGAGCAGGACGGCGGACGCGATCGCGGCCCTGTCGGCGAGAGTGTCGGACCGGCGCGGGCTTGACCCGGCGAAGTGCTCTCGGTTGCGCTGGACACGGCATGCCTTGGCGCCACTGTTAACGATCTCACCGGCTGATCCGCGGATCGCCGGGTCAACCCCGGCGATGACAATGGAGGTGGCGCCCGCCGCTACTTCAGCACCCAATCAATGGCCGAGCCGTTACGGCCGACCGCGCGCATCTTCACCAAGCGCCCGGTCGCATCGTACCACAGGTGGCGCGGGCGCTCGGCTCCGAGCTTGTAACGGGTCGTGGCGACCTCCTTGCCGTCCGCCCTTATCGTCTCCGGCCCGACCTTTACAACCTTCGCGTCGAGCATACTGCCGCTCTGCGCGTCGACGAGAGGGCCCGTCCCGGTTACCATGGAGATATTCCAATAGCTCGCCGGCAGGGAGTCGGCCGGCAGGATCCAGGTCTCCGTCCCCGAGGTCACGTGGATTCCGTCCGGCCGGGCCTCGCCCGTGATGTCGTAGGGCGTGCCGTCGTCGTCGGCGGTGCTGGCAAACGCAATGAGCCTACCGTCCCGCCACACCTCCTCGCGCGTCTGCTGGTAGCGAAAGACGGTGAAGAGCAGCATCTTGACGTCGATCGCGATGTCGCTCCGAACGACGAGTTCGTCGCCATCCTCGCGGAAGGTGATCCGGTGGTGCCCGACCACACCGCCGTCATGCACGATATCGAATTCGAGATTCTGCGGCACGGGCTGGCCGGCATCGGACGTGGAAACAGGCGCGACGGCCATCGCGAGCAACACGGCCGAAATCGCCGCCCCCGAACGAACGCGGCGCCGGCGCTGAGTTGTGCCTCGGGTCATCCACCGTTCCAATCCGTTCTCACGCAGCGCCACCCGTCGACGCCCGCCGAATGGAAACGTCCGGAGCTGAGTTCCTGCCCACCGCCAGTCATTGGATCGCGGGGGCGTCATCCCCACTATCGCATATCCCCAAGCGCCGCATGTTCAATTCTGAACGGTGAATCGTCCGTCGATCCGCTACTCGTATCCTCTTGACGAAAAGCTCGCGGGCTACGATGCCCGGCCAACGTCACTGCCCCCAACACAGGAAGGTCGATCATGAGACGTTACCGTCTTCTTACCGCCGCCGCATTCATGGCGCTTGCCGTTCCCGCGGCCTATGCGGCCAACCATGTCACGCCAGAACAAATGCAGCAGCGTTTCGAGCAAATGCAAACGATGATGGACCAGGCGCAGCAGGCGAAGACTCCCGCCGAGCGGCAGAAGCTCATGGCCGAGCATATGACAATGATGCAGGAGCAGATGGCCGCCATGCGCGGCATGATGGGTCAGGGCGGAATGATGGGGCAGACTCAAGGAGGCGCCGCTATGGATCCCAACGTCGCCCCGCAGATGCAGATGATGCAGCAGCGCATGGACATGATGCAGCAGATGATGGAGCAGATGATGCGGCAACACCAGCTTATGATGGCGCCCGCCACGTAGCGCCGCGCCAGGCGATCGAGTTCGGAAAGAGGCGACGGGCGAGCGAACGGGCGATTATGCCCTCGGACGCATCAGGAGATGACGATGATGAATGGAATAGTGGACGGCGGCGGCTCGACGATGTGGGGCGGCTCGACGATGTGGGGCATGGGGTGGGGCGGCGGAACGCTTGTCGTTGTGCTTGTCGTTCTCGGCGTCGTCGCGCTCGCCAAGTACGTACTCTCCAACAACAGACGATAAGTCTAAAATATCGACGCGCCCAGGTGACGCCAAGGGAGCTTGTCGTGCTCCCGTCACGGCCTGCTCTTGCCCCAGGCTCCGCGCCGCCCCGTGTCTGTGCCTGTTTCTTCTGTGGGAGAGCTGGAGCAGGACACTAGGCGCCGCGGAAGCCGGTGGCGACGAGATAGACCTCGGCCGAATCGCTGCGGCTGGCCGGCGGCTTGACGTGGCGGACGACGACGAAATCGCGCTTCAGCGCCGCCAGCAGCTCCGCCTCGGCGCCGCCGCGCAGCACCTTGACGATGAAGGCGCCGCCGGGCGCCAGCGCCCCGGCGGCGAAGGCGAAAGCCGCCTCGGCCAGAGCCATGACGCGCAGGTGGTCGGTGCCGGCGTGGCCGGTCGCCGGCGCCGCCATGTCGCTGAGCACGACGTCGGCGCGCCCGCCGAGCGCGGCCGCGATCAGCGCCGGCGCGTCGGGCGCCAGGGAATCGTGACGCAGCACGACCGCGCCGGGCACCGGATCCATCGGCAGCAGATCGACCGCCACCACCCGTCCCGCCGCGCGGCCGGGCGGGGTGACCCGCTGCACCGCGACCTGCGTCCAGCCGCCCGGGGCGGCGCCAAGGTCGACCACGCGCTTGCCGGCGCCGAGGATGCGGAAGCGGTCGTCGAGCTGTTCCAGCTTGAAGGCGGCGCGCGAGCGGTAGCCGAGCCGCTGCGCCTCGGCGACATAGGGGTCGTTGAGCTGGCGCGCGAGCCAGCGCGTCGAGGACGGCCGGCGCTTGGCCGCAGTCGTCACCCGCACGGCGAGGCCGCGCCCGCCCGTGCCCTTGCCGCCGCCCGTCCGTCCGCCGTCGCGGCCGCGCCGCGTCACGGGCGCGATCGGCCGCCCGGCCGGGTGCCGCTGCGCCGGCCCCCCGCCACGGTCGCCACGCTGTGCATGAGGCCGAGCAGGATGCCTTCGCGCACGCCGCGGTCGGCGACCCGCACCCGACCGACCGGCCACAGCGTGCAGATCGCCTCGAGAATGGCGCAGCCGGCAACGACGAGATCGGCGCGTTCGTGGCCGACGCAGGCGTTGGCGGCGCGCTCGTCGCAGCTCATGGCGGCGAGGCGCCGGCTGACAGCGCGGATCTCGGAGAAGTCCAGGTGGCAGCCGTCGACCACCCGGCGGTCGTAGCGCGGCAGGTCGAGATGGATGCCGGCCAGCGTCGTCACGGTGCCGGAGCTGCCGATCATCTGCACGGCGCCCGCGGCGATGTCGGCGGCGATGTCGTTGGCGGCCTCGAACGGGCGCAGCAGCGCCACCACCTCCTCGACCATCGACTCGTAGATTTCCGGCGGCATGCGGGCGCTGCCATAGCGCTCGGAAAGCGTCACCACGCCGATCGGGATCGACAGCCAGGCGCGCAGCTCGGCCGCCTGCCCGGGGCCGAGCGCGAGCCAACCGAGTTCGGTCGAGCCGCCGCCGATGTCGAAGGCGAGCGCCCGCGGCCGCGTCAGGTCGAGCAGCGGGGCGCAACCCTTGAAGGCGAGTTGCGCCTCCTCGCCGGTCGAGATGATTTCGATCTCGATGCCCGTCTCCGCGCGCACCCGCCCGACGAAGCTGTTGCAATTGCCGGCGCGCCGGCACGCCTCGGTGGCGACGCTGCGCGCGTGGGTCACGCCGCGCCGGCGCATCTTGCCGGCGCAAACCTTGAGCGCCTCGATGGTGCGCTCCATGGCCGCCACCGACAGATGGCCGGTCGCGGACAACCCTTCGCCCAGTCGCACGATGCGCGAGAAGGCGTCGATGACGCGGAACCCGCCGTCCACGGGACGGGCGATGAGCAGGCGGCAGTTGTTGGTGCCCAGGTCGAGCGCCGCGAACGTGCCGTTGCCGTCGCCGTTGCGCCACGCCCCGTTGGGGCCGTGCGATCTGTCCAATGGACCCAAAAAAGCAACTCCGTTCCGGCGCCGGCCGCGAGGGCGGCCCGCGGATCCCGCGTTTCGCCGCATCCTACAGGCAAGATACGGCGAAATCCAAGGCCCGCGCCGCGCCGGAACCGCGGCGGGAAAGAGGTTGAACCGCGCCGCCCCGCGCCCTAGATTCCCCACCCCGTCGCCGGGCCCGAGGTCCGGCCCTCGCTGGGGGATCGTCTAGCGGTAGGACAACGGACTCTGACTCCGTTAACCGTGGTTCGAATCCACGTCCCCCAACCACCGCCGCACCGGTTTCGGATCGCCAGGTCACCGTGGCGGGTCGTGTCCGTCAAGGTGGCGCGACGCCGGCTCAGTTAAAGGGCGTGGCGCGGGCGATCAGCTCGCCAAGGTTGGGCTCGTCGGGATGGCGCGGCTTGCCGGGGTGGATAATGCTGACCTGGCAGCACTCGGCCGCCTCGACGAGCTGTCGATAGGTGCCCGCGTCGGGGTCGGCGATGTAGGCCTGCATGTTTTCGTCGTACTTGAACATCCTGCCGTTGATCTGGGTGCATTCGTTGCAGGTCGTGCAGCGAGCGGTCTCGATGGAGGGCTCGTCCGGCGCGATCGGCGCCGCCGCGGCGGAAGCGGGCTCGGCCTCGGCCGCGACCGCCGGCGGCGCTTCGGCCGAGGCCGCCGGCCGGGGGTCGTCCCGGCGGCGCGACCCCTCAGGCTCGCGGTCCTGTTCCCGCTCCCAGGCCTGCCGCGCCTGCTCGAGCTGCCGCCGGGCGTGGGAATTGTTGATGCCGCCCAGCTCCTGCAAGCTGCGCCAGGTCTGGTTGCAGCGGCGCGCCGCGTCGATCATTCGATCATCGACGACGGTCCGACGAAGGCGGCCGTCGCCGCCGACCGTCCAGACATAGGGAATCCGATCGGGGTCGCTTCGGCTTTCGCGCCCCAGGCATTCGCCGGCCGGGGCCATGGCGTCGGACCACTTGCTGCGGCTGGCCGGCACGCAGTGCTTCGCATACCGCGCATCGCAGACCGCGAAATCGACCTGCGTGAACGCCACGGTCTCCGTGACCCGCTGGTGGTCCTCGTCTTCATAGCGGAGTGTGTGCACCGGCCAATCGGTCTCGGCCTGCGGATTGTCGCCGATGTGAAAGCGCGTCGCCCAGTCGGGACCCGCCGCGGGATCGTAAACGAAGGTCGGAAAGGCACGCGATTCCGTCGCCGCCGCCGCCAGCAAGTACGGCGGCACGACCGACACGCTCTTGGTCGCGCCGGAGAAAATGCTGAACAGCGCCGGGCCCGCAAAGGCCAGCCCCTTGAGGACTCGCTCCTGCGACCGGGGGAGACTGGAGCTGGCCCCTTGGAACACGTAGGCGTTGTTGATGCCAAGGGCCATGGCGGCGAGCCGCGCGCTGCCTCCGCCGAAGGCGGCGCGCGGCGGTTCGGGCGACGGGTCGCCGAGGATGTCGTCGGTCTGGATGAGGACCTTTACCGGGAGCCCCGACGCCAGAGCCTCGAAGGCCCGTGCCATCTCCGCGGCGTCGCTCCGGCCGTCGTGCAGGCAGACGAGGTACGACGGGAACAGCGCCAGGTCGTGCTCCGCCACTGCGCTCTCGTCGAACCGGGCGAAGAACGCGTCGTGCAGCGCGGCCCGGTAGCGGTTCTCGATCTCCAACTCCGCGATGCTGACGGCCTTGATAAGGTCCACGATCTGCGGCAGGCGGTCCCGAAAGGCGTCCAGAGCGGCGGCGCAGTTGTCGAAGATGAAGGCATAGGGATCGACCTGTCCCGGCCGCGGCCCCGAGGCGCGGCCCGGGGCATAGAACCGTTGCGACTGGAGCACCAGGAGCACCGCCTCGATCCGCCGCCGCCGGTCGTCGCTCAACAGGCCGTGCGGCGACCCCTCGACCAGCAGCCGCGACATCGCATTGAAGTCGAAGGCCGACTCGAAGGCGGTGCCGATGGAGGACCGCAGGAGCTCGGGGCTGTGCGCCCGGTCCGATTTCATGAAGTCGGCCTTCAGGATGTCCGACAGCTTCAGGATGAGTCCCTCGACCCGCTTGCGGAACGCCTTGGCCTTGGCCGCATGAATCGTGGTCCAGGCATGGACGAGAAACCTGACCGGCGTCTCGGCATCGCAGTCGATGACCTCGCCGTCGACGCCGAGCCTCTCGCGGGCCAAGTCGAGGTTGGCGGCGAGCGGCCCGCGGTCGGTGGCATCGCGGCCCGCGAGCAGTTCGGCTTCGGCCAGCCGCCAATACCGCGAGAGCGATCCCTTCGTTTCGCGCGCGACGAGCGCGCGGATCTCGGTTTCCAGGCGAAGAAGCTGCCGGCGGAAACCCTCGCCGCGCGGGCCCGGCGGCACGATCTCGCGAAGCAGGGCATCGACGATGGCCGAAAGCGACCGCGCGCACGCATCGCCGGCGCCATTCCGGACCAGGACCAAGGGGTAGTCGTAGCGCAGCGTCCCGAGGTCGCCGTACCCGGCGAACAGGGCCGGCCGCAGCCGTCGCCATGACTCGCGGCCGCCATCCCTTTCGGGGAGCATCTCCATCAGACGCGGGCTCGTCAGCTCCAGAGATATGCCGTCCATGGCATCATCCGATCGTCCTTCCTCCGAGCTCCCGCCAGGCCGCCCGCGTCGGGCGCCGCCACACTCAGCTCCTTGGGGCGCCATCCTGCTCCTCGGGCCAGATCGTGAACTTGTCGAACTCCTCTTCGAGTACCGTCTTGATCAATCCGGGCGTATTCGGCCGTTCCCCCTCGCGCAGGTCCTCGTAGCAAGGCACCTGGCTGTTCCGGTAGAGGATGCCGACCGGGATCTCGTCGGTGAGCGACGCGATCTCCCGGGCGCGGTTCAGATTGCCGGGATCGTGCACCTCCTGGTTCCGGTAGGTCTTGGAAAGGGCGGCGCTCAATTGCAGGCCCTGCGGGTGGACGAGCAGCCGCATCTTCGCGGGGTCGCGCAGCCAGGGGTCGAAGTGGTGCGGCAGGAATTCCGGACACCGCTGCAGGATGCGCACGAACGAGAACCCCTTGTGGCGATACGCCTGCAGGATGATGTCGTAGAGCGCCTCGGGAATCCAATCCGCCGCCTGGGCCACGAACGACGCGTTCGCCACGCCCAACGTGACGGTCAGCGGATTGAGCGGGTCCAGATAGGTGCCGCGGGGCGTCGTGTTGCTCTTCAGTCCCCGCGGGGAGGTCGGCGAGGCCTGCATCTTGGTGAGGCCGTAGATCTGGTTGTCGTGCAGCAGCACGGTCATGTTCATGTTGTAGCGCACGGCATGAATCCAGTGCGCAGCGCCGATGCTGCAACAGTCCCCGTCGCCCGTGGTGACGAAGACGTGGAGGTCCGGCCGCCGCAGCTTTACGCCCTCGGCGACGGGAAGCGCCCGGCCGTGCAGGCCGTGGAAGCCATAGGCGTTCATGTAATGCGGGAACCGGCTCGAGCAGCCGATTCCCGACACGAACACCGTCTTCTCGGGCGCCAGTTGTTCGTCCCGGCACAGCCGCTGGACGGCGGTCAGGATGCCGTTGTCGCCGCATCCGGTGCACCAGCGTGGCGGGATGTCGCTCTGGTAGTCGTGGAGGGTGTATTCCTCGTCGATCAGCTTCAACATACACTCGGTCAGGGGAGCGGACATGGTTCGACCTCGCGTTACTGCAGCCTGTGCCGGACGACCTCGACGATGGCGCCGGGCTTGATCGCTTCGCCTCGGGCTTCGCCCCAGCAGTCGACGTCGATGAGGTGTCGCGCGCGCAGCAGCCAGGCGAGACTCGAATAGCGGCGGTTCTGCCCGTCGATGAGGTCGCCGTCCACCCTGTCGCACCAGTTGTTCTCGATGGTCATGACCTTGTCGAACCGCTGCATCGCCTCCTTGATGCCTGAGGCCATGGGCTGGAGGAACTTGAGGTGCAGGGCCGACACCCTGGATCCCTCCGCTCGCAGGCGTTCGACCGCTTCCTCGATGGCGCCCTTGGTGCTGCCCCAGCCGACAAGCAGAAGGTCCCCGTCCTCGCCGCCGAACACCGCCGGGGTCCGCAGTGTCCTCTGAAAGGCGGCCAGCTTCAGGCTGCGGTGGCGGATGCCTTCCTGGTTGGCCTCCGGATCGTAGGCCACACGGCTGGACCGGTCGTGGGCCAGCCCGGTCAGGCAGTGCATCCCGTTCGGCTGTCCCGGGATGAATCTGGCGGCCAGACCGGTTCGGGGGTCCCAGTCATAGGGCTTCGCGCCGTCCGGGGCCGCGCTCTGGTCCACGGGCGGGGCGAGCCAGTCGTCGCGGAAGTGCGGCCGCGGGAAGGGCTGCTGCGCCGTCGCCAGGCTCGCATCGGTCAGGACCATGACGACCATGTTGAAGGTCTCGGCGATCTTGCGCGCGGCGATGACCGAGTAGAAGCAGTCTTCGATGGTCGCGGCGGCCATGACGATCTTCGGCGCGTCCCCGTGGCCGCCGAAGCAGGCGGCGAGCAGGTCGCCCTGTTCCGCCTTGGTCGGCTGGCCGGTGCTGGGTCCGCCCCGCTGCACGTCGATGACGACGAGCGGGATCTCCCCCATCACGGCGAGACCCAGGCCTTCCTGTTTCAGGGACAGGCCGGGGCCCGAGGTGATGGTCACCGCGCACTTGCCGGCATAGGAGGCGCCGATGGCGAAGGCGCAGGCGGCGATTTCGTCCTCCGCCTGATGGACGACGCAGCCGACCTTCTCGAAGATGTCGCTCAGGTAGTGCGACGCCGAGGTCGCCGGCGTGATCGGGTACATCGCGCAGACCTCCATGCCCGACGCCACCACCCCGAGCGCCAGGGCGGTGTTGCCGTTCACGACGATCTGGGGCTCGCGCGGCCTCGACGACGAGATCGCGAACTTGAGGTCGAGATTGACCTCGGCCCATTCGTAGCCGGCCTGCAAGAGCTCGAGGTTGGCGTCGATGACCTTTTCGTCCTTCTTCCGGAAAACGAAACGCACCTGCGCCCGCGCGATGTCCGGATCGAGGCAGTAGATGCTGCAGAGCAGGCCGAGCACGAACATGTTCTTGCCGCGCCGCGGATCCGGTACGTACTTCACGCATTCGCGTTCCATCGGGATCTCGTGCAGCCGGTATCCCCGCGCGGTCAGCTCGTCGCAGACATGGGCGTAGGACGCGGCGATCGCGGCATCGGGGTCGGTCCGCCACTTGCTTTCCAGAAGGATGAGGCAATCGGCTTTGAGCTCGTCGGCGCGCACCCGGCTGAGCAGCACCTGTTCGTTGAAGGCGACCACCAGGTCGGCCTCGTCGCCGCCGTTCATGATGCGCCGCGACGCCAGGCGGACACGGTTGCCGCTGGTTCCGGCGATGCTGCGCGCCGGCGGCTGGATTTCCGCCGGGATGATCTCGACGGTCCATATGCCGTGTCCCGTCCGCGCGGCGATCGATCCGAACGACTGGCCGCACCGCTGCGCGCCCTCGCCCGAGTCGCTGACGATCTCGACGATGTGCTCGTCGACGGTGACCGCCGGCTTTCGCCGGGGCGCGGCGCCGCCTGTCTTGCCGACCGCGGCGGCCAGACCCCGCGCCGCCTCGTCGCCGGGCGTGCACCCGGTCCGTTCTCGAGTCGGGTTGGGAAAAGCCTCTGTGCGCATTCGCAATTTCATCCGTCCCTGTCTAGGCGACCCGGAGGCGCGAGAAGCTCCTCTCGGCGAGGTCGATGCCGAACAACCTGCCCTCGGCGCCGGTCCGTTCGGGCCGATACACGGCTTCGCTGTCGCGGATCGCGAGATAGTCCTTGATGCCGCGCGCCGCCCGGCGCCCGGCGCCCATGGCCAGGATCACGGTGGCGGCGCCGGTCACGATGTCGCCGCCGGCATAGACCCCCGCCATCGAGGTGGCAAGGCTTTCGTCCGTCTCGATGTAGCCCCACTTGTTCAGCTTGAGCTTCGAGGTCTGGCCGAGGATCGGGTTCGCGCTGGTGCCGATGGCGTAGACCACCATGTCGGTCTCGAACTCGTATTCGCTGCCCTCGATCGGGACGGGGCGCCGCCGGCCCGAGTCGTCCGGCTCGGCAAGCTCCATGCGGAGGCAGCGCATCGCCCGCACGTTTCCCTCGCCGTCGTCCAGAATCTCGACCGGCGCGGTGAGCCAGTGGAACTCGATGCCCTCCTCCTGGGCATGATGGAGCTCTTCCTTGCGCGCCGGGCACTCCGCCTCCGTCCGGCGATACACGCAACAGACCTTTGCCGCGCCCAGTCGCAGCGGGACGCGCATCGCGTCCATGGCCGTGTTGCCGGCGCCGATGACCGCGATCCGCCGGCCGAGGTGAAGCGGCGTGTCATAGTCGGGGAACCTGCCGGCCATCATCAGGTTGCAGCGCGTCAGCAGCTCGTTGGCGGAGAGCACGCCGTTGAGGAATTCCCCGGGTATTCCCATGAACTTCGGCGAGCCGGCCCCGGTCCCGATGAACACGGCGTCGTAGCCCATCTCGTCCAGCATCTGCTCGACCGTGAACAAGCGCCCAACCAGGGTGTTGCACTTTATCTCGACGCCCAGCTTCGTCAGGTTGGCGATCTCCGCGTCGACGACGTCGTTCGGCAGGCGGAAGGCGGGGATGCCGTAGCGCAGCACGCCGCCGGGCTCGTGCAGGGCCTCGTAGATGGTGACGTCGCACCCGGCCTTGGCCAGATCCGCCGCGCAGGCCATCCCGGCGGGACCGGAGCCGATGACGCCGACCTTGAAGCGGTTGCGCTCGATGTGCGGGCGGCTGCTCCAGCCTTCCGCGATCGCCCGGTCGCCGACCCAGCGCTCCAAGCGCCCGATGGCCACCGGTTCGAGGGTTTCTCCGACCGGGCACACGCCTTCGCACTGGTCCTCCTGCGGGCACACCCGGCCGCAGATCGCCGGCAGCAGGTTCGCCTCGCTGAGAATCTCGTAGGCGCCGCGATAGTCCTGGGCGGCGACCTTCATGATGAAGCCGGGGATGTCGATGCCGACGGGGCAGCCGGCGACGCAGGCGGGCTTCGGGCAATCCAGGCAGCGGGCGCACTCGACGAGGGCGTCCTCCAGCGTGAACCCGAGCGCGACCTCGCGGAAGTTCGTGACCCGCTCTTCGGGGTCCTGAACGGGCATGGCGGCCCGCTCCTGCGGAATCGTCCGGATCGTCTTCTTGGCCATGATCAGCCCCTCAGTCGCCGACAGCCGTCCGCCCAATGCTCCAAGGCCAGCTTTTCCTCCTTGGCAAAGCGCCGCAGCCGATTCCTCAGGTCGTCGAAGTCGACCTCGTGACCGTCGAAATCCGGCCCGTCGACGCAAGCGAACATCAGCTTCCCGCCGACCTTGACCCGGCAACCGCCGCACATTCCGGTGCCGTCGACCATGATCGGGTTCAGGCTGACGGTCGTCTTGATCCGGTGCGGGCGGGTCGTCTCCGCGCAGGCCTTCATCATGACCGGCGGGCCGATGGCGATGACCTCGTCGATGTCGGGGTGGCGCTCGATCGCCGCCTTGATGCCCTCGGTGACGAGGCCCTTGATCCCGGCCGATCCATCGTCGGTGCAAATGACGAACTCGTCGCAGCACGCCCGGAACTTGTCCTCCCAGAACACCAGATCGCGGCTCCTGAAGCCGACGACGCCGATGACGTAGGCGCCGCTTTCCTTGAAGCCGCGCGCCTGGGGAAAGACTGGCGCGACGCCCAGGCCGCCGCCGACGCAGACCACCTTCTTGGCGTCGCCGATGCGGCTGGGTACCCCCATGGGTCCGACCATGCCGAACAGCGCCAGGCCCGCCCGGCACCCCTCCTGCATCTCCTTGGTGGTCTTGCCGACCGCCTGGACGACCAGGGTCACGGTTCCCTTGTCCCGGTCGAAATCGGCGATCGTCAGGGGGATGCGCTCGCCATGGTCGTGCATCATGACGATGACGAATTGCCCGGGTCGCGCCGCCCTGGCCATGGCCGGATGGCGGATTTCCACGAGAAACGTCGTGTCCGAGAAGTCCTCTCGAGCGACGATCGGGAAACCGGACATGGCCACCACCTTTCGGCCTGGGTCAGGCGCACGGGGGCCAGCGGGTCTGTTCCGAGCCGGCGTGCACCGCCGCTGCCAAATTATATTTGAAATTACTATCTTTTGCGGGCACTTGAAATGATTCAGATCAGGGCGAAGACGGCCTGGAGTGCCAAGAAATCGGCCCTCCGGCCCCGGGCCGGGCGTGCCCGACCCGAGGCTGGGGCGCGCTCCATCGGGCGTGGCGGCCGAATAGCGCTTCGCGCCGGCTCAATCGCCGAACGAGCGGCCAGCCGCGGCCATGCGCGACAGCGTCGTCACCCAGCACAGCGCGCCGAAGCCGTAGGCGAGGGCGGCGAAGGCGTCCGGGAACAGGCAGAAGGCGACGAACGCCGCGATCGTCTCGGTGCCCTCGGTCAGCCCGCCCAGGTAGAAGAACGCCTTGCGGCCGTGGCACTCGAAACGTGGATCGTCCGCTGTGCGAATGACCACGAATAGGTCGCCGGGCGGCGGCGGCGCCACGCGGCGCGAGGCCGATGCGATCGGCGAGGCCCGGCTGCGCGACCAGCATTGATCCACATCAAGGACGGGGGAAGACCCCGGGCTTACTCCAGCGGCACAATCAACGATAAGAAATTGCGGCGCGGCCTGTCGCGCGGTCACGACAAGCAGTGTTGGCGTCCGAGTGAGAGGTCACTACGGAATGCGCGTTGACAACGGGATCGCAACCAGAAGCTTTAGAGCGGCGACGGGCGGGTCCGAGCACTTCATATGCGTAGAAGCCCCTGCGAGCCTCAGCCTCGCAGAGCAACTCGATGTCGTTGAGGAGCACTACGCGGCAGCGAGAAACGCGCTGGGCCTCGCACCCGAGACCGCAATATTCAGGCGGATCTTTGTCAGCGACGTGATGAATCAGGTTGCGGCGGTCCGACGTAGCGGACTGTTCGGTGAGCCGTCCGACAGCCCGGTGGCCGTTTCGATCGTGCAGCAGCCGCCCCTGCGCGATTCGAAGATCGCGCTTCTGGCGTATCACCTCGAGAGCAAGGCCCCCATTACGAAACATTGTTTGTCGCCTAAGCACGTGCTGATCGAGAAGAGCGGCCTGGCCCATCTCTGGAGCACACGCCTCTGCGCTGGCGCCTACGGATCGTCGGCGTCGGTGGCCACTCAGACCCGTGAAATCTTCGACGACCTGATCAATACGCTCTCGAGCCAGGGCGGCACCCTACGCGACCACTGCGTCAGAACATGGATCTTCCTCAAGGACGTCGACGTCTTCTATCAGGGTATGGTCGAGAGCCGCAGCGAATTGTTCCTGCAACAAGGCTTGACCAGGGACACGCATTTTATCGCCAGCACGGGCATCGAGGGCGCCTGCGCGCACCGCTACGATCTCGTGGCGATGGATGCCTACTCCATCCTCGGCCTCGCTCCGAAACAGATGTCGCACCTCAACGACCTCGACCGGCTGTGCGAGACGAAGGATTACAACGTCACCTTCGAGCGTGGCACGCGCATCGCTTATGCCGACCGGTCGCACCATTTCATCTCGGGAACAGCCAGCATCGATAGTGCAGGGCGCGTCGTGCACCCCGGCGATGTTCTGCGTCAACTCGACCGGGCGCTAAGCAACGTCGATGCCCTGTTGCGCTCGGGATCGGCAACACTCGACGACATGATGCATTTCACGGTCTATCTTCGGGACCCGACCGATTTCGGCCGCGTCGACAGCTATCTCTCCGAGCGCTTCCCCCAGCTACCGATCCTCATCGTCCAAGGCGCCGTCTGCCGTCCGGAGTGGCTGACCGAGGTCGAAGGAGTCGCGGTCGTTGCCAATGACTCGCCCGCCCTTCCCGCCTTCTAGCAGGCTGCTGAAGACGTCGCTCGCGGTGAGGCGTTGAAGATGATTCTCGCCGAGCGCAGCGAGGGATCGATGCGCGGAACGGATGCGGGTTCGCGGGCTCTGTCCAGCTACGTCGACATCGAGCCCGGTTTCGCCGGAGCCGTGAAAAGAGTTGTCGTTGATCCAAATCAATGCGCGGCGCCGTCGTTCGGATCGATTTGATTCACAATGGCTGTAGAAGGGACTTGAACCGTGCAAAACGGCCATGCGCCATTTTCGATGCTCGACGAAGCGGTGATCGCCGCAGCCGAATTGCGCCGTGATCCCTATGATTTTGCCTTTGTCGAACACGCGATCGATCCTCGCTTAAGGGACGAGGTTCTGGCCGACGCGCCGCGCATCCCTTATCGCGGAAGCTACGGCTTACCGTCTCTTCGCTATGGGCCCAAATTTGGGGCAGTCATAAAAGACCTGCTCAGCCCGCGCTTCCGACATCTGGTCGAACAGAAATTCGATATGGACCTGCGCCGTTATCCGCCCGTCATCGTCATGATGGGTAACACGACTGGCCATTATAACGAGGGCCATGCGCATCCCGATTCGAAGCACAAGATCGTCACCGTGCTGCTCGGCTTCAGCCGCGACTGGCCTTATGAACGCGGCCGACTTCGCGTCCTGCGCAGCTCAGATCGCGAGGACTATGCCTTCGAGTTTCCGCCGGAATTCGGCCGGATGCTTATTTTTCGCGTCTGCGCTCACTCATGGCACGGGTTCTTGCCGCAGAAGGGGCAACGCGCGAGTCTGCAGCTGTGCTTCGTCGACTCGGAATGGTATGTCCGACGCGAGTATTGGCGTCACGGAATTAGCGCCCTCGCCAAGTCGGTGCCCGTGCTGCGAAAGATCATCGAATGGGCGCCACGTTAGGCCCGGCGGCCTGCGATCATGCCCCCTCCCGCGGTTCCACCAGCGCGGGTGCCGTGTCTATGTGTTGGAGCTTCGGTCGGCAACGCGTCTTGTCCTTGACCTGACCGGACAGGTTGCCCGGTGCGCTTCTGAGAGCGTCCTCTTCGGTCGGCGCCCGTCGCAGTGTCGGTAACTGGCGATCGACCGGACCCGCAAAGCGGAGTTAAGGAGTGAGCTATCCATCGGTACCCGAAGTAACGGAAGTTGCACGCCATTTCAGTCGAGCCGTGCGCCAATCACGGCGAGACGAATGGCCGTACCTCCATTGGGTCGTCGGCAACGTGTTCCCTGTGGCTCTGTGCACCGGCATTCTCGTTCTACCGATTGCCCCTCCCATGCTCGGCACGACGGATGGGACGCGCAACACCTATAACAGCCAGCGGACTTTCATTACGCCCTTGTTGCGGTCGAAATTCCCGACCTGCGCGACGCTCGCCGACGCATTGCAACGTCCGGACGTCGCACGGCTGATGGCAGACACTTGCAGTATCGACGTCGTCGGCAGCTATCTGCGGATGGAATACATCCAGGACACGGACGGCGCCTGGCTCGAACCGCACCGCGACATTCCGGATAAGCTATTCTCGATGGTCGTCTATCTCTGCACGGGGCCGGATGCGAAGGACTGGGGCACCGACATCTTCGATGCCGAACGCCGCTGGGTCGCCCGGTCTTCGGCCGAGTTCAACTCGGGTGTGATCTTCGTTCCCGGGCCCGCGACCTGGCACGGCTTTGATCCACGCCCGATTGTCGGCGTCCGCCGCCTGATGGAAATCAACTATGTCCGGCCCAATTGGCGCGACCGCGAGCAGCTGACCTTTCCGGATCGACCGATCACCGCGGCGTAACGCGAGCGGAGATCAGACCTTCACCGGCGCGCAAGCCGCGGCCACGACCATGATTAGTCGCCGAACGAGCGGCCGGCCGCGGCCATGCGCGAAACGGTCGTCACCCAGCACAGCGCGCCGAAGCCGTAGGCGAGGGCGGCGAAGGCGTCCGGGAACAGGCAGAAGGCGACGAACGCCGCGATCGTCTCGGTGCCCTCGGTCAGCCCGCCCAAATAGAAGAAGGCCTTCGAGCCCTGATGCGCGGTCGTGATGCCGCGCTTGGCGGCAAGGATCGCGTAGGCGAGGAACGAGGCGCCGGTGCCCATGAAGGCGAAGATCAGGAAGGCGGCCGCCAGCGCGTTCTCCGGACGGGCCAGCGCGAACCCGAAGGGTACCGCCGCGTAGAACAGATAGTCGCAGACGATGTCGAGATAGCCGCCGAGGTCGGTCGGCCCGGTTTGCCGGGCGACGGCGCCATCGAGCCCGTCGGCGAGGCGGTTGACGAGGATCGCCGCCAGGGCCGCCGCATACCATTCGAGGGCGAGGAACGGGACGGCGGCCAGCCCGACCGCCAGGCCAGCGAGGGTGATCGCGTCGGCGCGCAGGCCGGCCCGCGCCAGCCGGCGCGCCGCGGCGTCGAGCGGCGGGTCGATGAGCCGCCGCACGCCCGCGTCGAGCATGACCGCCCGGCTCCCGACCGCCGCGGGTCAGTCGGCCGGCAGGTCCTCGCCCTCCTCGACGTCCTCGAGATCGGCGTCGGTCGCCTGGCGCGACAGCCGCCGGTAAGCGACATAGCTGAGCGGCAATGACGCGAGATAGAGGACGCCGACCGCCATCAGCGTCATCCAGGGCGTGCCGACCAGGAACGCGGCGAACAGCCCGACCCCGAGCAGGGTCGGCAGCACGTAATCGTGCGGCACCTTGATCCGCTTGAACGAAAAGGTCGGCACGCGGCTGACCATGAGCAGCGAAACCGCGACCATCGCGCCGCCGGTCACGACGGGGTGGTCGAAGAAGCCCGAGCCGAACTCGAAGGTGGCGAACACCGGCAGGAGCGCGAGTCCGGCGCCCGCCGGCGCCGGCACCCCGGTGAAGAAGCGTCCCGTCCAGGCCGGCAGGTCGGCGTTGTCGACTTTCGTGTTGAAGCGCGCCAGCCGCAGCGCGCAGCAGACCGCGAACAGCAGCGCCAGCGCCCAGCCGATCCCGACCACGGATTTCATGGTGAAGTAGTAGAGCAGCAGCGCCGGCGCCACGCCGAAGGCGAGGAAATCCGACAGCGAATCGAGCTCGGCGCCGAACTTGCTGGAGCCGTCGAGCAGACGCGCGATGCGCCCGTCCAGCCCGTCGAGAACGCCGGCGATCACGATGGCGAACACGGCCATCTCCCAACGTTCCTGGAAGGCGAAGCGGATGCTGGTCAGGCCGGCGCACAGCGCGAGCACCGTCAGGATGTTGGGAATCAGCCGGTTGAACGACTGGTCGCGCAGGCGGGGGCGGGATCTCGTCCTCATCTAGCGGGTCTCTCCTGTGCGGGGCGGGTCCTGCGAGCGAAGGTCGGCGATCACGGTCTCGCCGCCGACGGCGGTCTGGCCGACGGCGACGAGCGGCGCTACGCCCTCGGGAAGATAGAGGTCGACCCGGCTGCCGAAGCGGATCAGCCCGAACCTCTCGCCGGCGCGCACCACCCGGCCGACCGCGAGATCGCAGCGGATGCGGCGCGCCACCAGCCCGGCGATCTGCACGAAGGCGATGTCGCGGCCGTCGGCAAGACGCAGGCGCACGGCCTGCCGCTCGTTGTCCTCGCTCGCCTTGTCCAGCGAGGCGTTGACGAACTTGCCGCGGCGATAGGCGAGCTCGGCGACGGTCCCGTCGGCCGGGACGCGGTTGACGTGCACGTTG
This sequence comes from Dongiaceae bacterium, assembly GCA_040881945.1. Lineage (GTDB taxonomy): Bacteria > Pseudomonadota > Alphaproteobacteria > Dongiales > Dongiaceae > JBBECF01. The sequence goes on along the minus strand of JBBECF010000080.1, from coordinate 4,265 downwards.
AAGATGTCGAGGAAGATGCTGATCCGCGTCCGCGCGCCCTCGCCCATGCCGAGCTCGGGCGGCGGCGGCGCCGAGACCACCATCGCCACCCGGCCGTCGGCCGGGCTGACGAACAGCCCGTCCCGCGTCGGCGTCACGCGCGGCGGGTCGCGGAAGAAGTAGGCGCACCAGGCGGTGAGGACGGCGCCGATCCAGCCGAGCGGCGCTGAAACCACCACGCCGAGAACCAGGGCCACGACGGCGAAGATCCCCATAAACGGCCAGCCGTCGCGGTGAATCGGCACGAAAACGGTCTGCAAACGGTCCATCGGTGGTTCGTCCCCGGCAGTCTGGCGGGCGGGCCAAGCCTGCGCCCGCCGCGCGATCGGCGCCTTGGTGTGCAAGTCGCGCGGTTAAGGGACCGTTAAACCGCCCATGCTATGGCTGGGCAACAGGAACCGCCGGAGCATGGCAGATGACGACCGACCGCGTCGATTTGGTCAGCAAGCACCAGCTTCCCATTGAAGTCAATTCGTTCGTCGTCAACCCGGACGGGAGCGTTGCGCGGCAGGATCCGCGGCTGCGTCCGTTCGCCTTCGATTTCGCCTACCACGGCGTCGCCTTCGCCGCGCGCATGCGGCTGGAGGACGACCGGCCGTTCCTGCAGCTGCGCGGCGAGTGCGGCCCGCTTCCCTATTCCGTCGAATCGATCGCGCTGCGCCGCGACGCCTTCGCCGTGCTGCTGGCGACGCGCTTGCTGCCGCACGGCCGCCTGGCGCTGTGCACCGACCGGCGCATCCACGCGGTCGGCGACATCGCGCTGCGCACGCCGATGACCCCGACCAACGTCATCGCCGCGGCGGCGCAGCTCCTGCTCGAGATCAAACCGTATATCGAGCTGCTGCGCGATCTGCTGCAGCCCCGGGGCGGCGACGACCCGGCCCCGGCGGCGGCCGCGCCCGCCTAATTCGTGACCGTCGCTTCCGGCGGGACAACGAAGACCTGACCCGGATAGATCAAGTCGGGGTCCCCGATCTGGGCGCGGTTGGCTTCGTAGATCACGGTGTAGCGGAGACCCGCGCCGTAGCTGCGCCGGGCGATGCGCCACAGGCTGTTGCCCGGCTGCACGACGACGACCGCTTCGGCCGGCATGTCGACCACCGCCTCGGCGCGCGAGAACGGCGACTCGACACGGGCGACGACGTTGCCGGAACTCCCGACCTGATCGACACGCAGGATCTGCAGTCCGGCCGCGATCGGCTGCTGCGGCGTCACTTCCCACCGCCCCGAGGGCCCCGCCACCGTGCGGCCGGCGAGCGTGTTGTCGAGATAGACCTGGACCGTCGCCCCCGGTGGGGCGCGGCCGCCGATCGTGACGTTTCCGGCGCTGTCGTAGTCGACGGTGTCTAGCGTCAGACCGGTGCCGCCGGCGGCCGCCTGCTCCGCTCCAGCGCCGGCCGACGGCGCCTGCAGCACGGTGGTCGCGCCCTCGCCGTCGCGCGGCACCAGCAGGGCCAGCGCCGCGCCGGTCTGTTCCGCCGGCCGCCCGGCGATGTCCGTCTCGGCCTCCGGCACGACCACGACCACGATATCCTGCGAAACGATCGACTCGGCGGCCGGCGCCTGGGCGGACAATCCGATCTCGTGGTCGCCCGGCGGGATCGCGGCATCCGGCTGCAACACCCATTCGCCGCGCTCGTCCGCGACGACTGTTCCGATGGCCTGGTTGTCGACCGTGACCGTGACCTCGCTGCCGGGGGTGGCGCGGCCGGCGATCACCGCCTCACCGGCCGGGTTGACGCGAACGACATCGAAGCTCGGCGCCGCGTCGGCCGGCGCGGATTCCTCGGCCGTCGGCGGCGCCTCGGCGACCGGCGGCACGGCGCCCTCCTCGGTGGCGGCCAGGTCCGGCAACGGCGCGACGGCCGTCTCCTCGCGATTGATTGCGTAATTGAGCAGCAGGGCCGCGACGATGACCGCGACACCCATCAGCCCGAGCAAGACGATCCGATTCACCTGACCCGCCCTGTAATTGCGACAGTTCTGTGAATTATACTCGAACGTCGCGGGCGGGGGGATAGAATCGCCGGGCCGCGGGCGCGGCTCAGTCGAACCCCGCCGCGGTGGCCTTGGCGGCCGGATTGGCGACCGCCGGAACGGACTCGAGGTAAACCGCGATCGCCTCGAGGTCGGCGTCGGTCAGCCGGCCGGTGCTTTGCTCGACGACTTCGCTCATCAGCGCCCCGACGAAATCGCCGTCCGGCAGCAGGCCGATCTTCAGCGCGCGGAGAAGCTGCGCGCGCGACCAGCCGCCGATGCCGGTGGCCGGGTCGGGCGTGATATTGGGCACCTTTTCGCCTTCCGGGCCGTCGGGCGTGCCCGCGAAGGCGCGGCTGTCGTCGCGGCCGCCGAGCCAGTCGCGCGGCGTATGGCATTCGCGGCAATGCGCGACCGCCTCGACCAGATAGGCGCCCCGGTTCCACGCCGCCCCGCGGGCCGCATCGGGTACGAACGGGCCGGGCATGAAGTAGAGCCGCTTCCAGACGCCCAAGGGCCAGCGCCACGCGAACGGGAACGACAGCTCGTGCGGGCGGCTCGGCCGCGCCACCGCCGGCACCGAGAAGATGTAGGCCTTCAGCGCCAGCAGGTCGGCGTCGCTCATCTTCGTGAACGAGGTGTACGGGAAGGCGGGAAAATAATGCGCCCCGTCGGGCGCCACGCCGTCGCGCAGCGCGCGCACGAAATCGGCGTCGGACCAGCCGCCGATGCCATGCTCCGGATCGGGCGTGATGTTGGGGCCGTAGAACGTGCCGAACGGCGTCTTCAAGGCCCGCCCGCCGGCCAGCGGCGGACCCTTCGCCTTGACGTCGGTATGGCAGCCGGCGCAGCCCGCCGCGGCGAACAGATAGGCGCCGCGTTCGAGCGCCGGCGGCGTTTCCGCCCGCAACGCCTCGGCGACCGCGCCGAGCGACGCGATCGCCAGGCACAGACCGAGCAGCGGGCCGGGTGCGGCGGTCGGCTTCATCGCCGCGGGACTATAGCTTCCTTGCGGGCGGCCGGCCACGCCGCCGCGCAATACCCCGTTAACCACGGGCGGGCTATACTGGCACGAGAGTTGTCAACCCGTTACAACCGCTTCGGACCCATCCTTGGCTTGCGCATGAGACCCCTCCACTCGCTCTGCGTCTATTGCGGCTCCGCCGTCGGCTTCGCGCCGCGCTACCGCGACGCCGCCCGCCGGCTCGGTCAGTCGATGGCCGAGAACGGCATCCGTCTGGTCTATGGCGGCGGCGGCATCGGGTTGATGGGGATCGTCGCCGACGCCGTGCTGGCCGGCGGCGGCAGCGTGGTCGGCGTCATCCCGGATTTCCTGGAATCGCGCGAACTCGGCCACCGCGGCCTCAGCAAGCTTCACGTCGTCGACAGCATGCATGCGCGCAAGAACCTGATGGAGCAGATGTCGGACGCCTTCGCGGTGTTGCCGGGCGGGCTCGGGACGCTCGACGAGACGTTCGAGATCCTCACCTGGCGGCAGCTCCGGCTGCACGACAAGCCGATCGTGCTGATCGACGTCGACGGCTACTGGCAGCCGTTGCTGCGCCTCGTCGAGCATGTCGTCGCCGAGGGCTTTGCCCGTGCCGAATCGCTGCGGCTGTTCACCGTCGTCGAGCGTGTCGAGGACGTGATCGCCGTCCTGCGCCGCGCCCCCGAACCCGCCATCCAGGACGCCCCCGAGCGGCTCTAGTGTCCTGCCCCAGAAATTCGTTTTCGAATTTCTGGGATAAGCAGGCCACTAGATTCAAACTCTTAGTGGCCCGTTCACCCCGAAATTCGTGATACGAATTTCGGGGACGGGACACTAGACCCCGCTCGCCAAGGGCTTCGCGCCCTGTCGGGGCGATGATATTGTGCGCCCCGGCGGCGCGAAGACCCGAACCCCGAGAGAGAGACGATGACCAAGATCAAAGTCGCGAACCCGATTGTCGAGCTCGATGGCGATGAAATGGCGCGGATCATGTGGCGGACCATCAAGGACAAGCTGATCCTGCCCTATCTCGACGTCGATCTGAAATACTACGACCTGGCCGTCGAGCAGCGCGACGCGACCGAGGACCGGGTGACGGTGGACGCCGCCAACGCCATCAAGCGCCACCGGGTCGGCGTCAAATGCGCGACGATCACGCCGGACGAGGCCAGGGTTCGGGAATTCAATCTCAAGAAGATGTGGCGCTCGCCGAACGGCACGATCCGCAACATCCTCGACGGGACCGTGTTCCGCCAGCCGA
>JBBECF010000079.1:0-33152 GCA_040881945.1 Dongiaceae bacterium | reverse complement strand
CTGTTACCCATGTCCCCGGTCTATCCTGTTACCTATGTAGCCGGTTTGGACCCCTTCGCATCCCTCTCCCCCCGTAGGCGGGGGGCGAGGGAATAGTGGGGGTGGCGGGGGGGGCGGCGCGCCGCTGCTTTCCGGGGCGGGGTGTGGTATCACGCCGGCCGCCATGATGCGCATTACCGACCTGACTTATCGGATTGCCGGCCGGACGCTGATCGACGGCGCGCGGCTGGCGTTGCCCGAGGGGCACCATGCGGGGCTGGTCGGGCGGAACGGCGCCGGCAAGACGACGCTGCTGCGGCTGATCGCCGGCGAGCTTCATGGCGACGGCGGCGGCATCGAGCTGCCGAAGCACGCGCGCATCGGCATGGTCGCGCAGGAGGCGCCGGACGGGCCGGAGAGCCTGGTCGAGACCGTGCTCGCCGCCGCGCCCGAGCGCAGCCGCCTGCTCGCCGAGGCCGCCCTTCGACAGGCTCAGGACGGCGCCGGAGACGGCGCCCGCATCGCCGAGATCCATGAACGCCTCGGCGATATCGGGGCGCATGCGGCGCCGGCGCGCGCCGCCGCCATCCTCGCCGGCCTCGGCTTCGACGAGGCGGCGCAGGCGCGGCCGTGCCAAGATTTCTCCGGCGGCTGGCGCATGCGCGTGGCGCTGGCCGCGGTGCTGTTCGTCGCGCCCGACCTGCTGCTGCTCGACGAGCCGACCAACCATCTCGACCTCGAGGCGACGCTGTGGCTGGACGGGTTCCTGAAGACCTATCCGCACAGCCTGCTGCTGGTCAGCCACGACCGCGACCTGCTCAACCGCGTCGTCGACCGGATCGTGCATCTCGACCGCGGGCGGCTGACCGTCTATGCCGGCGGCTACGATGCCTTCGAGCGGACGCTGGCCGAGCGCCAGGCCAACCTGGCGGCGCAGGCGGCGAAGCAGGCGGCGCAGCGCAAGCACATGCAGGCCTTCGTCGACCGCTTCCGCTACAAGGCGAGCAAGGCGCGCCAGGCGCAGTCGCGCCTGAAGGCGATCGCCCGCATGACGCCGATCGTCGTCGAGGCCGGCGACGAATGGTCGCTGAAGTTCGATTTCCCGGCGCCGGCGCCGCTCGCCCCGCCGCTGATCGCGCTCGACGACGCCGCGGTCGGCTATGAGGCCGGCAAGCCGGTGCTGCGCGGCCTCGATTTGCGCATCGACGGCGACGACCGCATCGCGCTGCTCGGCGCCAACGGCAACGGCAAGTCGACCCTGGCGAAGCTGCTCGCCGGCCGGCTCAAGCCGATGACCGGCGGGCTGCGCCGGTCGGCCAAGCTCAAGGTCGGGTATTTCGCGCAGCATCAGGGCGACGAGCTCGACCTTAACGCGACGCCGCTGGCCATCCTCGAACGGCTGATGCCGCAGACGCCGGAGCAGAAGCGGCGCGCCCATTTGGGACGCTTCGGCTTCTCCCAGGACAAGGCGCTGACCCGGGTCGGCGCGCTGTCGGGCGGCGAGAAGGCGCGGCTGCTGTTCGCGATCATGTGCCGCGAGGCGCCGCACATCCTGCTGCTCGACGAGCCGACCAACCATCTCGACATCGACGCCCGCGAGGCGCTGGTCCAGGCGATCAACGCCTATGACGGCGCCGTCGTCCTGATCAGCCACGACCCGCATCTGATCGAGCTGACGGCGGACCGGCTGTGGCTGGTGGCCGACGGCGCGGTCACGCCGTTCGACGGCGACATGGACGATTATCGAAAATTGCTGCTCGACCGGCGGCGCGAGCGCAAGACCGAGAAGCGCGGCGGCGCCGGCGGCAACGGCCGCAAGGGCCAGCGCCGCGCCGCCGCCGAGACGCGCGCCGCCGGTCAGCATCTGCGCCAGGCGGCGAAGCAGGCGGAGAAGCGCCTGGCGGCCCTGCAGGCGGAGGAGGCGCGGCTCGAGGCCCGGCTCGCCGACCCGGCCGTCTATGGCGGCCCGACGGCCGACCTCATGGCGTTGCAGGTGAAGTTCGGCGAGGTGCGGAAGAAGATCGCGGCGGCCGAGGACGCCTGGCTCGAGGCCCAGGCGGCGCTGGACTAGGCGGGCGGGTCGTGAAGTTGCCTTGAACCACAAAGGCACAAAGACACAGAGGAATTGTTTTCTCTGTGCTTACTTTGTGCCTTGGTGTCTTTGTGGTTCAAGGCCGCTTCGCGGCCGGCCGGAATTCAGTTGGTCACGCGGGGCCGCGGCAGGTAGCGGCCGTTCTCGAGGCCGGAGAAGAGGTCGGCAATGGCCGGGTGCCCGACCGGCTTGCCGCTGTCGTCGCTCAGCAGGTTCTGTTCCGAGACGTAGGCGACATAGGTCGTCGCGGCGTTCTCGGCCAGCAGGTGATAGAACGGCTGGTCCTTGCGCGGGCGGATCTCCTCGGGGATCGCGTTGTACCATTCCTCGGTGTTGTCGAACACCGGGTCGACGTCGAAGATCACGCCGCGAAACGGCAGGAAGCGGTGGCGGACGATCTGTCCGATGCGGAACTTGGCCTGGCGCATGTCGCTCACTCGCCGCGCTGCGCGCTTGGCGCAGCGGGTCGGCGGTCGGCCCGCATGAGCGCGCCGGTGCGCGCCTGGAACCGCCACGACAGCAGGACCGCCGCCACCGCCAGGCCGAAGGCCACGCCGAGCCATAGGCCCGGGCCGCCCATGCCGAGCGGGAACGCCAGCAGCCAGCCGCCGGTCAGGCCGACGCCCCAGTAGCCGAGCAGGCCGACGAGCAGCGGCGCCGTCGTATCGCGCAGGCCGCGCAGCGCCCCGACCGCGATCACCTGCACGCCGTCGACGATCTGGAACACCGCGGCGATGCCGAGCAGCACGGCGGCCAGCGCCAGCACTTCGGCGTTCGCCGGGTCGGCGGTGTCGAGGAACAGCGCGACGATCGCGTCGGGCGCCGTCCACATCGCCGCCGCCATGACCGCCATGAAAGCCGCCCCGAGCACGATGCCGAGCCGGCCCGCCTGGCGCGCCGCCGCGACGCTGCCCCGCCCGAGCCCGTGCGCGACCCGGATGGCCGCCGCCTGGCTGAGTCCCAGGGGCACCATGAAGACCAGCGACGCGAAGGCGGTCGCCACCTGATGCGCCGCCAGCGCGGTGGCGCCGAACAGGCCCATCAGCACCGTCACGGACGAGAACAGCCCGGCCTCGACGGCGGTGATGCCGGCGACCGGCGCGCCGAGCCGCAGGATCTGGCGAATCAGCGGCGGGTCGAGACGGCCGAGCCGCCGGAACGGCGCGTAGGCGCGGAAGCCGGGCGCGCGCACCACATGCAGGGCGAGGGCCGCGAACATCGCCCAGGAGACGAGGGCGGTGCCGTAGCCGGCGCCGGCGACGCCGAGCGCCGGGAAGCCGAACTTGCCGAACACCAGCGTGTAAGTCGCGAGCAGGTTGAGGAAGACCGCGGCCACCGTGATGACCATGACCGATCCCGCCCGCGCCAGCGCCGCGACGAAGTTGCGCAGCACCGTGAACCACAGGTATGGCAGCACGCCCCAGAGCACGGCGCGCAGATAGTCCTCGGCGAACGGCACCACGGCCGCGTCCTGCCCCATCAGGCGCAACAGCGGCGCCATGTACCAGCACAGCGCCATGATCGGCAGCGCCAGCGCGGTCGCCACCCACAGGCCCTGGACGACGCCGAGGCCGGCGGCCGCGTCGTCGCCGCCGCCATGGGCATGGGCCGCGAGCACGCCGACGATCGAGACCACGCCCATCGAGATCAGCAGCAGGCTGACGAACAGGTTGGCCGCCAAGCCGACGGCGGCGAACTCCAGGCTGCCGAGCCGGCCGACGATCACCATGTCGGTGAAGTTCATCGCCATCTCGGCGAGATAGGCCGCGGCCAGCGGCGCCGTGATGCCGAGCAGCATCCGCAGCTCGGTGCCCGGTGTCGGCTTCGCGCCCACGGTCCCGCCCGCCGGGCGCGATATACGCGGCGCCTCCCTCACGTCCACGAACGCTCTCGCTTCCCCGCCGCCGGCGGCCAGGCTTTTCGGACTGCCGTTGCCGTTATGCCTTCGCGCGCGCCGCCACCCGGCCGGCCCTGGCTTCGCCGGAGGCTTCGCCGAGGCGAGCGTCGCGGCCCAGCGCCTGCAGCGCCGTGGCGACGATGTGGCGGGCGTTCAGGCCCGCCTCTTCGTATTGCAACTCGGGCTTGTTGTGGTCGATGAAGCGGTCGGGCAGCGCCATGGGCCGCACCTTGGCGCCGGAATCGAGCAACCCGGCGGTCGCCAGATAGTGCAGCACGTGCGAGCCGAAGCCGCCGATCGAACCTTCCTCGATGGTGATCAGGACCTCGTGCCCGCCGACCAGCCGGCGCACCAGATCGGTGTCGAGCGGCTTGCAGAAGCGGGCGTCGGCGACGGTCGCCGACAGGCCGCGCGCCGCCAGCTCGTCGGCCGCCTTCAGGCATTCCGGCAGGCGCGCGCCGAAGGACAACAGCGCGACGGCCGTGCCTTCGCGCAAGACTCGGCCCTTGCCGATCGCCAGCGGCCGCCCGACGGCCGGCAGCGCGAGGCCGATGCCCTCGCCGCGCGGATAGCGGAAGGCCGAGGGCCGGTCGTCGATCGCCGCGGCGGTCGCCACCATATGGACGAGCTCGACCTCGTCGGCCGCCGCCATGACGACGAAGCCCGGCAGGCAGCCGAGATAGGCGACGTCGAAGGCGCCGGCGTGGGTCGCCCCGTCGGCGCCGACCAGCCCGGCGCGATCGAGCGCGAAGCGGACGGCCAAGCCCTGGATCGCCACGTCGTGGACGACCTGGTCGTAGGCGCGCTGCAGGAAGGTCGAATAGATCGCGGCGAAGGGCTTGTACCCTTCCGTCGCGAGGCCGGCGGCGAAGGTGACGCCGTGCTGCTCGGCGATACCGACGTCGAAGCAGCGGTCGGGAAAGCGCTCGGCGAACAGATCGAGGCCGGTGCCCGACGGCATGGCGGCGGTGATCGCGACGATGCGCCGGTCGGCCGCCGCCTGCTGGATCAGGGCGTTGGCGAAGACCTTGGTGTAGCTCGGCGCCTTGGCGGCGGCCTTGGCCTGGGTGCCGCTGACCACGTCGAACTTGCCGACGCCGTGGTACTTGTCGGCCGCCGCCTCGGCCGGGGCATAGCCGGCGCCCTTGCGCGTGACCACATGGACCAGCACCGGCCCGTCCTCCGGCGCGTCGCGCACGTTGCGCAACACCGGCAGCAGGTGGTCGAGATTGTGCCCGTCGATCGGCCCGATGTAGTAGAAGCCGAGCTCCTCGAACAGCGTGCCGCCGGTGACCAGGCCGCGGGCGAACTCCTCGGCCCGGCGCGCCGTCTCCTTGAAGCGGCGCGGGAACTTCTTCGTCATCTCCTTGCCGAGATGGCGGATCGATAGGAACGATTTCGACGACAGCAGGCGCGACAGATAGGCGCTCATCGCGCCGACCGGCGGCGCGATCGACATGTCGTTGTCGTTGAGCACGACGATCAGCCGGCTGTCCATCGAGCCGGCGTTGTTCATCGCCTCGTAGGCCATGCCGGCGCTCATCGCGCCGTCGCCGATCACGGCGATGACGTGGTTCTTGCGCCCGTCGAGGTCGCGCGCCACCGCCATGCCGAGGGCGGCCGAGATCGAGGTCGAGCTGTGCGCCGCGCCGAACGGATCGTAGACGCTCTCGACGCGCCGGGTGAAGCCGCTCAGGCCGCCGCCCTGGCGCAGGGTGCGGATGCGGTCGCGCCGGCCGGTCAGGATCTTGTGCGGATAGGCCTGGTGGCCGACGTCCCAGATCAGCCGGTCGTTCGGCGTGTCGAACAGGTAGTGCAGGGCGACCGTCAGCTCGACGACGCCGAGGCCGGCCCCGAGATGGCCGCCGGTGATCGACACGGCGTCGATCATCTCGGCGCGCAGCTCGTCGGCGACCTGGCGCAGCCGATCGGGCGCGAGCCGGCGCAAATCGGCCGGTTCATTGACGGTATCGAGCAACGGCGTCTTGCTGGCTTCGGTCACGGATCCATCCATCCCCGTCGTTCCCCGCCGCTGGGCCGCCCCCGTCAGTGGCGCCGGCTGACGACGAACCCGGCCACGGCCCGCAGAAGGTCCGCCTTATCGTCGAAGAAATCAAGATGCTGCATCGCCTGCCGGGCCAGCATCTCGGCCTGGGCGCGGGCCCGTTCGGCGCCCATGATCGAGACGAAGGTGGCCTTGCCGGCCGCCTTGTCGGCGCCGACCGGTTTGCCGATCGCCGCCGCGCTGCCTTCGGCGTCGAGCAGGTCGTCGGCGATCTGGAAGGCGAGGCCGAGGTCGTGGGCGAAGGCGTGCAGGGCCTGGCGGGCCGGCTCCGGCGCATGCCCCATGATCGCCCCGGCGGCGCAGGCGAAGGCGATGATCTCGCCGGTCTTCATCCGCTGCAGCCGGGTGATGGCGCCGATGTCGAGCGCGGCGTGCTCGGCCTCGAGGTCGATCATCTGGCCGCCGACCATGCCGGCGGCGCCGGCGGCCCTGGCCAGCGCGACCACGAGGTCGCAGCGCACCTGGGGCTCGCTGTGCGTGTCCGGCGCGGCCAGCACCTCGAAGGCGAGCGTCAGCAGGGCGTCGCCGGCGAGAATCGCCGTCGCCTCGTCGAACCGACGGTGCACGGTCGGCCGGCCGCGGCGCAGCTCGCTGTCGTCCATCGCCGGCAGGTCGTCGTGGACCAGGCTGTAGCAGTGCAGCATCTCGACCGCCGCCGCCACGCGCAGCGCGCTTTCCTCGGCGACGTTGAACAGCCGCGCGCCGGTCAGCACGAGGAACGGGCGCAGCCGCTTGCCGGGGCCGAGCACGGCGTAGCGCATCGCATCGACGACGCGCCGCTCCGGGCCGGCGGCGGTGGGCAGCAACCGGTCCAACGCCTCGTCGACCGTGGCGGCGGTCTCGGCGAGCGCGGCTTCGATCCGGCCGGCCGGCACCTCAGTCGATCCCCGCCGGCTCGGCGGACACCGCCCCTTCGGCGCTGAGCACGATCTTGTCCACCTTGGCCTGCGCCTCGCGCAGCTTGATCTCGCAGTGCCGCTTGAGGGCGACGCCGCGCTCGTAGGACTGGACCGCCTGGTCGAGCTTGCTCTCGCCCTTTTCGAGCGTCCGGACCAGCGCCTGCAGCTCGTCGAGCGCGTCCTCGAAGCTGAGCTTGGCGATGTCCGCCGGAACCTTGCTGTCGGCCATGCCGTCCCCCCGTTCGAGCCGGAGTTTAGTCGCCGGGCCGCGGGGCAGCAAGGCCGGCCGCCGGGTCAGGCGGCCATCAGAGTGCGCAGATGCGCGGCGGCGCTGGCCGCCAGGGCCGCCATGTCATAGCCGCCCTCCAATGTCGACACGACCCGGCCGGCGCAGGATTCGTCGGCGACCCGCATCAACTCGCGCGTCACCCAGGCGAAATCCGATTCATCGAGGCGCAGCGAGGCGAGCGGGTCGGCTTCGTGCGCGTCGAAGCCGGCCGAGACCAGCAGCAGGTCGGGGCCGAAGCGGCGCAGCGCCGGCAGGACGATGTCGCCCATCGCCGCGCGGAATTCGCGCGAGCCGGCCATCGGCGGCAGCGGCGCGTTGCAGATGTTGCCGACGCCGCGTTCCTCGGCGGCGCCGGTGCCGGGGTAGAGCGGCCACTGGTGGGTCGAGCCGTAGAACAGGTCGGGATCGTTCTCGAAGCTGTGTTGCGTGCCGTTGCCGTGATGGACGTCGAAATCGACGACGGCGACGCGCTTCAGGCCGTGCGCGGCGCGCGCCTGCTCGGCGCCGATCGCGACGGAATTGAACAGGCAGAACCCCATGGCGCGATCGGCTTCGGCATGGTGGCCGGGCGGGCGCACGGCGCAGAAGGCGTTTTTCGCCTCGCCCCCGACCACGGCGTCAACGGCGGCGCACACCGCGCCGGCCGCGCGCAAGCCCGCCTCGCCCGAGCCGGGCGAGAGGAAGGTGTCGGGATCGAGCGCGACCAGCCCGCTCTCCGGCACCGCGCGCAGGACCGCTTCGACATAGGCGGGCGCGTGCACGCGGGCGATCTGCGCGACCGTCGCCGCCGGCGCCTCGCGCCGCTCGAGCCGGCGGAACTCGTCGGTCTCGAGCGCGCTCAACACCGCCTTCAGCCGGGCCGGGCTCTCCGGGTGCCCGCGGCCGGGGTCGTGCGCGAAGCAGGCCGGATGCGTGAACAGCAGCGTGGTCATGGGGTATTGCTCCCGTCGGGGGCCGCGTTGGCGGCGGACGCCGGCGCCATCTTGCCCGCTTGGCGCCGCCCGCGGCAAGCACCCGCTGGCACGGCGCGGCGGTGCCTCAGGCTTGAAATTCGATGCGCTGAAAACGCGAAGCGGACTCGAAAGTCGGCTTAGCGGACGAAAACAGTCGTCGGTCCGGTGCGGTGATTGAGTCCGGATAGTGCCAATATCAGACCTACAGGCGTCAGTTCATGCCCCGACACCCTAACAACGGGGTGTAGTGAAATTCTCCGATGAAACGCAGGCATTAACCATCTGAAAACGTTAATTGACGAGGATGTATGCGGATCCTTTGCGCCAGACGGTAAGCCGCTAGTCTGGCGCTTTCATCGATTTGGAAAATCATGTTTAACAAATTTTTCCTCACCAGTGAGACCAGGGACTGGATAATCCCGGCCAGCCTGGACTACTCCTACGACTATTGGCTGGTCTTTTTGTCCGGCCTGGTTGCGGTTTTTGCGGCCTCGACGGCATTTTACTTGGTGGGCCGCGTAAGCGCCGCCACAAACAGGCCTGCCAGGGCGGCTTGGCTGGTCACCGGTGCCGTGACCATGGGCAGCGGTATCTGGTCGATGCACTTTATCGGCATGTTGGCGATGTCGATGCAATCCGGCATTCACTACGACATCATGCTTACCGGGCTGTCCTTCATCTTCGCGATCATCGGGAGCGGCTTTGCGATCTACTTCGTTTATAAGGGTGTGGGAACGGCAACCCGCCTCCTCTGCGGCGGTGTCCTGCTAGGTGGCGGGATCGGGACCATGCATTTTGTTGGCATGGCAGCGATGCAAATGGGCGCCACAATCCGCTACGACCCGGTCCTATTTGGCGTTTCGGTGCTGGTCGCGGTGTCGTTGTCATCGGTTGCTCTGCATCTTCTCGCCCTCAGTACGGCCCCCGGCAGGACGCAAAAGCACGGGCTGAAAGTGGCGAGTGGCTGGGTGATGGGCCTATCGATCGCCGCGATGCATTACACCGGCATGGCAGCGACCTATTTTGTGCCGACCGTGTCACCGACCATGACGGGTCTTGCACTCGGTGGCCCGCTCATGTCTGGCGTCATCGCCGCTGGCGTGTTCCTGGTTACCGGTCTGGCACTAGTCGCTTCCTTCGTCGATCGCCGGCTCGAAATCAAGACCCGCACAGCTCAACAAAGCGAACACTTCCGCGCCACCGTCGTCAACAACATCGCGGATGGGATCATTGTCATCGATCAGCACAGAATCGTCCGAATGTACAATCCGGCGGCGGCGCGAATGTTCGGGTACGACCCATCGGAAATCGTGGGGAAGAATGTTTCTATCCTGCTTGCCTCTGAGGAACGTGAAACGCACGATGAGTACGTCAGGAACTCGCACCTGCACGAGCCAAAGATTCTTGGTAAGAACCGCACACTCAAGGGCCAGCGAAAAGATGGCACAACCATTCCCTTGCAGATTTCCGTCTCCGCCATGGAAAGAGATGAGGGCCGGATGTTCGTCGGTGTCTGTCATGACATCTCCGAGCGCAAGCAGGCTGAAGAGGCGCTGCAGGAGAGTGAACAAATCTTGCAGCAACGCGTCCTGGAACTGGAGGTCGTGCGGGATCAGCTCGAGCAGCGAGGTTCGGAATTGGTTGTGCTAGCTGAGAGTCTCCACACGGCCCGTAGCCAAGCCGAAGTTGCCACCCGTTCCAAGTCCGAGTTCCTGGCCAACATGAGCCACGAACTGCGGACGCCATTGAATGCCATCATCGGGTTTTCAGAAATCATTAAGAATGAGACATTCGGACCAGTTGGCAGCACCAAATACCGAGAATACGGAAGCGATATCCACGGGGCTGGTCAGCATCTCCTCGATCTTATCAATGACATTTTGGACCTCTCCAAGATCGAAGCTGGAGGCGAGGAACTGCATGAAGAGGAGATCGGAATTCTGGAGATCATCCGTTCCGTCATGACGCTGGTGAAGGGGCGTGCCGAAAAGAGCGATGTGCGGTTGGTGTTGGACCTGCCAGACGGCTTGCCAATGCTTCGTGCGGACGAACGCAAGATGAAGCAGATACTGGTGAACATCCTGTCCAACGGAATCAAATTCACCGAGGCGGGTGGCAGCGTTACGCTCAAGATTTGGTGTCGGCCAGGAAGCGGCTATGTCTTCCGGATCACTGATACTGGAATAGGTATGGCCCTCGAAGATATCCCGAAGGCGCTGATGCCGTTCGGCCAGATCGATAGCAATCTCAGCCGCAAATACGAGGGAACAGGCCTAGGGCTGCCGTTGACCAAGCATCTCGTTGAAATGCACAGCGGTTCCCTTGACCTGCAAAGTGCGAAGGGCGTCGGTACGACGGTCACCGTCAGGTTCCCTGCCGAACGAATTGTGATTGCGGAAACGACGATTCAGGCCAACTCGGCTTAGTCCCCTTCCAGCCATTCGCTGCATCCATGCCCTGAGCGGGGCCGTACCAAACTCTGGATTTCGGTGCCCCTTGTCTTGTCAATCGAACCCTGAGGTCCGCTTGGGGTCATGAGCAGACGCGCCGATGCCTCCGCGCCGATGTCTGCCATTGGGCGTAAAGCATACATGATCCGCTGAAAAGGCGGACGTTCAGGGCGTTGGTTTGGCGGGACTTCGAACCTGAGGCACTACCCGCGGACGCCGGTCGCGTGCCGCCCTGCCGGCGAGCGACGACCGAGAGGTTGTGAATGAATGCTGGATAGGCGTTCCCGCGTGCTTCGAGACGGCCGCTCGCGCGGCCTCCTCAGCATGAGGTTTTGTCTTTGTACCACAAAGGCTTAGCCTCGTCCTGAGGAACGCCCCGAAGGGGCGTGTCTCGCCTGCCTGCGCGAAGCCGGAGCTTTGCTTCGGCGAAGGCAGGAAGGACGCAACGACGCCGATGCAATAGTTTCACAAGCTCCGAGCGGCCGGATCAGGGGACCGTCGTCTACCTTCCCGCCCATTCGACCCGTCAACCGGCCGCACGTGCCATTACTCGGACAGGCTCCTAGCGGATGAAAGCGGCCGTCGTTCCAGTGCGGTGCTTGAGTCCGGGCAGTGCCAGGAGCCGACGATCACGCATCCAAGTGCCGAATGGTGGAAGCGGGTTAATGGTAACCGTTCGGTCGGGCCTGTCGCACCCTACGCTCGACCGATATCGGCCCAGACCACATCCGGCGGTTCATGAAGCGCACCGAGACGCGAGAGCGGGCTCGCGCGCAACCAGTCCGGCAGTTTACGAGCCAGCCCAGGGTCTCCCGTCACTTCGATATCGCCGCGGCGCTCGGCATCCCGGAACGGCACCTGACAGGTCCAAACCGCCGTCATGGCGGCCAACGAGCTGCGGATCAGTAGGTCCAATTCGTAACCGGGGTCCGAGAGGCACAGGTCGATTTCACGGCTCTTGGAAACCAGCCACCAATCACGCGCACCGCGGGGGGCATCCACGTAATTGAACTGCACGACCACCCGGCGCTCGGGGAACCGAGCGGGGTTGACGCTGCGCCGCATGTCCCACATCAGCAACCCGGCATCCAGATCCTCGGATCCCAACCGGGTGCGCACCCAGCGGTGTCCCCAGGCGCCGAGCAACTCGACAACCGGGCGCAGTTCCTCACCGGCCCGGGTGAGCTCGTAGGATATGTCCTTGTTGGTACGCCGGCGCCGAATCACACCCGCCGTCTCGAGCTGCTTGAGGCGCCGCGACAGGAGCGTCGGCGACATCAGCGGCACGCCTCGTCGCAATTCATTGAACCGTGTGCTGCCGGCGATCAACTCGCGCACGACCAGCAGCGTCCAGCGCTCACACAATACCTGGCTGGCCTGTGCCAGCGGACAGTATTGACCATAACCCATCATACCATCCCCTTCGAAAAACGCCTGATCGCAAGAGAACCCCAGCGCCGAGCGCGCCAACCATGTCTTTACCTGCGGGCTTCAGCCCCGCAATTCAATCGCCGGCGGTACAGATAGTGTACTAGACAGCCCGAAGCTCGGGCAACAGGATATCCATGGCTCCTCAATCGGAACTCCATGATTGCTCGATCGGCGCGGCCTTTCTTGCACGGAGTCGACAACAGCAGAGGGACAGCATGAGCAAGAATCTGTACGAACGTCTCGGCGGCGCCAAAGGCATTGCAACGCTGGTGGACGACATCGTCGAAGCGCACATGAACAATCCGTTGGTCAAGGCCCGCTTCCTGCCCTACCGCGACGATCCGGAGCACGTTGCCGGCGTCAAGCGGCATACGCGCAATTTTCTCGGCGCGGGCAGCGGCGGGCCGGAGCAGTACAAGGGCCGCAGCATGCCGGAGACGCATCGCGGTATGAACATCAGCGCCGAGGAATACATGGCCGTCATCGACGACATCCTGGGCGCGCTCGACAAGAACAAAATCGACGAGCAGAGCCGCAAGGACGTACTGGCGATCGCCTATTCGCTCAAGGACCAAATCATGCGCGTCTGAATTTCGGAAGGCTCTTCCTGAGTGCGGGAGCGCTGCCCCCGGTTTAGCCGACCACGTCATACCGGATGGGGGCATTCGCTTGCCCGGTCAAGCAGGATTGGACTTCCGGCACATCGCCCGTGAAAGTCGGCTTCGGGTCAGGAGAAGACGTGCCGATGCCCCTCGCGCCCATGTCTGCGGTTGGGCGTAAGGCAGACATGATCGGCTGAAAAGGCGGACGTTCCGGGCGTTGGTTTGGCGGGACTTCGAACCTAAGGCACGACCGGCGGGCCAGGGCCATCGCATTCGATCGCTCTGCGGCGGTCCGAGTGGACCTGGATCAGCGCGGTGCGTGCTTCGACAGGCTAGAGCCATGAGGGTCTTTCTTTGTGCCACGAAGATTTGCCCTCATGCCTCAAGCCTGTCGAAGGACGCAACGACGCGGACGCAATACTTTCACAAGCTCCGAGCGGCCGGCTCAGGGGACGACCGGCCCGCCGGCCTTCTTCCAGGCGTCGAGGCCGCCTTGGATGTGGCCGGCGGCGGTCAGGCCGGCCTCCTGCGCCGCCTGCACGGCCATCGCCGAGCGTTCGCCGAAGGCGCAGTAGAACATCAGGCGCTTGCCGGTGGCGGCGGCCAGCTCGCGCAGCATGCCGCCGGGCCGCAGGTTCTCCGCCAGCTCGGGATAGGCGGCGTGCAGCGCGCCCCGGATCTCGCCGTGCTTCTCGCGCTCGCGTTTCTCGCGCAGATCGACGAGCACGACATCGGGCCGGCCGACCAGCCGGATCGCTTCCGCGGCGGTCAGCGACCAGCCGCGGGCGGCGATCTCGTCCTGCGCCAGGCCGACATGGACGTTCGCCGGCACCGCCACGTCCATCATCTTCGGGTCGGGCAGATGCAGGTTGTTCATCAGCGCGACGTAGTCGTCGACCGACCCGACCCGGAGGCGCGGGTTGAAGGCGCGTTCCTCGCCGATCGTGCTGACGGTGTCGCCCTTGTAGTCGTGCGCCGGGTAGACCAACGTGTCGTCGGGCAGGCGCAGCAGCTTGTTGAAGATCGAGTCGTACTGGGCGGCGGGATCGCCGTTCTGGAAATCGGTGCGCCCGGTGCCGCGGATCAGCAGCGTGTCGCCGGTGAAGACGCGGTCGTCCATCAGGAAACTGTACGAATCGTCCGTGTGGCCCGGCGTGTAGAGGGCGCTGAGGGCGATGCCCTCGATTTCAATGGGATCGCCGTCGGCGACGCGCATCGAAACCACGTCGACCCGGCTCTGCTCGCCCATCACCGTGACGCAGCGGGTGCGGTCGCGCAAGGCCGCGAGGCCGGTGACGTGATCGGCGTGCAGGTGCGTGTCCACCGCCTTCACCAGGCGCAGGTCGAGCTCGGTCAGGAGCTGGAGGTAGCGCGCGACCTTGTCGAGCACGGGGTCGATGATCAGCGCCTCGCCGCCGCGCCGGCTGGCCAGGAGATAGGTGTAGGTGCCGGACACGGCGTCGAACATCTGACGGAAGATCATTCCCAGCCCTCCCGCGCGGAAGCTCATCGCCTCGGATCGTAGGCGCGTCGGCGCGCCGCCGCAACGGCGCGGGCCTACCAGTGCCAGATTTGATCGTACCCGCCCATGAGGCGCGGCAACGCCGCCCGCCCGACACGCTCGACGCCGTCCACCATCCGGGCGTCGCCGAGCCCGCGGTCCGCGAGATCCTCGGCCACGGCATAGATCGCCACGCCCTTGCCGTCTCGAGGTTCGTCGTGTGCGCCGCGCCGGCCTATCTTCGCCGGGCCGGCACGCCGAAAATCCCGGACGACTTGCAGGCGCATCGATGGCTGAATTATAGCGAGGCCCCGACCCGCGACGAGTGGCGGTTAACGCGCGACGGCAAGAGCAAGCGGGTGAATATCGCGCACGGCCTGCGGTCCAACCACAATCACCTGCTCTGCGACGCGGCGGTCGACGGCGCCGGCATCTGCATCCAGCCGACGTTCAACGTGTGGCAGCACATCGCCGCGGGACGGCTGAAGACGGTCCTGGACGACTGGAGCGTCGGCGAGCTCGGCATCTATGTGGTGTTTCCCAACCGGAAGTTCCTTCCCGCCAAGACCCGTCTGTTCATCGATTCCCTTGCCGCTCACTTCCCGCGCGGCCCGCAGCACGATGTCTGGCGCGACCGTGCCCAATCTCGATCGACACAGCGGGGCTGACATGACGGAAACCTCTCGATCGGTCCGCGGCGGCTGTATGTGCGGCAACGTCCGCTTCGAGGCGAAAGGGAACCCGATCTGGATCGGGATCTGCCACTGCGCCTCTTGCAGACGGGCAACCGGGGGAGCGCTCGTGGCCGCGTGCGGCTATTCCCGAGATGCCGTAAGCATTGCGGGGGAGTCCCTGCGCCATTTCGTCTCCTCACCCGGCGTGCGCCGGGGTTTCTGCGCCGGCTGCGGCACCTCCTTGAGTTACGAGAACCAGCGCTGGCCGAGCGACATTCACCTGATGCTCGGCGCCTTCGATGAACCCGATAGGCTCGTGCCCGAGTTTCATATCTTCGCGGCCGACCGATTGCCTTGGCTGCGCCTGGTCGATACCCTACCGCGCTACCGGACGACACCAAGCGCCGGCGAACGAATTTCCGGCGACGCCGCGTTGTTGTGATCGAGGGTCACCGGTCCGCGTCGAACATCTGACGGAAGATCATTCCCTGCCCTCCCGCGCGAAAGAGGAGCCCGCCACGCACGAACGCAACGCCGTCAGAGAAGGTCGAGAAACTGCTCGATCGTCACTCCAGCCTGTTTGAGGATCGCGCTCAGTGTCCCGCGTTTCGCTCCCCGGCCGGGATGGGAAGCCCATCCTTCTGCAGGCTCTCCAAGTAGCAGCGAATGGCGTCGACCGCCATTGCGCGCGCTTCCTCGAGGGTATCTCCTTCGGTTACCACACCCGGCAGCGCAGGAACGGTCACGACGTATCCGCCTTCTTCGGCAGGCTCGAACACGGCCGTGTACCGATACTCTTTCGCCGTAATGGTTTCTCGGCGCGCCATGGCGGCCAGCCTGTCTCAAACCGCTTCGACTTTCAAAGCGATGCCGTGCCGGACCCAAATGGCGTTCGCTCTGGCGGCGGGGCGCCGGATGGGGCATATCTTTAGCGGCGGATTCCGTCGAGGGCAGGCGCCATGGCCATCAATCCGATCGATCTCAGCCGCGCGGGCGACGCCCATGTCGGGTCGTACTGGGCGGCCACCGGCGGCGATGAGGTCGCCGGCGCCGCGCCGGTGGCCGGCGACATGGAGGTGGAGATCGCGGTCATCGGCGGCGGCTATACCGGCCTGTCCGCCGCCTATCACCTGGCGCGCGACTTCGGCGTCGCCGCCCATGTGCTCGAGGCCAACCGGATCGCCTGGGGCTGCAGCGGGCGCAACGGCGGCTTCTGCTCGCCCGGCGTCGGCAAGGAGGACGTCGACGCCTGGGTCCGCCGCTGGGGCGCGGAGCGGGCGCGGGCCGTGTTCGAGCAGGGCCGCGAGGCGGTGCGCACGGTCAAGGCCATCGTGACCCGGGAAGGCATCGACGCCGAGCTGACGCCGGAGGGCGGCCTCGAGCTGGCGCACAAGCCGAACCGCGTCGCCGTCCTGGCGGCGCGCCGGGAGCGGATGCGCGCGCTGTTCGGGATCGAGAGCCGGCTGCTCGACCGCGCCGAGCTCGAACGCGACTACCTGACGAGCCGCGAGGCGCACGGCGCGCTGCTGCACGGGGAGGGCTTCGGGCTGCACGCCCTGCGCTACGCGCGCGGCCTGGCGCGGGCGGCGCAGCGCCACGGCGCCGTGCTGCACGGCGCCTCGCCGGTGACCTTCTGGCGACGCGACGGCGACCGTCACTTATTGACCACGCCGGGCGGCACGGTGCGCGCCCGCCAGGTGATCGTCGCGACGAACGGCTACACCAACGACGGGCTGCATCCGGCGATCGCGGGC
The DNA here is from genome assembly GCA_040881945.1 of Dongiaceae bacterium. Classification (GTDB taxonomy): domain Bacteria; phylum Pseudomonadota; class Alphaproteobacteria; order Dongiales; family Dongiaceae; genus JBBECF01. The sequence continues at coordinate 16,566 of JBBECF010000079.1, read as the reverse complement.
CGATTGCTGCCGGTGCTGTCCAGCATCGTCGTCACGCGGCCGCTGAGCGCGGCCGAACGCGAGGCCGCCGGCTGGCGGACCCACCTGAAGATCTGGGACAGCCGGCGCCTGCTGTTCTATTTCCGGCTGCTGCCGGACGGCCGCGTGCTGTTCGGGGCGCGCGGCGGTATCGACGAGTCACCGGCCGCCAACCGCCGCAACAAGGCCTGGCTGCAGCGCCGGTTGGGCGAGATGTTTCCGGCGCTCGCCCGGGTCGAGGTCGAGTATTTCTGGCGCGGCTGGGTGTGCCTGTCCTACGACCGCAACCCGCATGTCGGCACGACCGACGATCCGACGATCCATTATGCGCTCGCTTATATGGGCAGCGGGGTCGCCCTGGCGACGCTGTGCGGCCGGCTGCTCGCCGAGCGCCTCGGCGGGCGCGACGGCGATTTCGGCCCGCTGCTCGGCGCGAAGCTGCCGCGCTTTCCCTTCCCCGCCCTGCGCCGTCTGTACCAGCGCGCCGCCTATGCCTATTTCACGGTGCAGGACGAGTGGCTGTAGCCCGGCGCCGCCGGAAGTCACGCCATGAGCACGGTCTTCCTCAACGGCGCGCTGGTGAACTCAGGCGCGGCGCGCATCGATCCGGCCGACCGCGGCCTGCTGCTCGGCGACGGGCTGTTCGAGACCCTGCGCGCCTATGGCGGCGCACTGTTCCGACTGGACGCGCATCTGGCGCGGCTCGCGGCCGGGGCCGCCGCCATCGCCATTCCGCTGCCGATGGCGGTGGCGGCGCTGGCAGACGCCGTTTCGGCGACGCTGCGCGCCAACGGCCTTACCGACGCAGGCCTGCGCATCACGCTGACGCGCGGGCCGGGGCCGCGCGGCCTGGCGCCGCCGCCCGAGCCGCGGCCGACGCTGCTCATCACGGCAGTGCCTTATGCCGGCGAGGGCGATACGGGCGCGGTCCGCGCCTGCCTCGCCGGTGCGCCGCGCAACGAACATTCCCCGAGCGCGACGTTGAAGACGCTCGGCTATCTCGACAACGTGCTGGCCGCCGCCGAGGCGCGGGCGCGCGGCTGCGACGAGGCGATCCTGCGCAACACCGCCGGGCGACTCGCCGGCGGCGCCCGTGGGAATCTGTTCGTCGTCGCGGGCGGCGCGCTGCTCACCCCGCCGCCGCGGGAAGGCGCCCTGCCCGGGATCGCGCGCGCGACCGTGCTCGAGCTGGCGCGCGGGCGCGGCATCGAGGTACGCGAGACGCCGATCGACACCGCCGCCCTCGCCGCCGCCGCCGAAGCCTTCCTCACCAACAGCCTGATCGAGGTCCTGCCGCTCGGCTCGATCGACGGCCGGCCGGTCGGCGACGGCGGCGTCGGACCGCTGACCGCGGCGCTGCGGGCGGGTTATCGCAAGCTGGCGGCGGCGAAGCGCTTGTAGAAGAAGCCGGCGGAGGCGCCGAGCACGAGCCAGAACAGGAAGCTGGTGACCAGGGCGGCGACGACGAAGTCGCGCGCCAGGCTGTCGGGCGCGAGGCCGCCATGGGCCGCCGGCTGCGGCGCCCCGATCAGATGCGGCAGCACGATCAGGCCGACGCCGACCGCGACCCAGGCCGCCTTGCGCGAGAGGAAAATCAGCGCCAGCCCGCCGCCGGTCGCCACCACCGTGCCGAGCCACCACAACTGCCGGTCGGCGAGCGGCGCCGCTTCGGCCCCCGGGATCTCCGGCGGCAGGCCGATCGCCGGCGCGAGCGTGAAGGCGACGAAGCCGGCCGCGCCCCAATAGAGGCCGCGGCGCCAATCCGCCCCGCCGGCGAGCGCGAAGCCGGCGGCGAGCAGCAGCGCGAAGCCGACGCCCGACAGCACGTTGGTGACGAGCGTGAAGGCCATGCGCTCGACGCCGTCGCCCGGCGCCCACGCCTCCGCGGCGGCCGTCGCCTGCGCCGGGTCATGGTCGGCAGGCGCCGCGGTCTCGTAGGTCTCCGCCTCGAGGATGATCGGAATGACCCGGACGGTTTGCGCCGCGGTCGCGAAGACGCCGGCGATCAGCCCGGCGAGCGCGGCGGCGAACAGCATGCGGCGGAACAACGGAGCGCCGCCGTCAATGACAGGGGAAGACTTGCGCGTGGCGCGTGTCGTGGGCGGCGTTGTGCAGCAGGCTCGGCCCGGCGAGGCCGACGCCCCAGAGAATGGCCACGCCCAATATGACCGCCAGCAAGGCCGGCACCACGGCGGCGGCGCGCTCGGCGGCTTCCGCATTGCGGTTCTTCGCCAACAGCAACGACTTCAACATGAGTTCCCCAACCCATCGCATCGCCGGCCTCGGCGACTTAACGAACATTGCCCCAGTTCGCCGCCCGAGGCAAGGCGGCATCCGCGCGGTCGATCAGGTGGACGAACGAGCCAAGCACCGATCCGCGCCGCCGGCCGCCGGGCCCGAGGTCGCGGCCGAGCGAATCGCGGCAGTCGAACAGCTTCTCGCCCGCGCCTTCGTCCAGGACCGTGGCGTAGTGGAACTCGTGCCCTCGGAACGCGGCGCCGGCCGGCCCCAGGGCGCAGCCCCCGACCAGCCGGGCGCGGCGATAGCCGAGCCGCAGCCGGCGCTCGGCGAACGACGCTTCGAGCGGCAGCAGGCCGGCCATGGCGTGGCGCGCGCCGTCGCCGTCGATCAGCCCGGCGCCGAGAACCATGTAGCCGCCGCATTCGCCGAACACCGTCGCGCCGCGCGCGGCGGCGGCGCGCAGCCCGGCGAGGAAGCGGCGGTTGCCGGCGAGCCGGCCGGCGTGCAGCTCGGGATAGCCGCCGGGCAGATAGACCGCGTCGGCGTCCGCCGCCGGCGCCTCGTCGGCCAGGGGCGAGAACCAGGACAGCTCGGCGCCGGCCGCGCGCCAGCCTTCGAGCAGCGCCGGATAGGCGAAGGCGAAGGCGGTGTCGCGGGCGACCGCGACGCGCTGGCCGAGCGGCGGCAGCGCGGTCCGGTCCGCCGCCGCGCCGGGGAGCGTTCGCATCGGCCGCGCCAGGGCGCGCAGCGCGCCCAGATCGACTTCGCGGGCGACCAGCGCGGCGGCGCCGTCGAGGAAGGCGTCGAGGTCGGGGCGCTCGCCCGCCTGGACGAGGCCGAGATGGCGTTCCGGCAGGGCCAGCGCCGGATCGCGCGGCAGGCAGCCGAGTACGGGGAGCCCGAGCGGCGCGACCGCGCGGCGCAGGAGCTCGCCGTGGCCGGGGCCGCCGACGCGGTTGAACAGGACGCCGGCGACGGCCACGTCGGCGCGGTGGCCGGCGAAGCCGCGCAGCAGCGCCGCGGCCGACGCCCCCTGGCCGCGCACGTCGACGACGAGCAGGACGGGAAAGCCGGTCAGCGCCGCCAGGTCGGCGGTCGAGCCGGTGCCGTCGCCGGCGCCGTCGAACAGGCCCATGACGCCCTCGCCGACGATCAGCGCCGCGTCGTCCTGCATTCGCCCGAGCAACCCCGCCAAGGTCGCCGGGCGCATCGCCCAGGGGTCGAGGTTGTAGCAGGGCCGGAAGCTGGCGGCGGCGTGGTAGGCGGGATCGATGTAGTCAGGCCCGACCTTGAACGAGGCGACGGCGACGCCGGCATGGCGCAGGGCGCGCAGCAGGCCGAGCGTAACCACGGTCTTGCCGCTGCCCGAGGCGGGCGCGGAAACGATCAGCCCGGGGGGCCCCGCGATCGCCATTCAGAGCCTGTGAAAGTATTGCATCCGCGCCGTTGCGTCCTTCGACAGGCTCAGGATGAGGGGAAATCTTCGTGGCACAAAGAAAGATCCTCTTGCTGAGCCTGTCGAAGCACGCACAATGCCGATCCAACATTCATTCGCAGCCTCTCAGTCGGCCCGGGTCTTTCTCTGCCGGCCGAGTGGGTCCGTAACCGGCGCGCGCCCGTCGATGGCGCCGAGCCAGTCGAGGGCGGCGCGCAGCCGCACGACTTCGCCGACCACGACCAGGGCGGGCGGCTCGAGGCCGCCGGCCGCCGCCGCGGCGGCGCAGGCGCCGAGCGTGGTCTCGAGGACGCGCTGTTCGGGCGTCGTGGCGCGGCTGACGACGGCGACCGGCTCGTCGGCGCGCCGGCCGGCGGCGAGCAGGCGGCCGGCGATCGTCTCGAGGTGCTTCAACGCCATGTAGATCACCAGCACCGGCGAGCCGCGCGCCAGCGCCGACCAGTCCACCTGCTCGGGCACGGCGCCGGCGGCGTCGTGGCCGGTGACGAAGGTGACGGCCGAATTGATGTCGCGGTGGGTGACCGGGATCCCGGCATAGGCGAGACCGCCGATGCCGGCGCTGATCCCGGGCACGACGCGGAACGGCACCCCGGCGGCGACCAGGGCCAGGGCCTCCTCGCCGCCGCGCCCGAAGACGAACGGGTCGCCGCCCTTGAGGCGCAACACGCGCCGCCCCTCGCGCGCCAGCCTGACCAATCGGAGCGAGATGTCCGGCTGGCGCGGCGACGGCCTGCCGCCGCGTTTCCCGGCGTATTCGAGCGCCGCGCCGGGCCCGGCCTGGGCGAGCACCGCCGGAGAGACGAGCGCGTCGTAAACGACGACGTCGGCGTGGCGCAGCGCGTGCGCGGCGAGCAGCGTCAGCAGCCCCGGATCGCCCGGGCCGGCGCCGGCGAGCCAGACCCAGCCCGGCTCGAAGGCGGGAAATCGAAGACCCTGCATGCCGCATTGTCGGAACAAACGGGGCGGCCGACTAGTCAAATCGAGACTCGCGCCCTTACAATCGCGCCATGAGCCGCAAGCCCGAGGGGAAGCTGCGCCGCGGCTGGACGACGGGGGCCTGCGCCACCGCCGCGGCTGCGGCCGCCTATACGGCATTGTTGACCGGCGAGTTCCCCGACCCGGTCGAGATCGTCCTGCCGAAGGGCGAGCGGCCGAGTTTTGCCTTGGCGCGCAAGGAACTGGCGGACGGCGGCGCGACCGCGGGCATCGTCAAGGACGCCGGCGACGATCCGGACGTGACCCATGGCGCGCTGATCCTCAGTACGGTTCGCCTCGGCGAGCCGGGCGGCGGCGTCACCTTCCGCGCCGGCGAGGGCATCGGAACGGTGACCCGGCCCGGCCTGGCGCTCGCCGTCGGCGAGCCGGCGATCAACCCGGCGCCGCGCCGGATGATGGCCGAGGCGATCGCGCGCATCGCCGCCGCCAATGGCGCCGCCGGCGACGTCGAGATCACGGTCGCCATTCCCGGCGGCGCGGAGATAGCGCGGCACACCTGGAACGCCAAGCTCGGCATCGTCGGCGGGCTGTCGGTGCTCGGCACCACCGGCGTCGTGCATCCCTATTCCTGCTCGGCCTGGATCGCCTCGATCCACCGCGGCATCGACGTCGCCCGCGCCAGCGGCCTGGCGCATGTCGCGGCCTGCACCGGATCGACGTCCGAAGCGGGGGTGCGGCGGCTCTACGACCTGCCGGAGATCGGCGTCATCGACATGGGCGACTTCGCCGGCGGCACGTTGAAATACCTGCGCCGCCATCCCGTGAAGCGGGTGACGCTGGCCGGCGGCTTCGCCAAGATCTCGAAGCTGGCGGCCGGCCATCTCGATTTGCATTCGGGCCGCAGCCAGGTCGACCCCGAGGCGCTGGCCGGCGCCCTGGGCGCGCTCGGCGCGCCGCCCGACCTGCTCGACCGGGCGCGCCGCGCCGCCGCCGCCGGCGAGATCCTGGCCGAGGCCCGGGCCGCCGGCCTGCCGCTCGCCGACCGCATCGCCGCCGAAGCACGGGCGCGCGCCGCCGAGGTCGCCGGCGCGGGCGTCGCGGTCGAGGTCATGATCTTCGATCGCGAGGGCGCGTTGATCGGGCGGGCGCCGTTTAGTCGTCAGTCGTCAGTCGTCAGTCATCAGTCCGAATCTGAAAACTGATGACTGATGACTGATAACCGATGACTCGTTCCCGCGTCCTCATCCTCGGCGGCACGGCCGAAGCGGCGGCCCTGGCCGTGGCGCTGGCGGAGCGTCCCGGAATCGAGGCGATCGTCTCGCTCGCCGGGCGCACCAAGGACCCGGCCCCGTTGCCCGGCGGCGTGCGGGTCGGCGGCTTCGGCGGCGTGACCGGCCTGACCGAGTATCTGCGGGCCGAGCGCATCGGGCTCGCGATCGACGCCACGCACCCATTCGCGACGCAGATCAGCCGCCACGCCGCGATCGCCGCGGGCTCGGCGCGGGTGCCGCTGCTGCGCCTGGAGCGGCCGCCGTGGCGGCGCGACCCCGACGACTGCTGGATCGAGGTGGCGACGCTGGACGCCGCCGCGGCGGCGGTGCCGGAGCACGGCGCGCGCGCGTTCCTCACGGTCGGGTCGTCGCAGTTGCAGCCGTTCGGCACGGCGACCGGCGTGTGGTTCCTGGTGCGGCTGGTCGAGGCGCCGGCGGGGCGGCTGCCGCTCGCCGACTACGCGGTCATCCTCGGCCGTGGGCCGTTCTCGGCCGCGGCGGAGTTATGCCTGCTGGAGGAGAACCGCATCGACGTCGTGATCGCCAAGAACAGCGGCGGCGAGGCCACCTACGGCAAGATCGCCGCGGCGCGCGCGCTCGGCCTGCCGGTGATCCTCTTGAAGCGCCCGCCGCCGCACGACGGTCCGCCGGCGGTCGCAACGGTCGCCGAAGCGCTCGCCTGGATCGAGGCGCGGATCGGCGAACGCTAGTGTGGCGATTCCGACGTTTCGTTTCCCTCAGTGGGAATCCCCTACGTGAGTCTCGTTCACGAGGACTTGGTAGTACGCCCCCGGACCGCGGTACTACGCTCTCGGGCGGTCTACGCTCCCGGCGGGCGATACCGGACCGACTTCGCCTTCCCGAGGGCTTCCATCAGCTCCTCGACGCTGAGGAGGACGGTGGTCTCGAGCGAACTGAGCGCGCCTCCCGAACCGATGGCAAGCGCGACAGCTGCCATCGACACGTTGTCCGGTGCCTCCCACAGATTCCAGCCATCGTGCTCGCCGAAGGCGTACCAGAACCCGTGCAGCTTTCCACCCACCGACTCGATGTACGAACGGGCGGCCTTGCGTCGATCCTCGGGTTTTTCGATCATGCGCGCCCACGTCTCGGGCGTGTAGCTGAAGCGCGTGAGATACATGGCCATGGTTCGCCTCCTCCGTCAGAGTCTGCCCCCAGCGAACGCAGTTAACCCGACATCCACCGGATGACCGGCTTGTTGAGGCTGAGATTGCCGCGATCGACGGGCATTGGCAAGGCCAACCCTTGGCCGGGGGGGGCTGCCGTGCACCAAAGTCGGTGACGCCCGCACAGAGTTTCGGGGACACAATACTTAATTGGTGGCCCTGGGCGACCGCTTCCGCGAATTAAGTATTGTGTCCCCGTAATTCCCGGACGGACTATCCTGTGCCGAAGCTGCGCACCAGGCTGCCGGTCACCAGGTACCAGCCGTCGACGAGCACGAAGAAGATCAGCTTGAACGGCAGCGAGATTATCACCGGCGGCAGCATCATCATGCCCATCGACATGAGCACCGACGCGACCACCATGTCGATGATCAGGAACGGCACGAACAACAGAAACCCGATCTCGAAGGCGCGGCGGAGCTCGCTGATCATGAAGGCCGGGATGAGGGCGCTGAGCGGCGTCGCCTCGGGCGTCGCCACCGCGCCGGCATTGCCGATGTCGAGGAACAGCTCCAGGTCCTGCGGCCGCACCTGCGCGATCATGAAGCCGTGCAGCGGCGCCATGGTCCGCTCGAAGGCCTCGCCCTGGTCGATCTCCTCGGCGATCAGCGGGGCGATGCCGTCGTCGTACGAGCGCTCCAGGACCGGCGCCATGATGAATCCGGTGAGGAACAACGCGAGACTCACCATGACGATGTTGGGCGGCGTCTGCTGCACGCCGAGCGCGCTGCGGAGGAACGACAGGACGACGATGATCCGGGTGAAGGACGTGACCATGACCAGGATGCCCGGCGCCAGGCTGAGCACCGTCATGAGCGCGATCAGCTCGACGATGCGGCCGGTCGTCGATCCCTCGGCGCCGAGGTCGAGGGTCAGCGATTGCGCCGCTGCCGGCAGGACGGACGCGCCGAGCAACAGGGCGGCGAGCGCCACGCGTCGCGCCGATCGTTGCAGTCTCCCGGTCATGCGCCCGCCTCCGCTTCGGCGGCCGGCGGCCGGCGGATGCCGGTCTCGATCACCAGGTCGGCGCCGGTGCCGATCAACAGCAGATGCTCGACCTCGTCGCGGCGCATCAGGACGAGGCGGTGCTTGCCGTCGAGCGGGGCGACTTCGACGACGCGCAGGCGGCGCTGCTTGCCGGCGCTGGCGGCCAGTCGGCCGGCCAGGCCGAAGCGGCGCAGCAGCCAGGCAACGACCCCGATCAGCGCCAGCACGAAGACGAGCGCCACCACGAAGCGGAGGTAAAGGTCGAAGTCCATGTCGGGGGAGCGTGGCCCTAGCGCCGTTCCGGCTTGGCGTCCGGCGCCCCGTAGGCGGCCGTGGCGCGGCGCCGGGCGGAGGTCCCCGCCAGGTGCTCGGCGGTCTCCGCGTGGCTGCGCCGGATCGCCTGGTCGAGCCGGTTGAGGTCGTCGATCAGCGCCACCAGGGTCGCCTTGATCTCGCCGGCCGCCGCTTCGGGCAGCGTGCGCAACGTGCCGCAGACCTCGTCGATGCGCGATTCCAGCGTGTGCAGGTCGACCAGATGGCCGTCCGCGACCAGCCGGCGCGTGGCCTCGACCAGGCCGGACAGCCGCTCGATCGCCGCCCGGGTCTGTTCGGTCGCGGCGCTCATCGTGTCGTGCCGGTGTCGGCCGGCGGCGGCGCGCCGTTGGCGCGATAGACGTAGGACAGGATCTCGGCGACGGCGGCCAGGGCCTCGAGCGGAATCTCGCTGTCGACGTCGACCGCGGCCAGGATTTCGGCCAGGTCGGCGTCCGCGCGCACGCGCACACCGGCGGCGAAGGCGGCGGCGAGGATCTGCTCGGCGACCGCGCCGCGGCCCGACGCCACGACGCGCGGGGTTGCCGCCCGGCGCGGGTCGTAGCGCAGCGCGACCGCGATGTCCGGGCCGGGCTCCGCCGCTCCGGGGCGGGGGCCGTCGGACGGCAGGGCGCCTGGTGTCTGGGTATCGATGTCCGGCAAGGCTGGGCACGTCCGCCATCGGGGAAGCCCCGATCCTGACGCAAACATGCTTAAGGAAGGTTTAAGCGCGCCACGCCGCGCTGCCGCGCCCCCTAAGGATGGGGGCAGGACTCTAGGGGTTCAACTTGCGGGCGAGCGCTTCGACCAGTTGCTGGCCGGCCCCCATGGCGGCGCGGTTTTCGGCCTGGATGCGCTCGTGGATCTCGCGCCTGAGCACGCTCGCCTCCGGCGGGAAGGTGAACCCCAGCTTGATCGACTTGCCGCGGACCTCGATGACCGTCACTTCGATGTTGTCGTTAATGATCACCGACTCGCCGATCTTGCGCGTCAAATAGAGCATGTCTCCGCCCCCCTACCTGGCCTGACCGCCGCCGACCCTTTGCCGCAGGCTGTCTGGACGTATTTAGCGCGTTTACCGCTTCTTAACAAGGCGCTCCGATACTCCTGTCCGGCAGCGGCGGCCGCCTTCCGGTCGCCCTTTCTGGGCAGCGCCGGATCGCGGATGGACCTCAGCAAGATCCCTCTATTCGAGATGCTGACGCGGCGGATGTCCTGGCTGTCGCAGCGCCAGGAGGTGCTGGCGCACAACATCGCCAACGCCGACACGCCGGATTTCGCGGCGCGCGACCTCGCGCCCCTGGATTTTCGTCGGTCGCTGCGGGACACCGGGACAGTGACGGCAACGCGCACCCACGCTGCGCATCTCGGCGGCGGCGCGCAGCCGCAGCCGTTCCGCGACGCCGCGCAGCGCAGCCGTTACGAGACCACCCCGAGCGGCAACGGCGTGGTGCTCGAGGAGCAGCTCATGAAGGTCGCGGAGACGCAGGTGGATTACCAGTTGGTCACGAACCTCTACCGCAAGCATATCGACATGATCAAGGTGGCGCTCGGCCGCAGCCAGAGCTGAGCGTCCGGCGGGTCGCCGCGCCCTTGTTCGCGGCGAGCGGAATCGTTCTAAGGAGTGCGCCCATGGACCTGGTCGATGCGCTGCACATCTCGGCCGCCGGCATGCGGGCGCAAGGGGTGCGCCTGCGCGTGATCGCGGAGAACCTGGCCAATGCCAATTCCCTGGCGGCGACGCCGGACGGCGAGCCCTATCGCCGCAAGGTGGTCTCGTTCCGCAACGCGCTCGACCGCAGCCTCGGCCTGGAGACGGTACGGATCGGGCGCATCGGCGTCGACCGCAGCGACTTCGAGATGCGCTACCAACCCAGCCACCCGGCCGCCGACGCCAACGGCTACGTCAGGCTGCCCAACGTCAACACGCTGATCGAGATGACCGACATGCGCGAGGCGCAGCGCAGCTACGAAGCCAATCTCAAGGTCATCGAATCGTCGCGCACGCTGCTGCAGCGAACCATCGACATCCTGCGTTAGACCGCAACAAACGGCCCCGCGAGACGGGGAGGAGAAAGTCATGCCCGTGAGTTTCAACAGCGCCATCGCCGCCTACAACAGCGCCGCCCGCGCCATGGGCGCACCGGGCGCGGAGGCGCGGCCGACGGCGCCCGGCTTCGCCGAGCTGCTGCGCGGCGTCGCCGACGACACGGTCGCCGCCGGGCGCGCGGGCGAGCGGGCGAGCCTCCAGGCCGTCGCCGGCAAGGCCGAGCTCGCCGACGTCGTGACGGCCGTGACCAACGCCGAGGTGGCGTTGCAGACGGTGGTGGCGGTGCGCGACCGGGTGATCCAGGCCTATCAGGACATCCTGCGCATGCCGATCTAGCGGCGGTCCGGGCAAGGGGAGCCGCCGATGAACGAGGCCGACGTCCTCGGCATCGCCCGCGAGGCGATCGTCGTCATGATTCAGATCGGGGCGCCGGTGATGCTGCTGGCGCTGGTCGTCGGGCTGGTCGTCTCGCTCGTGCAGGCGCTCACCCAGATCCAGGAAATGACCCTGACCTTCATCCCCAAGATCCTCGCCATCTTCGGTTCGTTGCTGCTGTTCATGCCCTTCATGCTGGCGACGCTGTCCGGTTTCACCGAACGGCTGATGGCGCGCATCGCCGGGGGCGGCTAGCGCCCTAGGGCGCGGCACCGCGCCGGTTCGACGGGAAGCGTCATGCTCGAGCAAATATTGTCGACCGGCGTGTTCGCCTTCCTGCTGGTGTTCGCCCGCGTCGGCAGCGCCGCGATGCTGTTGCCCGGCTTCGGCGAGGCCTATGTCCCGCCGCGCGTTCGGCTGATGGTGGCGCTGGTGCTGGCCTTCGTGCTGACGCCGCTGGTCGCGGCCGTGCTGCCGCCGCTGCCGGATTCGCCCACGCGGCTGCTGCTCGTGCTCGGCGGCGAGATCGTGGTCGGGCTCTTCATCGGCACCGCCGCCCGGCTGCTCCTGGTCGGGCTGCAGACCGCCGGCATGATCATCGCCTTCGAGATCAATCTTGCCAACGCCCTGATCAACGACCCCGCCACCGCGCAGCAGGGCTCCATCGCCGGCAACATGTTCATGGCGCTCGGGGTCGTGCTGATCTTCGCCACCGACCTGCACCACTTCTTGCTGCGCGGCCTGCTCGACAGCTACGGCACGTTCCTGCCCGGCGCGCTGCCGCAGGCCGGCGACATGGCCGACATGATGACGCGCGTCGTTTCCGCCAGCTTCACGCTCGCCGTGCAGATCGCCGCGCCCTTCATCCTGGTCGGGCTGATCTTCAATCTCGGCATCGGCCTGATCGCCCGGCTGATGCCGCAGATACAGATCTTCTTCGTCGCCATGCCGTTGCAGATCCTGCTCGGCCTGATGGTTCTGCTGCTCAGTCTTTCGGTCGGCATGATGTGGTTCCTCGACCGCTTCGAGGTCACGATGTCGGGCCTGTTCGGCGCCCCCTGAGCCCATGGCCGAGGCAGGCGAAGACTCGCAACGGACCGAAGAACCGACGCAACGGCGGATCGACGAGGCGCGCCAGAAGGGGCAGGTCGCCAGCTCGCGCGAGGTCAACCATTGGTTCATGATCCTCGCCGCGACCGTGGTCGTCACCGTGTTCGCGCCGGCCATGCTGGCCGACATCGGGCGCGCCCTGACGCCGTTCCTCGCCGCGACCGAGACCATCCCAACCGGCGCGAACGACCTGCGCGCGGTGCTGATCGCGACGATCCGCGATCTGGTGCGCGCCTGCCTGGTGCCGCTCGGCGTCCTCGTCGCGGCGGCCTTGGCGGCCGGCGTGCTGCAGCATGGGCTGCTGGCGTCGACCGAGCGCATCCGGCCACAGCTCGATCGCGTCTCGCCGCTCGCCGGCGCCAAGCGGCTGTTCTCGTTGCGCACGACGACGGAATTCATCAAGGGATTGGCGAAGGTCGCCATCGTCGGCGCGGTCGCGACCATGCTGCTGTGGCCGGCGATGGGCGACCTTGCCAACCTGGTGACGGTCGAAGCGGCCCAGCTCCTGGACCACATCAAGGTCTTGGCGGTGCGCGTGCTGGTCGGCGTGCTGGCGGTGATGACGTTGATCGCCATCCTCGACTTCCTCTATCAGAAGTTCGAGCTTCTGAAGAAGCTGCGCATGAGCCGGCAGGAGCTGAAGGACGAGTTCCGGCAATCGGAAGGCGATCCGATCGTCAAGAGCCGGCTGCGCCGGATCCGCATGGAACGGGCGCGGCGGCGGATGATGGCGGCGGTGCCCGAGGCCGACGTGGTCATCACCAACCCGACCCATTACGCCGTCGCCTTGAAATACGATCCCGCCACCATGTCGGCGCCGCGGGTCACCGCCAAGGGCGTCGACCACCTGGCCCGGCGCATCCGCGAGTTGGCCGAGGAGCATGACGTGCCGGTGGTCGAGAACCCGCCGCTTGCCCGCGGCCTCCACGCCGCCGTCGAGATCGACGCGGAAGTCCCGGCCGAACACTACCGGGCGGTCGCCCAGGTCATCGGCTACGTGATGCGACTGAAGGGGCGCGGTCGCGCCGGCAGCCGACCGAATTGATTGACGTCGCGGCGTTGGGAACGCGCATAATGACCGCCATGGGACGGCGGCAATCCGAAAGCGGGGCGCGCCCGGCCGGCGGGCTCGCATCCTTGTGGCCGCGCCGGCGGCGCGACATCTTCGCCGGCAGCCTCGACGCGCTGCCGACCGCGCACCAGATCGTCGGGCCGAACGGCGCGGTGCTCTACGCCAACGCGGCCTGCACCGCCATGTTCGGCCCCGGCGCGGCGCCGGTCGCGGCGGCGCTAGGCCCCCGGCTCGCCGGCGGCGCGGCCGAGGCCGGCCGGCTCGCCCGCCTCGCCGCCCAGGCGGTCCTGGGCGTGGCGGGGCGTCTCGAGCTGCCGGTGCGCTCGCCCGCCGGCGAGGTCGAATGGCGCGACGTGACCGCCTTTCCGCTGACCGGCCGGCCGGGAACCGTGCTGTGGGGCGTGGAGGACATCACGCCGCGCCGGCAGGTCGAACAGATCATCCGCCAGGAGCAGGAACGCTTCACCGACCTGGTGGAATACGCGCCGATCGGCTTCTATTCGGTGGACGAGGAGGGCCGCTTCCTCTTCGTCAACGCCACGCTGGCGGCCTGGCTCGGCCTCACCCGCGAGGACATCGCCGACGGCCGCTACCGCCTGCACCGGATGCTGGCGACGCCGCCGCCGCCGGGGACCGCGGCCTACGATCCCTTCGGCTCCGGCCAGTCGGCCCTGAACGGCGAGGTCGCCCTGTGCGGGCCGCTGGGACGCCGCTTCCAGGCCTACATCCGCCAGGAGGCGGTGCCGGGCGAGAGCGGCGCCGGCTTGCGCACCCGCTCCGTGGTGCACGACCTCAGCCGTGAACGCGAGCTGGAGGCGGCGCTGCGCGTCTCCGAGGAACGTTTCCACCGTTTCTTCGAAGAGGCGCCGCTCGGCATCGCGCTCGTCGACCGCGACGGGCGCATCGAGGAATGCAACACCGCGTTCCGCGCGCTCGCCGACAACGACCGGCTGCTGGGCGTGCCGCTCGTCGACCTTACCCACGAAGGCGAAGGCGACGCCGTGCGCCAGCGGTTCGACGACGTCATGGCCGGACGCGACAGTGGCCGCCCCTTCGAGGTCCGCCTGAGCGGACCGGCCGGCCGGGTGGCCACGCTGTACGCCTCGCGCCGCGTCGACGGCGCTGGCGCGCCGTCCGGGCTGATCGTCCACTTCATCGAGACGACCGAGCAGAAGCGGCTGGAGACGCAGTTCGCGCAGTCGCAGAAGATGCAGGCCGTCGGCCAGCTCGCCGGCGGCATCGCCCACGACTTCAACAACCTGCTGACGGCGATGATCGGCTTCTGCGATCTCTTGCTGCTGCGCCATCGGGCCGGCGACCAGTCCTTCGCCGACCTCATGCAGATCAAGCAGAACGCCAACCGCGCCGCCAATCTGGTGCGCCAGCTCCTCGCCTTCTCGCGCCAGCAGACGCTGCAGCCGCGGGTGCTCAGCATCACCGACGTGCTGGCCGAGTTGACCCACCTGTTGCGCCGGCTGATCGGCGAGAACATCGAGCTGGAAATGATCCACGGCCGCGACGTGGCCCCGGTGCGCGTCGACCAGGGACAGCTCGAACAGGTCATCATCAACCTCGCCGTGAACGCCCGCGACGCCATGGCCGGCGGCGGCACGTTGACCGTCCGCACCGGCAACCTGACGCTCGAGCAGCCGATCGTTCGCGGCGCCGAGACCATGCCGCCCGGCGACTACGTCAAGATCGAGGTCGCCGACACCGGCAGCGGCATCGAGCCGCAGATCATGGACCGCATCTTCGAGCCGTTCTTCTCGACCAAGGAGGTCGGCTCGGGCACCGGCCTCGGCCTCGCCACGGTGTACGGCATCGTCAAGCAGACCGGCGGCTTCGTCTTCGTCGACAGCCGGCCCGGGGCCGGCGCCGCCTTCGCCATCTACCTGCCGCGCCACGCCGCCGCGCCCGGCGCCGAGACGGCAAGGGCGCCGGCCGCCGAGACCGGCGGCGACCTCACCGGCGTCGGCACCGTGCTGCTGGTCGAGGACGAGGACGCGGTGCGCGTGTTCGGCGCCCGGGCGCTGCGCAACAAGGGCTATGACGTGCTCGAGGCGCGCAGCGGCGAATCCGCGCTCGAGATCATCAACGACAAGAGCAAGACGATCGACCTGCTGATCACCGACGTCGTCATGCCGCAGATGGACGGGCCGACGCTGATCCGCGAGGTGCGGGCGCGGCGCCCCGACATGAAGGTGATCTTCATTTCCGGGTATGCCGAGGATTCGTTCCGCCGCCGGCTCGACGAAAGCGCCGATATCCACTTCCTGCCCAAGCCCTTCAGCCTGAAGCAGCTCGCCGGCAAGGTGAAGGAAGTGATGCGCGACGGCGGGGCCTGAAACGCCGACCGGCCGGCCGTTCTCGTTTCGGTCCATTTTTCGCTTGCATGTGAGAACAAAGCATGTACAATCATGCGCGTTGCAAGCCCTCCAACGCCGTGAAATAAAGGGAATCCGGGCATGTCGCAGACCCCATTGCGCCTCGTCGACAAGGATATGATGGACAAGGGAAGGGCCCTCGAAGCCGCGCTCAGCCAGATCGAGCGGGCCTTCGGCAAGGGCTCGATCATGCGTCTCGGCCAGCGCGACAAGGTGGTCGAGACCGAGGTCGTCTCGACCGGCTCGCTCGGCCTCGACATCGCGCTCGGCATCGGCGGCCTGCCGCGCGGCCGCGTCGTCGAGATCTACGGGCCGGAGAGTTCGGGCAAGACGACGCTGGCGCTGCAGGTGCTGGCCGAGGCGCAGAAGGCGGGCGGCACCTGCGCCTTCGTCGACGCCGAGCACGCCCTCGACCCGCGCTACGCCGGCAAGCTCGGCGTCAACGTCGAGGAGCTGCTGATCTCGCAGCCCGACACCGGCGAGCAGGCGCTGGAAATCGTCGACACCCTGGTGCGCTCCGGCGCCATCGACGTGCTGGTGATCGACAGCGTCGCCGCGCTCGTTCCGCGCGCCGAGCTCGAGGGCGAGATGGGCGATTCCCACCTCGGGCTGCACGCCCGGCTGATGAGCCAGGCGCTGCGCAAGCTCACCGGCTCGATCTCGCGGTCGCGCTGCATGGTCATCTTCATCAACCAGATCCGCATGAAGATCGGCGTCATGTTCGGCAACCCGGAGACGACGACCGGCGGCAACGCGCTCAAGTTCTACGCCTCGGTGCGGCTCGACATCCGCCGCATCGGCTCGATCAAGGACCGCGACACGGTGGTCGGCAACCAGACCCGGGTCAAGGTGGTCAAGAACAAGCTGGCGCCGCCGTTCCGGGTGGTCGAGTTCGACATCATGTACGGCGAAGGCATCTCCAAGACCGGCGAGCTGGTCGACCTCGGGGTCGCCGCCGGGGTGGTCGAGAAGTCCGGCGCCTGGTTCTCCCATGGCGGCCAGCGCATCGGCCAGGGGCGCGAGAACGCCAAGCAGTTCCTGCGCGAGAACCCGGCGGTCGCCGAGGCCATCGAGGCGGCGATCCGGCAGAACGCCGGCCTCGTCGCCGGCGCCATGATGGACGGCGGCCCGTCGACCGAAGACGCCGCCGACGCCGCCGAGTCCTGA
>JBBECF010000078.1:0-5374 GCA_040881945.1 Dongiaceae bacterium | reverse complement strand
CAGCCGGACGCCGCCCGCCGGCGCCGGGCGGCCATGAGCCGCCGGGACCGGCTCGTCGTCGGCATCAGCGGGGCTTCCGGCGTCCTCTACGGGGTCCGTCTGCTGCGCGCCCTCAAGGCCCTGCCGGTGGAGACCCACCTGGTCATGACCAAGGCGGCCGAGCTTACGCTGGCCTACGAGACCGACCTCAAGGTCGCCGAGGTGCGGGCGCTGGCCGATGTCTGCTATAAGGTGAGCGATGTCGGGGCGGCGATCGCCAGCGGCTCGTTCCCGACGATCGGCATGATCGTCGCGCCCTGCTCGGTGCGCAGCATGGCCGAGATCGCGACCGGCGCGACCTCGAATTTGCTGACGCGCGCCGCCGACGTGACCCTGAAGGAGCGCCGCCGGCTGGTCCTGATGGTGCGCGAGACGCCGCTGCACAGCGGCCACCTGCGGACCATGCTGGCGCTGTCGGAGATGGGGGCGATCGTGGCGCCGCCGGCGCCGGCGCTGTACGCCGAGCCGCAGTCGATCGAGGAGATGATCGACCACAGCGTCGGGCGCATCGCCGACCTGTTCGGCCTCGACACCGGCACGGTCAGGCGCTGGGGCGAACCGCCCACCGCGACGACGACGCGGCCGCGGCGCGCGGTCAGCCGCAAGCGGCGAAGCTGAGCGCGCCGCCGGCGCCCGCCGGAAAGCAGGCCGCGACCAGCGCCGTCAGGTCGGCGACGTCGTCGGGCTCGGGCGCGAGGCCGAGCAGCGCCAGATAGCCGCGCAGGTTGGCGACCGCGGCCGCCGCGTCGGCCGGTCCGGCCCGCTGCGCCGGAGCGCAAGCGAGGCGAGGCGGCGCCGCCGGCAAAGCGGCGGCGATCACGTCCTGTTCGATTCGCTCGGCCTCCAGCTCCAGATCGGCGAGGCGCCGACGCAACCCCTCGAGGCGGGCGGCGGGCACGGCCGGGACCCCGGCCTTCAGGCGCCGGTGCAGGGCGCGCAACGGGCGCACGGCGTCGTCCTGCCACGGCCGCGCGGCGGCGAGCGCCGCCGCCAGCCCGTCCGCCGACAGCAGCCGGCCGCTCGCCCCGGCCCAGCAGCACAGCAGCAGCAGGTTGACGTCGACCCCAAGGCGGTCCTGCAGCCCCAGACAGGCCGGCGCAACGCCGGGCCTGGCATAGACCTCCAGGGAGAAGTCCCAGAATGAGCTTGGCCGCGCCTCCGCCATCGCTGCCCGGCCGCCCCTGCTCAATCGCCGAGACAGATGCCGAGGCCGCGCGCGGTGCGCGCCAGCGGCCCGTCGGGGTCGACGGCCTGGTAATGGGCGATGGCCTGGGCGATCGGCACGTCGACGACCTGGCGGTTCTGCCAGGCGACCATGCGGTCGAACCGGCCGGCCGCAATCAGGTCCACCGCGTAAACGCCGAACACCGAGGCGAGCAGTCGGTCGCGCGGCTCCGGCGTGCCGCCGCGCTGGACATGGCCGAGCACGGTCACGCGCGTCTCGGCGCCGGTAAGCCGGGTGATATGCTCGCCGACGTAATGGCCGATGCCGCCATAGGTCGGCTGACCGCCGACATGGGCGGTCAGGAGCTGGTCGCCCGATTCCGTCTTCACCGCCTCGGCGACGACGACGAGGGCGAAGTTGCGGCCGCGCTTCTTCAGGCGCTCGATATGCCCCGCGATGCGCTCGAAGCTGTAGGGGATCTCCGGGATCAGGATGACGTCGGCGCCGCCCGCGATTCCGGCGGTCAACGCGATGTGGCCGGCGTCCCGGCCCATGACCTCGAGCACCATGACGCGGCTGTGGCTGGCCGCCGTCGGCTGCAGATGGTCGAGCGCCGCGGTGGCGGTCACGACGGCGGTCTCGTGGCCGATCGACACCTCGGTCAGGCCGAGGTCGTTGTCGATGGTCTTGGGGATGGCGACCAGCCCGAAGCCGCCCTTGCGCGCCAGGTCGCGCAGGATGCGCAGGCTGCCGTCGCCGCCGACGCCGATCAGCGCGTCGAGCTTAAGTTCGCGATAGCCCTCGACGACCTCGTCCGACCGGTCGACCAGATGGCCGTCGCGCGTCGGATAGGCGAAGGGGTCGCCCTTGTTGGTGGTGCCGAGGATGGTGCCGCCCATGCGCAGGATGTTGCCGGTGACCACCGTGAGGCCGAGCTCCTCGGACTCGACCGGGCGCGCGAGCAGCCCGGCCGTGCCGTTGCGGATGCCGATCACCTGCCAGCCATAGGCGTCGGTGGCGCGGTGCACGACGGCGCGGATCACCGCATTGAGGCCGGCGCAGTCGCCGCCGCTGGTCAGGATGCCGATGCGCTTGACCGCTGGCATGGGTTCGTTCCTCTCGAGGTCCGCCGTTCGCGGGCACGAGTGTCGGCAAATCCGCCCCCGGCCGCAAGGCCGCCGTCGCGCTTCATGACGGCGACGCCGAAGTCTGGTACTATTCAATCAAGGATCGCGTCTGATCGTGCGGGGATGCAGAGTCAAGAAGAATTGCGCCGCGAGATCGAGGAGTTGCGCAGCGAGCATCGCGATCTCGACGACGTGATCGCTCGATTGGCGGAACGGGCGCCGTTCGACCAGCTCCGGCTGCAGCGGATGAAGAAGCGCAAGCTGCTGCTGAAGGATCAGATCGCGCAGCTCGAAAGCAAGCTGTTGCCCGACATCATCGCCTGACCGGCGGCGGATCGGCGGTCGCCGCCGCGCCGGCCCTGGCTTCGCCGGAGGCTTCGCCGAGGCGAGCGACGCGGAGCTTGTCGCTGTACATCGCCCGGTCGGCGGCGTGCAGGGCCGCGTCCGGCCCGCCCGCCGCGGTCAGGGAATGGATGCCGACGGCGACGGAGAGCGGGATCGCGTTGCCCTGCCAGGTCAGCGGCGCGGCGGCGATCAGCGCGACCAGCCCGGCCGCCTTCTCCTGCGCCGCCGCCTGGTCGGCCTGGGCGAGGATGACGCCGAACTCGTCGCCGCCGAGGCGGGCGACGAAGTCCGAGCCGCGCAGGTTCTCGGCGAGGATGGTTGCGATCCGGTGCAGCGCGGCGTCGCCGGCGGCGTGGCCGTGGGTGTCGTTGATCGTTTTCAGGTCGTTGACATCGAAGTAGAGGACGCTGCCCGCCGTGCCGTAGCGCTCGACGAAGGACATCGTGCGCGACAGCTCGCGCAGGAACGCCCGCCGGTTGGCCAGCGGCAGCAGGCTGTCCTGGTCGGCTAGGCGCTCGAGATGCTCGACGCGGCGGTGCGATTGCTGCAGCTCGCGGCGCAGCCGCTCGACCTCCTCCATCAAGGTCAAGAGCGCGGCGCGGACGCCGGGCGAAAGCTCCGCCTCGGCGAGGCCCATCACCGTGACCGAGTCGGCCGCGGCGCGCCCGCCCGCGGCCTCCGCCTTGGCCGCCGGCCGCGCCCCGCTGCGAGCGCCGGCGGCGCCGGCGGGCATCGTGTCGGTGATCCGCATTCCCTACCGTCCGCCTCGCCCGATGTCGGCGCCGGCCGCAACTATGCGGGTACAAGCGGCGCCTGGCAAATTCGCCCCATTATAATTCATAAGGTTAATATTTTGTGTATTGGACGGGCCTTGCGCCGTTGCCGGCGGCGGCTTGCGCCAGGGCCGGCGCCACCTATAATCCGTGCCCTCCTTGCGACAGGCTTGAGGCATGAGGGCAGCCACGCCCTCCTCATCCCGAGCCTGTCGAGGGACGAGGGAGCCAGGCAGCATATGCAATCGGGCCCGCCGGTCGTCGGCATCGTCATGGGCAGCCAGTCGGACTGGGAGACCATGCGCCATGCCGCCGAGATTCTGGACGCGTTGGGCGTTCCGCACGAGACGCGGATCGTCTCGGCCCACCGCACGCCGCGGCGCCTGGTCGCCTACGCCGAATCGGCGCGCGGCCGCGGCCTGAAGGTGGTCATCGCCGGCGCCGGCGGCGCCGCCCACCTGCCCGGCATGCTGGCGGCGGTGACGCCGCTACCGGTGTTCGGCGTGCCGGTGGAAAGCCGGGCGCTCAGCGGCCTCGACAGCCTGCTGTCGATCGTGCAGATGCCGGGCGGCGTGCCGGTGGGCACCCTGGCCATCGGCAAGGCCGGCGCGATCAACGCGGCGCTGCTCGCCGTCGCCGTGCTGGCGCTCAGCGACGAGCGCCTGGCCGAGGCGCTCGACCGCTGGCGCGAGAAGCAGACGGCGGCGGTCGCCGACACGCCGGCCGGCGCCTGAGCGCGGCCCCCGGCCAGGCCCCGACAAGGACGATGAGCGCGGACCACGGCCAGAGCTTCGCCCCCGGCGCCGTCATCGGCATGTTGGGCGGCGGCCAGCTCGGCCGCATGACGGCGCTGGCGGCGGCGCGGCTCGGGTTTCGCACCCACGTCTTCTGCCCGGAGGCGGACAGCCCGGCGGCCCAGGTGACGGCCGCCGCCACGGTCGCCGATTACGACGACCACGCGGCGCTGGCCGCCTTCGCCGAGGCGGTCGATGTCGTGACCTTCGAGTTCGAGAACATCCCGCACGCCGCCGCCGAGTTCCTCGCCGAGCGCCGGCCGATGCGGCCGGCGCCGCGCGTGCTGCACCTCGCCCAGGACCGGCTGCGCGAGAAGGACTACCTGGCCGGCATCCAGGTGGCCACGACGCGCTACATGGAGGTGACCCGGAGCGAGGGGCTGGAGCGGGCGGTGCGCGCCGTCGGCCGGCCTTGCGTGCTCAAATCGGCGCGCTTCGGCTACGACGGCAAGGACCAGATCCGCATCGAGGCCGAGACCGACCTGGCCGCGGCCTGGGCGCGGACGGGCGGCGCCATCGCCATCCTCGAGGCCTTCGTCGATTTCACCCATGAGATTTCGGTGATCGTGGCGCGCGGCGTCGACGGCCACTGCCTGGTCTATCCGCCGGTCGAGAACCAGCACCGCCAGCACATCCTCGACACCACCATCGCGCCGGCGCGGGTGGCGCCGGCGGCGGCGATGAAGGCCGAGGCGATCGCCCGCCACGTCGCCGAGGCGCTCGGCCTGGTCGGGCTGCTCGCGGTCGAGATGTTCGTCACCGCGGCCGGCGAGGTGCTGGTCAACGAGCTGGCGCCACGGCCGCACAACTCCGGGCATTGGACCATCGACGCCTGCGTCACCAGCCAGTTCGAGCAGTTCGTGCGCGCCGTCTGCGGCCTGCCGCTGGGCTCGACCGAGCGCCATTCCGACGCGGTCATGAAGAACCTGCTCGGCGACGAGGTGGCGGCGTGGCGCGAGATCCTGGCCGAGCCGACGGCCAAGCTGCACCTTTACGGCAAGGCCGAGGCGCGGCCGGGCCGCAAGATGGGCCACGTCACCCGCCTCTACCCGAAGCGGTAGGGACCGTCCGCCGCTCAGAGCCTGTGAATGTACTGCACCCGCGTCATTGCGTCCTTCGAGACGCGCCCCT
>JBBECF010000077.1:31507-33589 GCA_040881945.1 Dongiaceae bacterium | reverse complement strand
TGCGCCGCGGCGGTGAATCCTTGCGCCGCGGCGGTGAATCCTTGCGCCGCGGCCAACCCCTGCGCGGCGGCCAACCCCTGCGCCGCGACGATCATCCCGAGCGCCGGGAACCCCTGCGCCGCGGCCAACCCCTGCGCGGCCGCGAATCCGTGCGCGGCAGCGAACCCCTGCGCGGCGGCGAATCCGTGCGCGGCGAACCCCTGCGCAGCGAAGAAGACCTACTAACCGTCCGGCGGCAACGAATCACGGCGCTCATACCACGGCCGATGATCTTGCTGCCTCGCCGGCTCGCCGGGCTTGGTGGGCGGCGCGTCCGCCGGGCCCGGCCCGCCCGCGCCGGCACGCGGGTTTGGCGTTCGACGTATGGGATTCTGGTCCTCGTGGGTGTCGGCTTGGCGGGCGCCGCCGCAACGGGGCTCGCGGGCGGCCAGCAGGGCCACGTCCTTCCCGACGACTACTGGCGCCTGCCGCTCGCCGAGCAGGGCTCCGCGCCGCAAAACTGGAGCGAGAGCGAGCGATCCCTGGCGCCCGAGGCTTGCGGCACCTGCCACGCCGACCGGTACGAAGAATGGCGAACCTCGCTGCACGCGCAAGCCTTCTCGCCGGGGCTGGTGGGGCAGCTTCTGACCTTCGACGCGGCGCAGGCCGCCGGCTGCATGGCGTGTCACGCGCCGCTGGCGGAGCAGAGGCTGGCTTTCGAGGCGGCACGGGCCCGGAACGAGGCCCATAGTCCCGCCGGCCAGGGTCTCGCGGCCGCCGGTAACGGTTGCGCCGGATGCCACCTGCGCGGCCACCGCCGCTTCGGCCCGCCCGACCGCGAGACCGGGGCGACCGGTCCGGGCGGCGTCGACGCTCCCCATGGCGGCGTCTTCCGGACGGCGGACTTCGAGGCGTCGGAGTTCTGCGGTACCTGCCACCAATTCCCGCAGGCCGCGGCCGTCAACGGCAAGCCCTTGCAGAACACCTACGCGGAATGGCGGACCAGCCCGGCGTCGGCCCGCGGCATCACCTGCCAGGGTTGCCACATGCCGGACCGCCGGCACCTGTGGCGCGGAATTCACGATCCCGCGATGGTAACTTCCGGGCTGACGGCGGATTTCGGCGCCGATGCGCGGAAGGCGCGCTTCACCCTGACCAACAGCGGCGTCGGCCACGCCTTTCCCACCTACATCACGCCCAGCGTCGCGATGCGCGCGGTCGCCCTCGACGCCGCGGGCAGGCCGCGGCCCGACACGGCGGTGTCGCGCGTCATCCGCAGGGTCGTCGCCTTTACCGCCGGCCGCTGGGTGGAGCGTTCGGACACCCGCCTGATGCCCGATGAGTCGGTGGCTCTGGACCTGCCGTGGGGCGACAGCAACCGGGTCCGCATGTGGCTCGAAATCCACCCCGACGACTATTACGACAACGAGGTCTACGACGCGCTCCTCGGTACGCTGCCCGCGGAGGGCTCGGCGGCGCGCCTCATCGAGCAGGCCGATGCCCGAGCCGCGGCGAGCCGCTATCGCCTGTTCGAGCGCGACCTGGAGCGCCCGGAGCGAACCGGCCCGGTCACGGCTCCTTAGCCATGTCCGGCGCGCGAAACACGGGTGGTCGAGGATGCCGTCGCCGCCGCCGGCGCGGCGATTTTCCCGAAGATCGCATCGAGCTTGCGCGCCGGGGCGCGGCGGGGACGTTCGCCTCAGCCGCCGGTGACGATCAGCAGGTAGTCCGGCGTCGTGTTGAGCGGACAGGAGTAGAGGTATTCGCCCGGCGCCAGCTCCGCCTCGTAGTCCTTGGTGACGCCGCTCAGAAGGCCGCCGCCGGAGACGCTGAGCTTGGTCAGCTTGTGCAGCGGATTCCTCCAGTCGTAGTCGCGCTCGCGCAGCCAGAAGCCGAGCTCGTAGGGCACGTCCCGGTTGGTCACGCGGAAGATGTATTTGCCGGGCTTGAGCTCGAGGACGGTCGCCGCGGCCAGGCGCTCGGCGCCGGTGGCGGCGTTGATCGCGTCGCAGTCCGCCTTCTTGGTCGTCGTGAAGCCGCGTTCGACGCCGTCCTCGGATTCGAGGAACTGGCAGGCCGTCTGGGTCAGCTCGATCACGGCGG
>JBBECF010000077.1:6642-31407 GCA_040881945.1 Dongiaceae bacterium | reverse complement strand
CCTCTATCACGCCGCCTTCGGCTTCACCTCGGCCTACCGCAACGCGATTCTGCGCCGCGACGTCTCGGGCGTCAGCGCGCAGCTCGTCATGCTGGGCGCGGCGACCCTGCTGTTCGCGCCGGTGCTGGCGCAGGGCCAGGTCTTCGGCCAGGGCGTCGCCGGCGCCGTCGCGCCGGTCGGCGTGCAGGTCGCCGTCGGCAGCTTCGTCTTCGGCCTCGGCATGCAGCTCGCCGGGGGCTGCGGCTCGGGCACGCTCTATACCGTGGGCGGCGGCAGCGTCCGCATGGTGGCGACGCTCGTCGCCTTCTGCGCCGGCGGCTTCCTCGGCAGCCTCGATCTGGCCCGCTGGGCGGCGGCGCCGAGCTGGGGCAGCGTCTCGTTCGCCGGCCTCTGGGGCTGGCCGGCGGCGGTGGCAGCGCAGCTCGGCGTATTGCTATTGCTGTGGCTCGGCTTGCGCCTGTGGGCGCGCGGCGTCGAGGCCCGGAAGCTGTGGGACGGGCTCACCTGGCGGCGGCTGCTCGCCGGGCCGTGGCCGTTGCTGCTCGGCGCCGGTCTGCTGGCGCTGCTGAACTGGGTCACGCTGCTGATCGCCGGCCACCCGTGGTCGATCACCTGGGCGTTCACCCTGTGGGGCGCCAAGGCGGCCGCCGCGCTCGGCTGGGACCCGGCGACCAGTGCATTTTGGGCCGGCGGGTTTCCCGGCGCCGCGCTGGGCCGGAGCGTCTTCCGCGACACGACGTCGATCATGGACATCGGCATCGTGCTCGGCGCGCTGACCGCCGCCGGGCTGGCCGGGCGGTTCGCGCCGGTCGTCCGCGTGCCGCCGCGCTCGCTGGCCGCCGCGCTGATCGGCGGCCTGCTCATGGGCTATGGGGCGCGGCTGTCCTACGGCTGCAACATTGGCGCCTTCTTCAGCGGCGTCGCCTCGACCAGCCTGCATGGCTGGCTGTGGATCCTGTGCGCGATCCCGGGGACGTGGCTGGGCGTGCGCCTGCGCCCGCTGTTCGGCCTGAAAAACTAGCCACCGGCCGGCGCGGCGACGGCGTCGAGCAGCGCCAACAGCCCTTCGAGGAGCGCTTGCGGCGAGGGCGGGCAGCCGCGGATGTGCAGATCGACCGGCACGACCGCGCCGACGCCGCCGACGCCGCCGACGCAGGCGTAGCCGCCCGCGAAGATGCCGCCGTCGAGCGCGCAGTCGCCGACCGCGACCACCCATTTCGGGTCGGGCGTCGCGGCGTAGGTGCGGGCCAGGGCCTCGCGCATATTGGCCGTGACCGGCCCGGTCACGAGCAGCACGTCGGCATGGCGCGGCGAGGCGACGAAGCGGATGCCGAAACGCTCGAGGTCGTAGACCGGGTTGTTGAGGGCGTGCATCTCCAGCTCGCAGCCGTTGCACGAGCCGGCATCGACCGCGCGGACCGCCAGGCTGCGGCCGAGCCGCGCCCGCGCCGCCGCCGCGAGCCGCGCCCCGAGCTCGGCCGCCGCGGCTTCGCCCGGCGCCGGGGCGGGCGTCGTGAACGGGCGGCGCCACAGACCTTCGAGCAGGATCTTGCGCATCAGAGATCGTGTCCCGAATAGGAGCAGTTGAACGACTTGTTGCACAGCGGAAAGTCGGCAACGATGTTGCCGTCGATCGCCGCCTCCAACAGCGGCCACTGGAACCAGGACGGGTCGCGCGGGTGGCAGCGTTCGACCCGGCCGCCGGCGTCGAGCCGCAGCCATACCAGGACATCGCCGCGGAAGCCTTCGACCAGGGCGACGCCTTCGCCGGGGCCGCGCGCCGGAAGCTCCGCCAGCACCGGCCCCGCCGGCAGGCGGTCCACGATCTGTTCGACCAGCGCCAGGCTCTGCTCGGCCTCGCGGATGCGCACCCAGACGCGGGCGTTGACGTCGCCGTCGGCGAGCACCGGCACTTCGAAGTCGAGCTCGTCATAGGGCGGGTAGCCGGGGCTGCGCCGGGCGTCGAAGCCGCGCGACGAGGCCCGTCCGACGAAGCCGCCGGCGGCGAAGCGATGGGCGAGGTCGGCCGAGACGACGCCGGTGCCGACCGTGCGGTCGAGCAGCGACGCTGTGTTGTCGTAGAGATCGACCAGCTCGCGGAATCGGCCACGCAGCTCGCCCATGAGGCGGCGCAGGCGCTCCCGCCCGGCGCCGTCGAGATCGCCGGCGACGCCGCCGGGCACGACGCGGTCCATCATCAGGCGGTGGCCGAAGCAGGCGTCGGCCGCCTGCAGCACGCGCTCGCGCAGCACGCCGCAATGGGCGTGCATGAGCGAAAACGACGCATCGTTGCAGATCGCGCCGATGTCGCCGAAATGATTGGCCAGGCGCTCGAGTTCGGCCATGAGCGCGCGCAGCCAATGGGCGCGGTCCGGCGGCGCGGCGCCGGTCGCCGCCTCGACCGCGCGGGCGAAGGCGAGCGCGTAGGCCACCGTGCTGTCGCCCGAGACGCGGCCGGCCAGCCGGCCTGCGCGCTCGACCGAGGCGCCGGCCATCAGCCCCTCGATGCCCTTGTGGACGTAGCCGAGCCGCGCCTCCAGCCGCACCACGGTCTCGCCGTTGGCGTGGAAGCGGAAATGCCCCGGCTCGATGATTCCGGCATGCACCGGCCCGACCGGGATCTGGTGCAGTCCCTCGCCTTCGGCGGCAAGGAAGGCGTAGGCGGGCGGCTGCGGCGCCGCGGGCACGGGCGCGCGCCCGAGCGGCGCGCGCAGCGGCCAGCGCCCGTGGTCGAGCCACGGCCGCGCGTCGGCCAGGCCTTCCGGGACGAGGCCAAACAGGTCGCGCGCGGCGCGCTCGAGGCGGATCGCGCCCGGCCGCGCCTCGGCGAGCGAAGGGAAACGGCCGTCCGGGCACGGGAGCGTCGCCACGGCGTGCTCGCCGGTCGCCTCGTCGCGCAGCGCGACATGGACCGCGCCGGCGTCGCCCCACAGGCCGAGCAGCGGCCAATCGGCGTCGCCGAGCCGGTCGATCAGGGCGCCCCAGCCGGCCGGGTCGAGGACGACGCGCGGCCACGGCGCATGCGCCGCCACGCGCGCGCCGCCGGCGAGAAATTCGAGAAGCGTCGGGGCCGGCTGCGTCATCGCCATGCTCCTGTGCCGGCGCGCCGACGCGGGTAAGGGAAAATCCCTTTCCCCTTGTGGGAGAGGGTATGGGTGAGGGGTCGCGCGCGTCCGCGCGCAAGCGAGACTTCGGCGGGGCCGCCCGGCGGCGGCGTCCCCTCACCCTCGGTCCCTCTCCCACCCCTTCGAGACGCCGCCTGGCGGCGGCTCCTCAGGGTGAGGGGCGAGAGGGAAGATTTTCGTGTCCCGACGTTCAACTCTTGCTCAGCCCAACAACCCGGCGACGTGCTGGAACCACGCGACCAGCGGCGCCGGCAGATAGAGGCCGGCGGCCGCCACCAGCCCGAGATGCGCAAACAGCGGCGCGTACGAGGCGCGGGTTGGCGCCATGCCGCCGCGCGGCGCGCCGAAGGCCAACGCCTGCACGCGCAGCACCATCGCCCCGACGCCGACCAGCAGCCCGGCGACCAGCGGCAGCGCCAGCAGCGGTTCGCGGGCGAAGGTCGAGCTGACCACCAGGAACTCGCTCATGAAGATGCCGAGCGGCGGCAGGCCGGCGATCGCCACGACGCCGAGCACGAGCCCCCAGCCGAGCAGCGGGTGGCTGGCGGTCAGCCCGCCGATGTCGGCGATCTTCTGCGTGCCCTTGACCTGCGCGATGTGGCCGACGGCGAAGAAGATCGCCGACTTGGTCAGGCTATGCATGGTCATATGCAGGAGCCCGGCGAAGTTGGCGAGCGGCCCGCCCATGCCGAAGGCGAAGGCGATGATGCCCATGTGCTCGATCGACGAATAGGCGAAGAAGCGCTTGATGTCGCGCCGCCGGTACAGCATGAACGCCGCGAACAGCAACGACGACAGGCCCATCGTCACCATCAGCGGCCCGGGGGCAAAGGCTTCGCCGTTCGCCGCGAGCAGCATCTTGAAGCGCAGCACGGCATAGAGCGCGACGTTGAGCAGCAGGCCCGAGAGCACGGCCGAGATCGGCGTCGGGCCTTCGGCGTGGGCGTCCGGCAGCCAGGCGTGCAGCGGCGCCAGCCCGACCTTCGTACCGTAGCCGAGCAGCAGGAAGACGAAGGCCAGGTTGAGCACCGCCGGGTCGAATTCGCCGGCGCGGGCGACCAACGTCGTCCAGGCCATGGCGTCGGTGCCTTCGCCCACCGTCGGCTGCGCCGCGAAATAGACGAGGATCGTGCCGAACAGCGCGAGCGCGATGCCGACGCTGCCGAGGATGAAGTACTTCCACGCCGCCTCGATCGCCTCGTGGGTGCGATAGATGCCGACCATCAGCACGGTGGTCAGCGTCGCCACCTCGATCGCCACCCACATCAGCCCGATGTTGTTGGCGGTCAGCGCCAGCACCATGGCGAAGATCAGCACCTGGTACATGGCGTGATAGAAGCGCACATAGGCCGGAGTCAGATTGCCGACATCGAGCTCGTGGTCGATGTAGCTGGCGCTGAACACGGCCGTCGTGAAGCCGACGAAGGTGGTCAGCACCACGAGGTAGAGGCTGAAGTCGTCGACCTGGAGATAGACGCCCGGCGCCGGCCGCGCGCCGATCAGGGCGACGGCCGCGAGGAAGGTGAGCAACGCCGCCAGCGTGTTGAGCCGCGCCCCCAGGCGGTAGCCGAGCGGCAGCGCCAGCACCGCCGCCGCCGCGACCGGCACGCCGAGGACGGCCCAGAGGGCGATGGCGCCCGGATCGCTCATCGCCGCTCGCCCCGGAAGTTTTCCAGGTAATGGACGTCGAGCGTGTCGAAGCGCTCGCGGATGCGGAACAGGAACACGCCGAAGACGATGAAGGCGATGAGCACCGAGAAAGCGATGCTGATTTCGACGACGAGCGGCATGCCCTTGACCCCGGCGGCGGCCAGGATCAGGCCGTTCTCCAGCGACATGAAGCCGACCACCTGGGTCACCGCGTTGCGCCGCGTGATCATCATCAGCAGCCCGAGCAGGATCACCGAGAGCGCGAAGGCCAGGTCCTCGGCGGCGAGCGGGGCGGAGCGCGCCGTCACCGGCAGCACGACGAGCACGGCGAGCGCGACCAAGCCCACGCCGACCAGCATCGTCGGCCCGACGCCGATCACGGTCTCGACCGAGCGGTGGATCTCGAGGCGCTGGACGATGCGGTGCAGCGCCAGCGGAATGATCAGGCCCTTGAAGGCGAACGCGATTCCGGCGGTGATGTAGAGGTGCGGGGCGTCCTGCAGGAGCGCCTGGCAGGCGACCGCCGCCGCCAGCACCATCGCGTGCAGCGCGAAGGTGTTGAGCACGCCGAACATGGCGCGCTGATAGAGCAGCATGAAGCTGATCACCAGCATCATGCCGGCGAGCAGGTGCGCGAGGTCGAACAGCAGCCCGTGCATCAGAAGCTCCGCGAGACGAACAGCAGCAGCGTGCCGAGCAGCCCGAGCAGCAGCGCGCCGCCGAGGAATTCGCTGACCCGGAACACGCGCATCTTGGCGATGCCCGTCTCCACCAGCGCCAGGAGCACGCCGCCGACCGCCAGCTTGCCGACGTAGCCGGCGAGGCCGAGGAGATGGTCGACCGCCCCGTCGCCGGGTCCGGCCATGCCCCAGGGGACGAACAGGCAGGCGAGCAGCGAGAGATAGAGCAGCAGCTTGACGGCCGCGGCGGCCTCGATCAGCGCCAGGTGGCGGCCGGAATATTCGAGCACCATGGCCTCGTGCACCATGGTCAGCTCGAGATGCGTCGCCGGGTTGTCGACCGGGATGCGCGCGTTCTCGGCGAGCGCCACCATCACCAGCCCGACCAGCGCCAGGCCGAGCGAGACGCGCAGGCCGACGTCGTGGCCAAGAATGAAGTCGGCGATCGAGGCGAGCGAGGTCGTGCCGGCGAGCAGCGACAGGGTGAACACGATCATCAGCATCGCCGGCTCGGCGAGCGAGGCGATCATCATCTCGCGGCTCGACCCGATGCCGCCGAAGCTGGTGCCGACGTCGAGGCCGGCGAGGGCCAGGAAGAAGCGCGCGCTGCCGAGCAGCGCGACGATGGCGATGACGTCGGCGGCCGGGCCGAGCAACAGGCCGATCGCGAAGGTCGGCACCAGGGCGGCGGCGACCCAAACGGCGGCGAAGACGAGGTAGGGGGTGACGCGGAACAGCCACGAGGCGTTCGCCGCCAGCACCGCCTCCTTGCGCAGCAGGCGCAGGAGGTCGCGGTAGGGCTGCACGACCGAGGCGCCGCGCCGGCGCATCAGCCGCGCCTTGGTCTTGCGCACGAGGCCGGTCAGCCCCGGCGCCAGCACGAGCACGAGCGCCATCTGCGCCGCCTGGACCAGGAGGTCGTTGATTACCGCCACAGCGCGACCGCCGCGAGCAGGAGGACGAGCGCCGCGAACACGAGCGTCAGATAGCGGCGGATGGTGAGGAACTGGAAGCGGTTGAGGCGATCGGCGATGGCGTCCACCAGGGCGGCGCTCGGCCGGTACAGCGTCTCCCAGATCGGGTCGTGCAGGGTCACCGCCAGGCGCGCCGGCCGCAGCTCGCCCGGCGCCGGCATGTCGACCGCCTCGGCCGCCCGGAACACCGCCGTGCCGAAGACGCGACGGATCGGCTGGGCGAAACTGTCGGCGCTGTACTGGGTGGCCGGGCTCGGGTCGGGGAAACCGCAGTCCCAGGCGGCGCCCCGCCGCAGCGCGCGCGAGGCGGCGCCGTGGATCAGACGGACGGCGAGCCAGGCCACGACCGCGACGGCGACGAACAGCACCAGCCCGCTGTACGAGCTGCGCACGGGCGCGACCGGCACCAGGAACAACCAGTCGGCGGCGGGCGGCGCGGCCGCGACGAGCTGCGTCACCGCCGGCGCGAGCGCCGCGATGACGCCGCCCGGCAGCACGCCGGCCAGTCCGCACAGCCCGGCCAGGACGAACATGGCGGCGAGCGACCAGCGGTCGACCTCGACCGCCGTCGCGGCCGCCGCCGAGCGGGGGCGGCCGAGGAAAACGATGCCGAAGGCCTTGACGAAGCAAGTCGCCGCGAGCGCGGCCGAGAGGGCGAGCAGCGCGCCGGTCGCCGGCACCAGGAACTTCAGCGCCCATTGCGGCAGGTCGGGGCTGACCAGAATCGCCTGCAGGGTCAGCCATTCGGAGACGAAGCCGTTGAGCGGCGGCAGCGCCGAGATCGCCGCGGCGCCGACGAGGAAGGCGAAGGCGGTCAGCTTCATGCGATGGATCAGCCCGCCCAGCTTCTCCATGTCGCGCTCGCCGGTGGCGACGAGCACGGCGCCGGCGCCGAAGAACAGCAGGCTCTTGAACACCGAATGATTGAACACGTGGAACAGCGCCGCGGTCAGGGCGAGCGCCGCCGCCGCGGTCATGCCGTTGGCCTGGAACGCCAAGGCGAGGCCGATGCCGATATAGATGATCCCGATGTTCTCGACCGTGTGGTAGGCGAGGAGACGTTTCAGGTCGTGCTGCATCAGGGCGTAGAGCACGCCGAGGGCGGACGTGGCGCCGCCGAGCGCCAGCACGATCGCGCCCCACCACCATTGCGGGTCGCCGAGCAGGTCGAAGACGATGCGCAGCAGGGCGTAAACGGCGACCTTGGTCATGACGCCGCTCATCAGCGCCGAGACGTGGCTGGGCGCGGCCGGATGGGCGAGCGGCAGCCAGACGTGCAGCGGCACGATGCCGGCCTTCGACCCGGCGCCGAGCAGGGTCAGGGCGAGGACCAGGGCGGCGAGGCCGGGCGGGAGCGCGCCCAGGCGGATGGCGTCGAAGCTGTAGCCGCCGTCGGCCCCGGCGAGCACGCCGAAGGCGAGCAGCAGGGCGAGCGTGCCGAACCCCGCCATGACGAGATAGACGAAGCCGGCATGGGCGTTGCCGGTTTCGCGGTGGCGGGCCATGACCAGCAGCCACGAGGCGAGCGACATGAACTCCCAGGACAGCAGGAAGACGAAGGCGTCGTCGGCGAGCAGCACGAGGTTCATGCCGGCGAGATAAACCGGGAAGAAAGGGAGCACCCGTTCCGGCTCCGGCTCGTGGCGCCCGTAGCCGAGCCCGAACAGGCTGGCGGCGGCGCCGCCCAGATTGACGACGGCGAGGAAATACGCGGACAGCGCGTCGAGCCGCAGATGCGCCCCGATCCACGGCAGGCCGAGCGGCAGCACCAGCGCCGACTCGTCGCCGTCGCCCGTCCCCGCCAGCAGCCGCGCCAGGGCGAGAGCGAGGAGCCCGGCGCAGGCGGCCAGGCTGGCGCCGTGAACGACGGCGTTGCCGGCCGGCCGGCGGCCGAGGACGGCGCCCGCGACGCCGACCGCCAGCAGCAGCAGCACGAGTCCGAGGATCGCTGTCAGCAGCATGCGCGGCCGATCTACTCCGGCGAGAAAGGCGGGCAGTCATGCCGCCTGAACCCCCGGCCTCCCGCGCCTCCCGTCATAGCGCCGGGCGGCGGGCGGCGCAAGGATCAGCCGGGCGCGGCCGCGCGGAAGCGGGCGGCGGCCGTATCCACCTCGTGCAGGCGGGCCGATTTCTCGGCGGCGTCGAGGAAGCTCGCCTCGAAGCCGTTGCGCACGAGCCGGCAGACGTCGTCCTCGGACAGGCCGAGCGCGGCTTGCGTCTGAAACAGATTCTCGCCGAGATAGCCGCCGAAATAGGCCGGGTCGTCGGAATTGACGGTGACGCACAGGCCGAGGTCCAGGAGTCGCTTCAGGTTGTGGTCGGCGAGGCGGTCGAAGACGCCCAGGCGGACGTTTGAGAGCGGACAAACGGTCAGGGGCAGGCGCGTTTCGGCGAGGCGCGCGACGAGGCGCGGGTCTTCGGGGCAGCGCACGCCGTGGTCGATGCGGCTGACTTTCAACAGGTCGATCGCCTGCCAGATGTAGTCGGGCGGGCCTTCCTCGCCGGCATGGGCGACCGCGCGCAAGCCTTCGCGCCGGGCGCGCTCGAAGACCGCCGCGAACTTTGCCGGCGGGTGGCCGAGCTCCGAGGAATCGAGCCCGACGGCGGCGATCGCCGCCTTGTGCGGCAGCGCGTCGTCGAGGGTGCGCAGCGCCGCCTCGGCGCTGAGATGGCGCAGGAAGCAGAGGATCAGCCGCGACGAGATGCCGAACTCGGCCCGGCCGCGGGCGAGGGCGCCGTCGATGCCGGCGACGACGGTCGCGAACGGCACGCCGCGCTCGGTATGGGTCTGGGGGTCGAAGAATATTTCGACATGACGGACGTTCTCCGCCGCCATGCGTTCGAGATAGGCCCAGGTCAGGTCGAAGAAGTCGCGTTCCTCGATCAGCACGCGCGCGCCTTCGTAGTAGATGTCGAGGAAGGATTGCAGGCCGTCGAAGCGGTAGGCCGCGCGCAACTCCTCGACCGAGCCGTGGCGCAGGCGCACGCCGTTGCGCTGGGCGAGACGGAACATCAGGTCGGGCTCGAGCGTGCCTTCGACGTGCACATGCAGCTCGGCCTTCGGCAGCGCCTGGATGAAGGCCCGCCTGCGGTCCGGGGCGGCGGCGGTCATCGGCGGTTCTATAGCACAAACGGCCGGCGCTGGCGCGCCGGGGACATCCTGCGCTGATCTTGGTGCGGCAACGGCAGTCGAGGCGAGGTCCGTCGATGCGCGAAGTCCTGCCGGCGAGGTCGAGGGCCGACCGCCCCGCCGCCAAGCCGCGCGAGCGGCATCCGGTGGTGGGATAGGGGCACGTGCGCCTAAGCGGCAGCTTCAATTAAGTATTGTGTCCCCGCAACTCACCCGCAACGCCCCGAATAACGGGAAGGCGCGGAGCCGCCTGGGTTTCCAAACGGACACTAACCCGCCTTCGCCACACCGCCGAGGCCGTAGCCCGCCGCCCGCGACGTCAGAATTCGCGCGGCCGGGATGCGCACGGTGACCGTCGTCCCGACGCCGACTTTGCTCTGCAGGTCCAAGGTTCCGCCGTGTTGCTCCACGAGGGCCTTGCTCAGCGGCAGGCCGAGCCCGGTCCCCTGGTGCTTGCGGCTCAACGAGCCGTCGATCTGGCCGAATCTCGAGAGCGCCTTCGGGATATCCTCGGGCGCGATGCCGACCCCGTTGTCGACGACCTGGAATACGAACCCGCTGTCCTGCCCGGACCAGGCCCGCAGCGTGGCCTTGCCGCCGCGATCGGTGAATTTGACCGCGTTGGACAACAGGTTGACCAGGATCTGCAACAGCTTGCGCTTGTCGACGCGCAGCGCCGGCAGATCGCCGGCCATGTCCAGTTCGACACTGACGTCGGCCGCCTCCGCCCGCTTCCGCACCAGCGTCAATGTCGAACGAATGACCTCTGGAACTTCGACGATCTCCTCGTGGAGCTCGTCCGTTCCGGATTCGACTTTGGACAAGTCCAGGACGTCGTTCACGAGGTCCAGCAGGTGTTTCCCGGCGCTATGGATGTCCTCCGAGTATTCGTGGTAGTGGACGACTCCCATCGGCCCGAACATCTGATCCTTCATGATCTCGGAGAAGCCGATGATCGCGTTCAAGGGCGTGCGCAGTTCGTGGCTGATGGTGGCAAGAAACTCGGACTTCGCCCGGTTCGCGGCGTCGGCTTCGTCCCGGGCCAGGCGCAACCTCGCCGTGAGTTCCATCAGTTCGGCGCTCCGGCTCGCCAGCTCGACTTGCGCCCGTTCCAGCTCCGCGACCTTGGCCTTCAGCGACCTGGTGTTTTCCCGCAGCGCCGCCTCGGCCCACTGCCGTTCGAAGACGCGGCCCAGATGCGTCCCCGCCTGGACCATCGTCTCCAGGACATGCTCGTCCGGGTCGCTCGGGTGCTCGGAATAGAACTCGAGGACGGCCGCGACGCGACTGCCGACGACGACGGGTAACGCGAAACCGGCCCCGATGCCGATATCCGCCGTCTGCGCCGCTGGGCAAGAGCCTGGTTCCGCGTTGACGTCGGAGATCCAGACCGGCTTGAGGCTCGCCACGACCCGGCCGGCCAGTCCGGTTCCCGGCGCGATCCGGGTCTTCTCCGCCATCCGCCGAAAACCGGCGAAGCGGTCGGGATCGTCGAGATGCCAGAGTCCCGTGGCAACCGGCGCCTCCGTATCGTCGCCGGCGATCCGACGGGCATGACCGATCGGCCAACCGATGAAGGCGCAAATCTCGTCGAGGCATACCTGCATCGCGTCGTCGGCGGTGGCGGCCAGATTCGCGGCGCGCGCGATTCGTCCCAGCACGGCAAGCGCTTCGCTTCGCCGGCGCAGGGCCTCGGTCGTCCGCTTGCGTTCGGTGAGGTCATTGAGCATGACGACGAAGAACGTCTCGCCGTCCAAGTCGAACCTGGAAATCGACGCTTCCGCCGGAAACTCGGTCCCGTCGGCTCGCAGGCCGGATATTTCGCCGCGCTCGCCCATCAGGCGGGTGGCCGCGGGCGCCCGCGCGAAGCCCTCCAGGTGCGCGTCGTGCCGAGCCCGGAAACGAGCCGGCAGCAGAACCTCGAGCGGCTGTCCGAGGATCGTCTTGGCGTTATGACTGAAGGCCGCTTCCGCCGCCTTGTTGTACAGCTGGATCCGAGAGTCCCGGTCCACCGCAATGACGGCCGCCGGCGCAATATCCAGGATGCCCGCAAGCCGTGCCTCGCTCTGGCGTAGGGCCGCGTCGGCTCGCTTCGCCCGACGCAGTTGCTTCTGGCGCTCGATCTCCATGCCGATCCGTTGGCCGAAGGCGCGCAGGAGCTCTTGATCTTCGGCCGTGAAGTCATGCGGCTTGTCGTCGAGCAGGCACGTGACGGCGACGACGTTCCTATCGTTATCGAGAGACGGAAACCCGCAATACGCGAAGGCGCCATGTTGGGCGAGGAACGAGGCCTCGGGAAACCGTTCCGCCACGCGGTCATAGACCCGGATATCCTTGGCGCGCTCCACCGTCGCGCAAGGCGTGATGGAAATTTGACAATGACCGGCATCGGTGACGACGTTGCCATCGACATAGACGCTCAGGAAGTGGAGCTCGTCGCCGCGGATTTCCGACAGACATACGACGCGCACATCCAGAAGCTCGCCGATCATGCGGGCGATGCGTTCGAACACCTCGAGCGGATCGCCCGCGAGCGTCATGCTCAGCTCGTAAAGCGCCTTCAGGCGCTTTACGCTCTCGGCGGCTCGCGGGTCCCGAGCAGGCTGCGTCGGAAGTTCAGTCGCCATGATCCGCCTATTCGCCCACCCCTGCGGCATCGGCCTCCACCGCATTTCCGGCGACCGGTGCTCGAGCCTGGTCGGGCAGCCCGGCTCCGGGCCCGGTCGCAATGCTGCCACGCATACAGAAGTATCGTTAGCAAAGTGTTAAGCCGGCCCGAGGCCGGCGGCCCGGCTCAGAACTGCTCTTCGGGCAGGGCGAGGGTGCTGGCGGGGCCGTCGATGACGGCGGCGGCGAGGCCCGGCGCCTGGACGAGGATGGTGTCGGCGTAAAAACGCGCGATCGTCAGCTTCGCCTCGAGGTAGCCCGACCCGACGCCGCCCTGCGGGCCGCCCTGGGCCAGGCGGCGCAGCGCCGCCAGGGCCGATTCGGCGAGCAGCCAGCCGCCGGCCACGGTGCCGAGCAGGTCGAGATAGGGCGTGGCGCCGGCGAGCGCCTTGGGGCCGTCGCCGGGCCAGGTCGCGATCAGCCAGTCGGTGGCGCCGGCCAGCGCCGCGGTCGCGGCGCCGAGCGAGCGGCGGATCGCGGCTGCGTCGTCGCCCGGCGCGGCGCCCAGATCGGCGTCGGTCTGGCGCAACCCGGCGATGAAGCCGCGCGCCGCCGCGCCGCCGTCGCGCATCAGCTTGCGCCCGACCAGGTCGATCGCCTGGATGCCATTGGTGCCTTCGTAGATCGGCGCGATGCGGGCGTCGCGGAAATGCTGGGCCGCACCGGTCTCCTCGACATAGCCGGCGCCGCCATGCACCTGGATGCCGAGCGAGGCGACGGCGCAGCCGCCGTCGGTGCACCAGCCCTTGACCACCGGGATGAGCAGGTCGACGAGCGCCTGGTTGCGCTCGCGCTCGTCGACGTCGGGGTGGCGCTTGGCGCGGTCGAGGGCGCCGGCAGCGAAGTAGGTCAGCGCCCGCATGGCGTCGATCCGGGCGCGCATGGTCAGCAGCATGCGGCGCAGGTCCGGGTGGCGGATGATCGGCGCCGGCCCGCCGTCGCCCGTGCGGCCCTGGACCCGCGTCCGCGCGTAGTCGCGCGCCTGCTGGTAGGCGCGCTCGGCGATCGCCAGGCCCTGCGCGCCGACCGCCAGCCGCGCGCTGTTCATCATCGTGAACATGTATTCGATGCCGTGGTTCTCGGCCCCGACCAGCTCGGCGACCGCGCCGCCGCCGTCGCCGTAGGACATGACGGCGGTCGGGCTGGCGTGGATGCCGAGCTTGTGCTCGAGCGAGACGCAGCGAACGTCGTTGCGCGCCCCCGGCCGGCCGTCGGCGCCGGGCAGGAACTTCGGCACGATGAACAGCGACAGGCCCTTGCTGCCCGGCGGCGCGTCGGGAGTGCGCGCCAGCACCATGTGGACGATGTTTTCGGCCAGGTCGTGGTCGCCGTAGGTGATGAAAATCTTCTGGCCGGTCACGCGGTACTGGGCGCCGTCGCGCACCGCCCGCGTCTTGACCGCGCCGAGGTCCGACCCGGCCTGGGGCTCGGTCAGGTTCATGGTGCCGGTCCAGGCGCCGGCGATCAGGGGCCCGAGATAGGTCCGCCGCTGCTCGGCCGTGCCGTGCGCCTGCAGCAGATCGACCGCCGCCTGGGTCAGCAGCGGGCACAGGGCGAAGGCCATGTTGGCGCTGTTCCACATCTCCTGCAGGGCGGTCGCCAGCGCCCAGGGCAGACCCTGGCCGCCATAGGCGGGGTCGAAGGCGACGCCGTTCCAGCCGCTGTCGACGAATTGGCGATAGGCGTCGCGGAACCCGTCGGGCGTGCGCACAGCCCCGTTCTCGAGCCGGCTGCCCTGGACGTCGCCGGCGCGGTTGAGCGGCGCCAGCACCTCGGAAGCGAAGCGTCCGGCCTCCTCGAGCACGGCGCCGACGGTCTCGGGCGTCGCCTCGCCATAGCCCGGCAGGGCGGCGATGTCCTCGATCCCGACCAGCTCGCTCAGCACGAAGGCCATGTCCTTAAGAGGCGGGGCGTAGTGAGTCATCGCGTCGAGCCACAGGGTAAAGTAGCGAAGATGCCATTACTGCAATGGCGACGACAAACCGTTCCAGTTAAGAGTGGCCGAAGTCTCAAAGCTGGCGTCGCCATTGGTCAATCGCGGTTGGCAACACCTCATCGAGCCAAATTCGAAACCGCGCCTCCGCCACGGCAGTATCATCGTTAAAGGTAAATTGAAACAGCTCCTTGCAAACCCGGTGCGGGCCCTCGTGTGTTCGGCTTCCGTCCTCGGCTATGTCTCGAAATACCACAAAAGCCGAGGCGCCGAGCACGCCGACAAACTGCGGTCCCACGGAGTGAAATGAAATGACAAGCTCTGTGTACCGTGCCTCGCCCTCGGGGTGCCGTGTCTCACGAATCTGCAGTCTGACCCATGCCCGATGTGACTCTGTGTCAGCATAATAACGAAGTTCTCTGGCGGTCCCGATAATATCCCCTCGATACCACTGAGCGTTATCCTGCGCATTTCTTTGACAGTTGAAAGTATACGTGCTCCGAGGCTCCGTGCTTTTAATTTCCGAGAATGCGTTAAACAACTTGTCGCGCATTTGCGACAACCGGTTATATGCGATTACTTGAAGCCTCGCTGAGGTATCGAAGACCTGTTCCTGCTCCTTCCTTCTATTTTCATATTTGGCCCGTAGTCGTTCAACTGCCGCCTGGATAATTTGATCTTCTGGTATAAAAACTTGCGTAACGTCTGCGGCCAGCTGAAGCGCGTCCAAAAATTCCGCCTTTTGACCCTTGACGAAAAGATCGACTAACGGCTTCAAATTTCCAGCGTCCGCATCCTCCAGCGCACGAATGTAGGGTTCGCGATCATCACGTGTGATAACCAGCGGAAACAATCCCGGACGCAGGAATACAAGAGAGGCAAGAGTCCGCGCCACTCGGCCGTTTCCATCTTGAAATGGGTGTATTTGTGCAAATCTGTGGTGAAGCCAAGCGGCTTCAATCTCAGGTGGAATCTTTCTTTCAGTGTGGGCACTGTGCCAGGCGACAAGTTGCTCCATCTCACTTGCAACATGCTCGGGCGGGCAATATTCATGGACAGTCCCGTTGCCTCTGGTCGGGTTGTTCGGCCGCGTCTTGTACTTGCCGCGTTCGAGAGGAACTTTAACGAGTCGATTAGCAGCATCAACAGCTTCGACGTCCCGCTGATTTCTTGTCAGGGCGGCGTGAAGTTCTTTGATGTAGGATTCGGATAGGCTTCTCTCGCCTTTTACAAAATCGAATAGGCCGTCCACCACTTCTTTCTGATCCTGAAGAATACGAACCACCTCCTCGGGTGGTCGATCCGTGGCGCCATGGGGTACTAAGGCAGCTTCGATTCCATGTTCGATCAGAAGTTGGGTGATTCCGCGGTCCAGCGTGTAGAGGCCTTCGATGACCCCAGTTTCGATCGCCCAACGTCTATGCAACCTCTCCGTAAACTCTTGGAGTGCTCCGGTGCCTCGAAGTTTGTCGGATTGTTCGCGCCATATGGGGGTGAGGCTTGCTAATTCGGGTGACGCTAAAGACACCCAGTCGTGCGGCAAGTCTTCGATATGTTGCCATTTAAGTGTCTGCGCCATGGCTATCTATCTTTCTCACGGAATATGATTATCGAAAGAGTCAATGTTACACGACCTTTCCCGGATTCATGATGTCGTCGGGATCGAGCGCGGCCTTGATCCGGCGCATCATGTCGAGCTCGACCGCGGGCTTGTAGCGGCGGATTTCGTCGCGCTTCAGGCGGCCTAGCCCATGCTCGGCGCTGATGCTGCCGCCGAGCTCGACGGCGGTGTCGTGGACGATCCGGCTGAGCGCCTCGCGGCGGTCGAGGAACGCCCGCGGATCGGCGCCGGCCGGCTGGATCAGGTTGAAGTGGACGTTGCCGTCGCCGAGATGGCCGAAGGCCATGGGCCGGACGCCGGGCAGGGCGTCTTCGACGCGTCGGCTCGCCAGCTCGATGAAGCGCGGGACGCGCGACACCGGCACCGAGACGTCGTGCTTGACGCTCGCCCCTTCGGCGCGCTCGCCCTCGACGATCGCCTCGCGGACACGCCATAGCCTTCGCGAAGCCGCCTCGCTGTCGGCCAGGGTCGCGTCGCGCACCAGCCCGTCGGCCATCGCCTGCGCCAGCAGCCCCTCGAGCCTTTCGCGCAGCCCGCTGCCCGGCGCGCTCGCGCTCAGCTCGATGAGCAGGTAGTGGGCGTGGCGCCCGGCCAGCGGGTCGGTCGTGCCGGCGACGTGGCGCAGCGCCAGGTCGAGGCCGAGCCGCGGGATCAGCTCGAAGCTGGTCACGGCGTCGCCGCTCGCCGTCCGGCAGCGCGACAGCAGCTCGAGCGCGGCCGGCAAGGCGTCGATGGCGGCGAAGGCGGTGATCCGCTCATGCGGCCGCGGGAACAGCTTGAGGACGGCCGCCGTGATGATGCCGAGCGTGCCCTCGGCGCCGATGAAGAGCTGCTTCAGGTCGTAGCCGGTGTTGTCCTTGCGCAGGCTCCTGAGGCCGTCCCAGATGCGCCCGTCCGGCAGCACGACCTCGAGGCCGAGCACCAGCTCGCGGGCGTTGCCGTAGCGCAGCACCGCGATGCCGCCGGCGTTGGTCGACAGGTTGCCGCCGATCTGGCAACTCCCCTCGGCGCCGAGGCTCAAGGGGAACAGCCGGTCGGCGGCGGCGGCCGCCTCCTGCACCCGGCGCAGGATGCAGCCGGCCTCGACGGTCATCGTGTAGTCGAGCGCATCGATGGAACGGATGCGGTCGAGGCGCGCGAGCGACAGCAGGATCTCGCCGCCGTGCTCGTGCGGCGTGGCGCCGCCGACCAGCCCGGTGTTGCCGCCCTGCGGCACGATCGGGACGCGCGCCGCAGCGCACAGCCGCACGACCTCGGCGACCTCGGCGGCGCTGCCCGGCCGGACCAGCAGCGCGGCGCGGCCGCGATAGAGGCCGCGCAAGTCGACCAGATGCGGGGCCATCTCGTCGGGCGCGTCGGTCCAGCCCTTGGGCCCGACCGCCGACTCGATCCCGGCGCGCAGGGCCGAGGGCAGCGCGACCGAACGTGCGGGCGACAGACGGCTCATGGCGAAAGAGACTAGCGCGCCGGCGGCGGCGGCGCCAGCCGCGGCCCCGCGGCGCGGCGCAGGCGGTCGTTGATGGCGCGGCCGAGGCCGTTTTCGGGGATCGGCATGACGGCGATGCCGGCAAAGTCCGGCCGGTCGAGCTCGCGCAGCATGGCGAAGAGATTGGCCGCCGCCTCCACCGGATCGCCGGTCGGGCTGAGATTGGCGACCGCCGCGGCGCCGGACAGCGGAAGCGGGCCGAAGGCGAGCAGCGCCTCGCCGGGCCGCAAGCCGGTCGCGTCGAGGCGCAACGGCAGGTCGGGGGCGTAGTGGCTGTCGAGCAGACCCGGCGAGGGCCGGGCGGCGCCGGCGACGGGCGCGGCGGCGCGCGCCGGGACGACGCCGAGCGCCTCGGCGATCGCTTCCTCGGTGACGGCGCCGGGGCGCAGCAGCACCGGCGTCGCGCCGCTGAGGTCGAGCACCGTCGATTCGATGCCGACGGCGCAGCGACCGCCGTCGAGAATCATGTCCACGCGGCCGCCGAGCGAAGCCGCGACGTGCTCGGCCGTCGTCGGGCTGACCTTGCCGGAGAGGTTGGCGCTGGGCGCGGCAAGGGGGCGGCCGACGGCGTCGAGCAACGCCCGGGCGACCGGATGCGCCGGGGCGCGCACGGCCAGGCTGTCGAGGCCGGCGCTGACCAGCAGCGAGACGCGGCAGTCGGCTCGCCGCCTCAGGACCAGCGTAAGCGGACCGGGCCAGAAGGCGGCCGCCAGTGCCGCGGCGCGATCGTCGAACACGACCGCCGCCCGTGCCGCCGCTTCGTCGAGGACATGCGCGATCAGCGGGTTGAACCGGGGCCGCCCCTTGGCCGCGAACAGCGCCGCCACGGCGCGGTCGTCGGTGGCGTCGGCGCCGAGGCCGTAGACGGTCTCCGTGGGGAAGGCGACCAGGCGGCCGGCGCGCAAGGCACGGGCCGCCGCCGCGATGTTCGCCGGCGTCGGCGGTAGAATTAGCAGGGCGGCGGGCGCGCTCATCGCGGCGGCCATAGCACGGCGCGGGCGGCGTTGGCAAAAGGCGGACATATTGAAGGAGCCGCCAACTTGTGACGGCTCCTCTTGGTCTTGTCATCGGGCCGGCCCACCCATGGTTGTGGCGCCGATGCCCGAGTCACCGCAAAGATATTGCGGCGGCTAATGAAGTGACCGCATGAACGGCCACAGCAAAATTATCCTGCGCCCGCTCGCGCCCGGAGTCAATAGTTTCGTCGTCTCGCCGCAACATGGGCGCGCCGGTTACGCGAGACGTCCGCGCGCGACGAAATGCGGGTTCTCGAATCCGGGCTTGCCGTAGCGCAGCTCGGTGCCGTCGAGCGTGGCGACGTTGCCGCCGGCGGCGGCGAGCACGGCATGGCCCGCCGCGGTGTCCCATTCCATGGTGCGGCCGAGACGCGGGTAGAGATCGGCCACGCCCTCGGCGAGCAGGCAGAACTTCAGGGCGCTGCCGGCGGTGCGGCGGGCGCGCACCGATTCGTCCGCGAGGAAGGCGTCGAGGGCCGCCGCGTCGCCGTGCGAGCGGCTGGCCAGGACGATCGCCCCGTCCGCCGGGCGCAGGCGGGCGGCGATGCGCCGCGGCGCATCGGCGCCGCGCTGCACCGTCGCCAGGTCCGGCGCGACCCCGACATAGGTCACGGCGAGCGCCGGCACATGCACGACGCCGAGCACCGGCCGGCCGTCCTCGATGAGCGCGATATTGACCGTGAAATCGTCCTTGCCGGCGATGAATTCCTTGGTGCCGTCGAGCGGGTCGACCAGCCAGAAACGGCCGCCGGGGTTGGCCGCCCCGTGGATCTCCGGCACGCGGCCCGCGGCCGCCGCCTCCTCGGAGACCACGGGAATCTCCGGGGTCAGCGCCCGCAGCGCCGGGACGATCAGCCGCTCCGCCGCCTCGTCGGCCGCGGTGACCGGGCTGTCGTCCGCCTTGATCCGGGTCGCGGGATCGCGGCGGTAGAACGTCATGATCGCGTCGCCGGCGCGGCGCGCGATCGCCGCCACCTCTTCCGGCCGGGGCCGCGACTCCGCGGTCATGCGTCTTTGCCGGCGGGCCGTGCCCTGGCCGCGTCGCGGATCGCGCGCCAGACGCGCTCGGGCGTGGCCGGCATGTCCAGATGGGTGACGCCGAACTCGGCCAGGGCATCGACGATGGCGTTGATGACGGCCGGCGGGGCGCCGATGGCGCCGGCCTCGCCGGCGCCCTTGATGCCCATCGGGTTGGTCAGGCACGGCACCTCGTTCGTCGCGAAGGCGAAGGACGGCAGGTCGGCGGCGCGCGGCACCCGGTAGTCCACGAACGAGCCGGAGAGAAGCTGTCCGGTCTCGGGATCGTAGACGCAGGACTCGAACAGCGCCTGACCGACCCCTTGCGCAATGCCGCCATGCACCTGGCCGGCCAGCAGCAGCGGATTGACGACGCGGCCGAAGTCGTCGACAACCGTGTGGGCGACCAGGGTCACGACGCCGGTGTCGATGTCCACTTCGACCTCGGCGACGTGGCAGCCGTTCGGGTAGGTCGTGCCCTTGGGCAGGTAGACCGAGCGTTCCGCCAGGCCGAACTCCATGCCGGCGGCCTGGCGCTCCGGGTCGTAGGCGGCCGCCGCCACTTCGGCGATCGTCATGCGCCGGTCGGTGCCGGCGACCGTGAAGACGCCGTCGGCGAATTCGATGTCGGCCTCCGACGCTTCCATCTGGATGGCGGCGATGCGCCTGCCCTTGTCGACGATCTTGCGCAGGGCGCCGCCGACCGCGTTGCCGCCGACGGGGAGCGAGCGCGACCCGCCCGTCCCGTTGCCGTAGGGGATCTGGTCGGTGTCGCCCTGGACCAGCCGGACCTTGTCGAGCGGCAGGCCGAGGCCGTCGGCGACGATCTGGGCATAGGCGGTGGCGTGGCCCTGGCCGCTGCTCTGCGTGCCGATCAGCAGGGTGACGGCGCCGTTCGGCTCGAAGCGCAACTCGGCCATGTCCTCGAGCTCGCCGCCGCAGGCCTCGATATAGGCGGACATGCCGATGCCGCGGCGCCGCCCGCGCGCCTTCGCCGCCGCGCGCCGCGCCGGCATGCCGTCCCAGTTGGCCAGCCGCATGGCGTCGTCCAGATTGCGGGCGAAATCGCCGCTGTCGTAGGTCTCGCCCAGCGCCGTGGTGAAGGGCATCGCGTCAGGCGGAATGAAGTTACGCCGCCGGATCTCGGCCGGCGACAGGCCTAGCTCGCGCGCCGCCACATCGGCCATGCGCTCGACGACATAGGCGGCCTCGGGCCGGCCGGCGCCGCGATAGGCGTCGGTCGGCACGGTGTTGGTGAACACGCCCTTGACCGCGACGTGGATGGCGGGCGTGACATAGAGCCCGGCGAGCATGCCGGAGCCGGCCACGGTCGGGATCATCGGCCCGAATTCCGACAGGTAGCCGCCGAGATTGCCGAGGGTCGAGACGCGCAAGCCCAGGAACCGGCCGTTCTTGTCGAGGGCGAGCTCGGCGGTCGTCCTGTGGTCGCGGCCCTGGGTATCGGACATGAAGGCGTCGCTCCGATCGGGCGTCCACTTGACCGGCCGGCCGAGCCGGCGCGCCGCCCAGGCGACCAGGGCGTGCT
This sequence comes from Dongiaceae bacterium, assembly GCA_040881945.1. Classification (GTDB taxonomy): domain Bacteria; phylum Pseudomonadota; class Alphaproteobacteria; order Dongiales; family Dongiaceae; genus JBBECF01. Next base: position 10,562 of record JBBECF010000077.1, on the reverse strand, counting down.
CGGGATAGAGGAACAGCTTCATGCCGAAGCCGCCGCCGACGTCCGGCGTGACCACGCGCACGCGCTCGCGCGGCACCTTCAGCACCTTGTCGGCGAGCGAGTTGCGCACCTGATGCGACCCCTGGCTCGAGGTGTAGAGGGTGTACCGGCCGGTGCCGGGGTCGTAGGCGCCGAGGGCGCCGCGCGGCTCCAGCGAGGCGACGATGACGCGGTTGTTGACCAGGGACAGGCGGCAGACATGGTCGGCCTTGCGGAACGCTGCCTCGACCGCCCGCGCGTCGCCCTTCTCCCAGTCGAGGCAGAGATTGCCGGGCGCCTCGTCCCAGATCCGCGGCGCGCCGGGGGCGAGCGCGGCGGCGGCCTCGGTCACCGCCGGCAAGGGATCGTAATCGACCGCGATCAGCTCGGCGGCGTCGCGCGCCTGGGCCAGCGTTTCCGCGACGACCAACGCGACGCCGTCGCCGACATGGCGCACCTTGCCGACGGCCAGGACGGGCCGCGGCGGGGCGACGATCGGCGAGCCGTCGCGGTTGGTCAGCCCCTCGGTGAAGGTGATGCCGCCCAGCCCCTCGGCCGCCAGATCGGCGCCGGTGACGACGGCGGCCACCCCCGGCGCCGCCGCCGCCGCCGCGCCGTCGATGCCCCGGAGGCGCGCATGGGCATGCGGCGAGCGCAGGACGTAGGCATAGAGCTGGTGCGGCAGGTCGATGTCGTCGATATACCGGCCGTGCCCGGTCAGGAACCGTTGGTCCTCGACGCGGCGGACGCTCTGGCCAACGCTGAACTGTCCCATCGACGATGCGCTTTCCGGAGGTTGCGGGACGGCAGTGCGCGGATGATAGGGACGGCGCCGACCGCGACCAACTGCTTTTTTCCGGCCGCGGGAGCACCGAGTCGCGCGGCTGTCGCCAATGACGCAATGAATGACGGATCGGCCGCTTGGCGCTGCGGCGTCGAGCCCGCGTCGGCGCGCGCGAACCCGACCGGGCGATTGCCGTCCGGCGGCCCCGGCGAGCCCGCCTGAACCTACTTGCGGCGCGGGGCGCGCCGCGCCGCCTTGATCGGGGTTGCGGTCTTGGCCGCCTTCGGCCGCCCGACCGTCCCGGTTATTTCGCTTTCGGCCCGCAGCCAGTGCTCCATCTGGCGGCCGTGCGGACGACCTTCGCGCTCCCACAGGCTGTAGGCCCGTTCCCTGATGCGATCGTAGATATTCGCGGAAATCATGGCTCGTCGTGCCTTTCGTCACGCGGTGCAATCGCTCCCGCGAAGGTTAGAAGCTCGCCGGGCGATTTACCATGATATTTAGGAGCGGATTGATTTGCGAACCGCGATATCTAGCGAGCCGCGCGGCGGCCCGCAAGGCGGTGAGGGTTGCGCCGGCGGGACGGTCCCTGGTCAGTGCGTCGCTGGCCCGCCGTCGGGGGCGCCCCGGCCGGCGCCGGACAGCAGCTCGACCACGGCTTCGAGCACCTCATCCAACTGCAGCGGCTTCGCCAACACCCGGTCGGCGCCCAACTTTTCCGCCTGGTCCAGGTAACTGCCGGGGACGACGCTCCCGCCTCCGGAGATGGCCATGATCTTGACGTTGGGCTTCTCGCGTTTCAGTTCCAAGATGGTCTGGATGCCGTCTTGGTCCGGCATCATGATATCGGTAATGACGAGGTCCGCCGGTTCCTTGCCCATCATCCTTACGGCCTGGCGACCGTTTTCCGCGACATCGACGCTGTATCCGGCCCGTCCGAGCAATTTGGCAAGCAGTCTGCGGATCTGCTCGTCATCATCGACAATGAGTATGCGTGCCATCGGCTTGCCCTCTCCCTGCTCTCTCAATGTATCAACGATCGTCGAGCAGGCGGCGCACCACCGCCGCAAGCTGCGGTCCCATGATCGGCTTGTGGAGGAACTCCCGGATGCCAAACGCCTTGGCGCTTTCCTCGGTCAGCGTTTGGCTGAACCCGGTGCACAGGATGATCGGCATGTCGCTGCGGATGCGCAGTATCTCTCTGGCCAGCATGTCGCCCGTCATTCCCGGCATCGTCTGATCGGTAATCACCAGGTCCCAACGGTCCGGTCCGATCCGGACCGCTTCGACGGCGGACAGGGGATCGCTCATGCCGTCGACCTTGTATCCCAACCGCCGCAGCGACTGGGTGACCATGCGTACCAAACCCTCCTCGTCATCCACCACCAGCACGCTCTCGTGTCCGTTGGCCGGCCGCTCGGCCCGGGGCGTCGACTCGGCGCGAACCGAGGCCTCGATCCGCGGCACGTAGACCTCGAATCGGGTGCCCTTGCCGATTTCGCTCGCCACAACGAGGGCACCGCCGGTCTCGATCACGATATTGTAGAGGGCGGAAAGCCCAAGCCCGGTGCCCTCACCGGCGACCTTGGTCGTGTAAAACGGCTCGAAAATACGCGCCAAGGTGTCCCGGTCCACGCCGCTGCCGGTATCCGCGACGGTCAGCCGGATATGTGGTCCGGCGTTGAGCAATCCCAGCCACGATTTGTGGGCCCGCCCGGTCACGTCGCTTCCTATCCTGATCGGTTGGTAGAGTTTCACGCTCTTCACGCGTCGAAGAGATTCGGCGCATCTGCCTTCCACGTTCACGTTTTCGAGGCGAAGTTCGATGGTGCCGGGATTTGCGCCGATCGCGTGGCTCGCATTGATGCAGAGATTTATCAGGACCTGGTGCATCTTCGTCGGGTCCGCGAGCACCATGGCGGCGGCGGTGTCCACGTGATGCTTGATCTCGATCGTCTTCGGCAGCGTCGAGCTCAGCAGGCGGAGCCCGTCCTTCACGATGTCCTGCATGTCGACGGCTACGAGCTCCGCCTTGCGTCCGCGGCTGAAGGCGAGGATTTGCTGCACCAGTTCCTTGCCTCGATTCCCGGCCTGCATGACTTCATCCAGGCTGTCGCGGATTTCTTCGTTCCCCTGCGCATCCTCGAGGGCGAGCTGCGTGAAGCCGAGAATCGAGCTGAGCACGTTGTTGAAGTCATGGGCGATGCCCCCGGCCAGGGTGCCGACCGCCTGCATCTTCTGCGATTGGGCGATCTGCTCGATGAGCTGGCCTCTTTCGCTTTCGGACTGTTTCCGGTCCGTGACGTCGGTAAAGGTCGCGACGAACCCGCCGCCCGGCATGGGGTTGCTGCTGACATCGATCACGGTTCCGTCCGGCCGGGCGATCTCGTACCGCATCGCGTCGATTTCGCCGTTTATGGTCCGGCAATCCGCCGATTCCAAATCCTGGCCGGCCGCATGCCCCGGTCCGAAAGAGCCGCTGTGTTCCAGGAACTCGGCGTAGGGCAGCCCGACCCGGCCCAGATCGGGAGGAAGGTCGAGTATGTCGAGAAGGCGCGTGTTCCAGGCAACGAGCTGCAGCTTGCTGTCGAAGACGCACAGACCTTGGCCGATGTTCTCCAGCGTGCCTTGCAGCAACGAGGAACTGGCGGCGAGATCCTCCTCGCGACGTTTGATCGCCGTTATATCGCTGTACACGCCGACGTTGCCGCCGTCCCCGGTCTTGCGCTCGGTGATTCGCAACCACGCCCCGTCGCGGCCCTCGCATTCTATCGGGGCGCCCGGGTTGCGGTGCTGCTCCAGGCGCACGCGAATCCAGTCGCCGGCACGATTCGAGGCCGACGTGACGAGACCGTGGGTCGCCGTCGCGCGGCAAAAGTCTTCGAAGGTCGGGTTTTGGTCGACGGTTTCGAGCGCGGCGCCGAAGAATTCGCGGAATTTCGTGTTGGTCAGTATCAGCCGGTCGTCGGCGTCGCACAGAGCGAAGCCTTCCGATATGCTCTCGATCGCCTCGAACAGCCGGGTCCGTGCTGCCGAGGCCCGCACCTGTGCCTCTTGCGCCGTGGCCACGAGCCTGTTCGCCTTGCGAATCTCGCGGAAAAGCAGCACGATCAGCACG
>JBBECF010000077.1:0-6542 GCA_040881945.1 Dongiaceae bacterium | reverse complement strand
CTTGGATACCCTCGATTTCCCGTTGAAAGCCTTCGATGGAGCGGAGCCGTTCGGCCTCGCTGCCGTGGAGCAGGATCGGCAGCCGGCTCCAGAATATGTCCAGCCTCTCGACGAGATCCTCATGGGTCGTTGGCCCGATGCTGCTGGCGTAGGATTCGAGCGCGTTCTCCAGACGAAGAAATTCCAGCTCGACGTTGGCAATCAACCAGGAGTCGATCTCGTTTCGCTGGTCGATGGCCCGCTGCTCGCTTCGGAGCCTTTCGAAGCCAACGGTAAGGCTGATCGCCAAAAGGACGATCGCCAATACCAGGATCGCCTGACTACCGATTTTGCGAATTCTAGTCATGTCAGAACGAGACCCACCGGCGCGGATGGCCGAGCCCGCTGGAAGCGAGGGGGGATGACGACGAAGAACCCGCGATCCCGGGACCTGTCGCCGTTCCGCCGTCCCGTGCCTCGCCCGCCGGATGGCCGCGCCGCGTTTGGCTTCATGTGAGCAGCCATGTGTAGATGCCGACAAGGTTGATCGCGATGAATGCGCCTTGAAGAACGATGAGCTGGCGCTCGCCCATGAGCATGGCCGCCGCGGTCCAGCTCGCGGCCGATACCGCCAGAAACACGAAGCCGTAGCCCGAGATCGCACTCTCGAACGCGACGATGAGGGCGCCGGTTATGCCGCAGGCGGTGCCGAACCACTGCAGCCGGGCAAGCGAGGCCCTCGCCTGGCCTCGCGGCTTCGGCAGGCCGCTCCAGAGGGGCCGCGGAGGCTGCGTCGGACCGTATGCTCGAACCGTGTCCTGGCTCATAGCCGCCACCTTTCCCATGACGCTGGCTTAGTCGCCGGCCCGTCCACTGGCGGGCCTCGTGCCGCCGGCGCCGGCAGAACGGAGAATCATATCGATCGCCGCGCCGCCGGGCGGGACTCAGTTCGTTGCCGGGACTCTGTTGTTTCCCACCGTCTCGAGGAATTCCCGGCGCAGCACCATGTCGCTCCGGTAGGCCCCGATCATCCGACTGGTGACCAACAGTGTTCCGGTCTTGTGAACCCCGCGGGTGGTCATGCAGTGGTGCATCGCCTCGACCACGACCGCGACCCCCTTGGGTTGCAACACCTGGTTGATGGTGTCGGCGATCTGCGCGGTGAGTTTCTCCTGCACTTGAAAACGGCGAGCAAACATTTCCACGATACGGGCCAACTTGCTGATGCCCACGACCCGCTTGCGCGGCAGATACGCCACGTGCGCCCTGCCGATGATCGGCAGCATGTGGTGCTCGCAGTGGGACTCGACGCGAATGTCGCGCAACACGATCGTCTCGTCGTAGTCGTTCACCTCCTGGAAGGTGCGTTGCAGAATGGCGACGGGATCGTCGTTGTAGCCGGAGAAGAATTCCCCGTAGGCCTTCAACACGCGCTTCGGCGTGTCGATCATGCCTTCGCGAGTCGGATCGTCGCCGGCCCAACGAATCAGCGTCTGAACCGCTTTCTCCGCCTCTTCCTGCGTCGGCTTGGCGATGGACCCGTCGAACGCCCCGTTGAGGGCCGTCGCGGCATAGTCGCTGAGCAGACCTACCTGGTTCTTGATATCCATGTTCCGATCCTCCTGATCGTTGCAAGGCCGGCCGAGCAATCCCCGGCGGCGCCGGTTCGTTTTCGACGACTGCGGATTGCTCGGCCCTGGCCTGTCGGCGTGGACCGAGGCTAGCTGAAATGCAGGGATTTCAGCTGCCAGATCCACTTGTGCTGAGTGGTCTCCGTGTTCAGCTCGGCGTAGTCATCCTGCGGATAGATGATCCACACGGGCCCCTTGTCGCGAATTCCCAGCGCGACGCCGTCCATGCTGATGGCCAGAAGCACCGGATAGCGGACGAAGTCGGAGACCGGGATCTCGACCTTGTAGTCGTTCAGCGCCGTGGCGATGACAATGGTGCCCTCGGCCCCGAGGAGCGCCATCAGATCGCGGGCGAGGACGCCTTCGAATTCCCGCACGCCTTCGGTCCACGGCGTTGTGGTCCGGATGCGCGTCACGGTCAGCCCCTCGAGCATCGAGCGGTCGAACGCCGCAACGTTCTCGCCGTTGGTGGCGGTGATGTTCCCCGAGATGGAAAGGATCACCCGTCCGGACGGAGCCGGCAGTGTCTGAGTCGCCCAGGCCAGCCCGACCGCACCGATCGCAGACGCGCAGACCGCGCCGACGACCGCTAGAAATGACCTTCTGAACATTTGACTTCCCTCGCTGAAAGTAACGGCATACAAGCGGATTCTGCGGGCCGGCTTGGCACGCCAGGAGCCCGCAAGGGTGAAGGCTGGGATTAGTCCAGAAAACATTTAAAAACGCACGAATTTGGGTTCGGCGGCCGGTCCCGCCCGCGGCCCTTCGCAGGGCTTCGCGCCGCCCACAATGCGGCTCGGGTCTTCAACGGAATCAATCGCCTGGATGGTGGGCGCGGCAAGGATTGAACTTGCGACCCCTCCCGTGTGAAGGGAGTGCTCTCCCGCTGAGCTACGCGCCCGCCTAGTGCCCCGTCCCCGAAATTCGTTTCACGAATTTCGGGGTGAACGGGCCACTACGTATTCGAATCTAGTGGCCTGCTTATCCCGGAAATTCGAAAACGAATTTCCGGGGCAGGACACTTGTCCGCGCCGGCCCGGACGAAGGAGGCTGTCATTACGCCAGCCCGCCGTGGCCTGTCAACTTGACGGCGGCGGCGAAGCCGGGCATAGGGGCGCGACAATGTCATTGTGCCGTGTCATGCTGCGCCGTCTGCCGCTCGGGCTGGCGGCGCTGGCGGTCCTCGCCGTCGTCGGCCTCTCGTCCGCGCTGGCCGAGCGGCCGGGCGTGCTCGAGCTCGGCTACCTCGCCTATCTCGGCGAGTTCGAGGTGGCCAGGGTCGATGTCGTGCTCGACCTGGCGCCGCTCGCCGTCCGGCCGGGGCCCTATCGGATGGCCGCCGACGTGGCGCTGGTCGGCGCCATGGGCCGGTTGTTCCCGTTCCGAATCAAGGCCCAGGCGGAGGGCACCGCCGACGCCGCCGGGGTGCGCCCGGCGCGCTACCGCAGCTCGATCAGCCTGTGGGAGACGCATCAGGCGGTGACGCTCACCTACCGGCCCGGCGGCGCGGTCGTGGTGGCGAGCGACCCGCCGACGGTCGAGGCGCGCGAGGCCCGCGCCAACGGCTTCGTCGACCACACGATGGACCCGCTCAGCGCCGCCGTCGCGGTGATCCACGGCGTCGTCGGGTCCGGCGACTGCCGCGGCGTGTTTCCGGTGTTCGACGGCGCCCGGCGCTACGACCTGTTGTTCAGTCCTGTCGGGGACGCGCAGATCGCGCCGTCCGAGACCGCGTATTACGCCGGGCCGGCGACCGAATGCGCGGTCGGCGCCAAGCTGCTCGGCGGCTTCGGCGAATTCGGCCAGGGCACCGGGCTCTACCCCGCGACGACGCGCCTGTGGCTGGCCCCGGTCGTCGCGGGCGCGCCGGCCGTGCCGGTGCGCATCCTGGCCGAGAACGTGCTGGGGTCGCTGCGGCTCGACCTGGTCGAGGTCCGGCGGAATTACGCCGCGGCGCCATAATATTGCCATCGGCGAAACGTCTCTTGGAGGTCCGCCGCCGCTGTGGCACCTTGCCTGCCGAGTTGAGCCGAAACGCCCGCCCATGACCGACGATAGAGCCGCCGCCGTCGTCCTTGCCGCCGGCAAGGGCACGCGCATGAAGTCCGCCCTGGCCAAGGTGCTGCACCCGCTGGCCGGGCGGTCGATGATCGCCCATGTCGCCGCCAACCTGGCGCCGCTCGCCTGCGATCCGGTCGTGGCCGTGGTCGCGCCGGGCATGGCGGCGGTGGAAAAGGCCGTGGCGCCGTGGCCGAGCGTGGTCCAGGCCGAACAGCTCGGCAGCGGCCACGCGGTGATGGCGGCGCGCGATCGGCTCGCGGGCGTTACCGGCGACGTGCTCGTCGTCTATGGCGACTCGCCGTTCGTTTCGACCGAGTCCCTGCGCCGGCTGCTGGCGCGACGCCGCGCCGCCGACCGGCCGGCCGTGGTCGTGCTCGGCATGCGCCTCGACGATCCCGGCGAATACGGCCGCCTGATCCTCGGGCGTGACCCGAGGACCGGCGCCGACGGCGGCCTCGACGCCATCGTCGAATACCGCGACGCCGACGCCGGCCAGCGGATGATCGACCTGTGCAACTCCGGGGCGATGGCGATCGACGGCCGCCGTTTGTTCGATCTGCTCGACCGGGTCGGCAACGCCAACGCCAAGGGCGAATACTACCTGACCGAGATCGTCGCGGTCGCGCGGCGCGACGGGCTCGCCTGCGCCGTCGTCGAGGCGCCGGCCGACGAGCTGCTCGGGATCAACAGCCGCGCCGAACTCGCCGTCGCCGAGGCGGCGCTGCAGCAGCGCCTGCGCGCCCGCGCCATGGCCGAGGGCGCGACGCTCACCGATCCGCGCACGGTCTATTTCGCCTATGACACGCGCCTCGGCCGCGACGTGACGGTCGGCCCCAACGTCGTCTTCGGTCCCGGCGTCAGCGTCGCGGACGGCGTCGAGATTCGCGCCTTCTGCCATATCGAGGGCGCGCGCATCGAGGCCGGCGCCATCATCGGTCCGTTCGCGCGGTTGCGCCCCGGCTGCGAGATCGGCGCCGGCGCCCGCATCGGCAACTTCGTCGAGGCGAAGAACGCGTGGCTCGGCGCCGGCGCCAAGGCCAATCACCTGGCCTATATCGGCGACGCCACGGTCGGCGAGCGCGCCAATATCGGCGCCGGCACGATCACCTGCAACTACGACGGCTTCGACAAGGCGCGCACCGAGATCGGCGCCGACGCCTTCATCGGCTCGAACAGCGCGCTGGTCGCGCCGGTGACGATCGGCGAGCGCGCGATCGTCGGCGCCGGTAGCGTCATCACCCGCGACGTGGCCCCGGACGCCCTGGCGCTGGCGCGCGCGGAACAGGTCGAGAAGGGCGGCGGAGCCGCCCGCCTGCGGCAGATGAAGGCGGGCCGAAAGAAGGCGCCGGCCAAGGGCCGGGCGGGGGACTGAACCGCATGTGCGGGATCATCGGCATCCTCGGCAAGGCCGACGTCGCGCCGCTCCTCCTCGCGGGGCTGAAACGGCTGGAATATCGCGGCTACGATTCGGCCGGGATCGCGACGCTGGTCAACGGCCGCATCGAGCGCCGCCGCGCCGAAGGCAAGCTCGGCAATCTCGCGGCGCTGCTGGCGCGCGACCCGCTGCCGGGGACGACCGGCATCGGCCACACGCGCTGGGCGACGCACGGCCGCCCGAACGAGACCAACGCCCACCCGCACGCGACCGCGCGGGTCGCGATCGTGCACAACGGCATCATCGAGAACTTCCAGGAGCTGCGCGACGAGCTCGAAGCCCTCGGCCACCGTTTCGAGACCGAGACCGACACCGAAGTCGTCGCCCACCTGCTGACCCGCCATCTCGACGAGCAGAAATCGCCGGAAGACGCGATGGCGGCGACCCTGCCGCGCCTGCACGGCGCCTTCGCGCTTGCCGTCGTCTTCGCCGGCCGCCCGGACTTGATGATCGGCGCCCGGCGCGGCAGCCCGCTCGCAATCGGCTACGGCGACGGCGAAATGTACCTGGGATCGGACGCCTTGGCCCTGGCGCCGCTGACGCGGCGCATCTGCTATCTGGAAGAAGACGACTGGGCGGTCGTCCGGCCCGACGGCGCCGCCATCTTCCAGGGCGGACACCGCGTGCAGCGCGAGATCAAGCAGACGGCGCTGTCCGGCGCGCTCGTCGGCAAGGGCAACTATCCGCACTTCATGCTGAAGGAGATCTGGGAGCAGCCGGCGGTGATCGGCGACACGCTGCGCAGCTATCTCAACCCGCTCGCCCGCGCCGTCGAGCTGCCGGCCCTGCCGTTCGATTTCGCCGCCCTGGCGCGCGTCACGATCGTCGGCTGCGGCACCGCCTATCTCGCCGGCATGGTGGCGAAGTACTGGTTCGAACAGGTGGCGCGGCTGCCGGTCGAGCTCGACATCGCCTCGGAGTTCCGCTACCGCGACGCGCCGTTGCCGGCGGGCGGGTTGACCGTCGCCGTGTCGCAGTCCGGCGAGACCATCGACACGCTGGGCGCCCTGCGCCATGCCAAGGGCCGCGGCCAGAAAATCCTCTCGATCCTCAACATGCCGGAAAGCACGATGGGACGAGAGTCCGACGCCGTGCTGCCGACGCTCGCCGGCCCGGAGATCGGGGTCGCCTCGACCAAGGCGTTCACCACGCAGCTCACGGTGCTCGCCTGCCTCGCGGTGGCGGCGGCGAGGGCGCGCGGCGCGATCGACGGCACGCGCGAGGCGGCGCTGACGGCGGCGCTGATCGAGGTGCCGGCGCGCGCCGCCGAGGTGCTGAACGGCGACGCCGCCATCCGCGACATCGCCGCATCGGTGGCCGAGGCGCGCGACGTGCTCTTCCTCGGGCGCGGGACGGGCTATCCGATCGCGCTGGAAGGCGCGCTCAAGCTCAAGGAGATCTCCTACATCCATGCCGAAGGCTATGCCGCCGGCGAG
>JBBECF010000076.1:0-5431 GCA_040881945.1 Dongiaceae bacterium | reverse complement strand
ATCGGGGTCTTCGGACCCTACGTCTCCCAGACGTGAAGCCTCCCTGTTTGACTAGCCGGGCCATTTTGGCCCGGCTTTTTTTCGCGGCGCCCTCGGTCCCGTCAGACGTACAGCCGCTCGCCCTCCAGGCCCTTGTAAAGATCCGCGACGAACTCGCCGTAGCCGTTGAACAGCAGGGTCGGCACGCGTTCGTCGCCGCCGAGCACGCGCTCGGTCGCCTGGCTCCAGCGCGGGTGCGGCACCGCCGGGTTGACGTTCGCCCAGAACCCGTATTCGGTGGATTGCAGTTCCTCCCAGAAGCTGGTCGGCCGCTCGTCCGTCAACGTCAGGCGGACGATCGACTTGATCGACTTGAAGCCGTATTTCCACGGCACCGCCAGGCGCAGCGGCGCGCCGTTCTGCGCCGGCAGCGGCTTGCCGTAGATGCCGGTGACGAGGAAGGCGAGCTCGTTGGCGGCCTCCGCCAGGGTCAGGCCTTCGACATAGGGCCAGGGGTACCAGCTCGCCTTCTGGCCCGGCGCCACCTTGGCATCCTGGAAGGTCTCGAAGCGCAGGTAGCTCGCCGAGCCAAGCGGCCGCGCCAGGTCGAGCAGCGCCCGCACCGGGAACCCGGTCCACGGCACCGCCATCGACCAGGCTTCGACGCAGCGGTGGCGGTAGAGCCGCTCCTCGAGCGGCAGGCGCGCGATCAGGTCGTCGATGTCGAGCGTCATCGGTTGCTCGACCATGCCGTCGATCGTCACCGCCCACGGCCGGACCGGCAGCCGCTGGGCCGCCCGTTGGACGTCCTTGCTCGAGCCGAATTCATAGAAATTGTTATAGCTGGTCGCCAACTCCTCGGTCGTCAGCGGCCGGTCGAGTTCGTAGCGCGGGTTAAGCGGCGCCGGATAGAGGGCGGATGACGGGTCGTCGGCGGCGGCGTGGCCCGGCCGCACGCCCGGAACGCCGCCGAGGGCGAGCAGGATCGGCCCGGCCGCAAGCCCCTGGATCAGCCGTCGGCGATCCCGGAAGACATGTTCCGGCGTCGCCGCCGAGTCCGGCAACTCCCAGCCTCGCTTGACCTTGACCGGCATGACCTACCCTCCTCGCGGTTGCGGTCCGGGGGTGTAACGCGCGGCGCCGGCCGGCGGGTCAGGACAACATGCTGCGCAGCATCCAGGCGTTCTTTTCGTGGATCAGCATGCGCCGCGTCAGGAGATCGGCCGTGGGCGCGTCCCGCGCCTTGTCCACGGCGGGGAAGACGTCGCGGGCCGTGCGCACGACCGCCTCCTGCCCGGCGACCAGCCGCCGGATCATCTCCTTGGCCGCCGGCACGCCGGTTTCCTCCTTGATCGAGGTGAGCTTGGCGAATTGCGCATAGCTGCCGGGCGCCGGCACGCCGAGGGCGCGGATCCGCTCGGCGATCTCGTCGACGGCGGCCGCCTGCTCCGTGTATTGCTGCTCGAACATCAAGTGCAGCATGTTGAACAGCGGGCCGGTGACGTTCCAGTGGTAGTTATGCGTCTTCAAATACAGCGTGTAGGTATCGGCCAGCAGTCGGGACAGCCCCTTGGCGATGGTCTTGCGGTCCGTTGCGGCGATGCCGATGTCGATGGACATGACGGTTTTCTCCTCCGGTTCGGGCGCGTCCCCGGGCATCTGCCCGACGACGACTGAATTAATTATACTAAGCCCTGTCAGGGCGTTCAAGAAGGTATTAGAAATATAGTAATGTTCGTCTCCAGCTACGACGCGGCGGCCACGTGCTGCTCGATGACCTTGTCGGCGAGCCGCCCGATCAGCTCCTGCAAGTGGTGGAAGCGCCAGGCGAAGGTGCCGACCCCGAGAGTGAGGGAGCGCAGCTCGATGATCAGATCGTGCAGCTCGGCCTGCGGCAGATAGGCGCTGACCTCGTCCCAGCCGGGCCAGCCTGCCTTGGCGTCGAAGCCCAGGATCTGGCCGCGCCGGCCGCTGATCAGCCCATGCGCGCGCGAGGTGAACTCGTTCGGTACGGTGATCTCGACCTGGTAGATCGGCTCCAGCAGGACGGGATCGCATTTCGGCATGCCCTCGCGCATCGCCAAGGCGCCGGCGGTGCGGAAGGCCTGGTCGGAGCTGTCCACCGAATGGTACTGCCCGTCGGTGAGCGTGACCGAGACGTCGACCACCGGGAAGCCGAGCGGCCCGCGCCGCAGGTAGTCCCTGACCCCCTCCTCGACCGACGGGATGTACTGCCGGGGCACCGAGCCGCCGACGATCTTGTCGTGGAATTCGAACCCGGCGCCGCGCGACAGCGGCTTGATGTCGACATGGACGTCGCCGAACTGCCCGTGACCGCCGGACTGGCGCTTGAAGCGGGCGTGTTCGTGGACGCCCTTGCGGATCGTTTCCTTGTAGCCGACGCTCGGCCGCCGCGATTCGACCGGCAGGTTGTATTTCAGGCGCAGCCGGTCGATGGCGATCTGCAGGTGGATTTCGCCCTGTCCCCACAACACCAGATCCTGCGTGTCCGGGTTGTGCTCGACGGTCAGCGACGGGTCCTCTTCGGACAGTTTGTGCAACGCGGCGGTCAACTTGACCTCGTCGGCGCGGTTGACGGCGTCGATGGCGAGCGAGAACAGCGGCGCCAGCCGCGGCGGCCAGGCCACGTCGCCGGCGGGTTTGCCCGAGGCGGACAGGATCTGCCCGGTTTCCGCCTGGTCCATGCGGCCGAGCGCGACCACCTCGCCGAGTCCGGCGGTGGGCTGCTTGGCGAGTTCGTGCCCCTTCAGGCGGAACAGGCCGGCGATGCGCTGGCCGTTCAGGGTCATTCCGTCCTGCACGGTGCCGGCCCACACGCGCGCCAGCGACAGCTTGCCGGTATGCGGCTGGTGGTAGGTCTTGAACACCGTGGCCACGACGTCGCCGTTCTCGGGCGCGATGCCGAGCCGCGCCGCCGTGGCGGCCGGACCGGGCACCTCGTGGCGCAGCGCCTTCAGCAGCCGGCGCACCCCGTGGTCGCGCTCCGCGGCGCCGAGGAAGACCGGAACGATCAGATCGTCCTGCAGATCCTTGGCGAGCTGCGCGTACACCGCCTCCTTGGGCGGCACGGTGTCCTCGAGCAATTGCTCGAGCAGGGCGTCGTCGAAATCCGCCAGGGATTCGAGCAATCTCTGGCGCGCCGATTTCTCGCGCTCCAGGGCGGTCTCGGGGATCTGGACCAGGTCGGACGCCTGGCCGGGGCGATAGTCGTAGGCGCGCTCGCTCACCAGGTCGACGTAGCCGGTGACGGACTCGCCCTCGGCCGGGCGGATCGGCACCTGGCGCAGCACGAGCGGGCGGCTCGATACGGCTTGCAGGGCCTCCAGCACCTCGCTGACCCGATGCGCGGCGATGTCCATCTTGTTGACGAACAGCATGTGCGGAATCTTGCGGTCGTCGAGGAACTTGAACAGCGGCGCCAGCGTCAGCGCCTTGGTCACCTCGGGCTCGCAGACGATCACCGCGGCATCGACCGCCATCAGCGCGTTCTGGCTCTCCTGGGCCAGCTCGACCGAACCCGGGCAGTCGAGAAAGGTCCAGGTCTCGCCGAGGAAGGCGGTGGTGGCGCCGGTCACCTCGACGCTCATTTTGCGGGCGCGTGCCTCCGGGGCGCTGTCGCCCACGGTGTTGCCCTCCTTGATCGACCCCTTGCGCGTGATCGCGCCGGTGGCGAAGAGCAGGCTTTCCAGAAGGCTCGTCTTGCCGCTGAGATAGGGTCCCACGAGAGCTGCGCAGCGCGGCGCAGCGGCCGGTCTTTCGCCCATTTTAGTTCTCCCCGATTCGTCTTTCGGCGCGCCCGCCGCCCGCCGCCAGTCCTATGATTTCAGGGCGGTTGCGGCCGATGCAAGGAAAAAACCCGCGCCGGCCGTCGCTTAAATGAGCGCCGCGCAGGCGCGCTGGATGCGCGCGCAGGCCTCGCGCAGCAGCTCGGTCGACGTCGCGTAGGAGACGCGGAAGTACGGCGACAGGCCGAAGGCCGAGCCCTGCACCGCCGCCACCCCTTCGGCCTCGAGCAGGTAGGTGACGAAGTCGTCGTCGCTCGCGATCGTCTTGCCTTGCGGCGTCGTCTTGCCGATCGCCCCGGCGCAGGACGGATAGACGTAGAATGCCCCTTCCGGCCGGTGGCAGGCGAGGCCCGGCGCCGCGTTCAGCATCTCGACCACGAGGTCGCGGCGTTCCTTGTACACGGCGTTGTGCGCGGCGATGAACTCCTGCGGCCCGTTCAGCGCCTCGACCGCCGCCGCCTGGCTGATCGAGCTCGGGTTCGAGGTGCTCTGCGACTGCACCTTGGCGATCGCCTTGATCAGGTCCTTCGGCCCGGCGGCGTAGCCGATGCGCCAGCCGGTCATGCAATAGGCCTTGCTGACCCCGTTCATCGTCAGCGTGCGGTCGTAGAGGCCGGGTTCGACCTCGACCGGCGTGACGAAGCGGAAGCCGTCATAGACCAGATGCTCGTACATGTCGTCGGTGAGCACGCGGACCTGCGGATGGCGCATCAGCACGTCCGTCAGCGCCTTCATCTCGGCGAAGGTGTAGGCGGCGCCGGTCGGGTTCGACGGGCTGTTCAGGATCAGCCACTTGGTCTTCGCCGTGATCGCCGCCGCCAGCGCCTCGGGGCGCAGCTTGAACCGGCTGTTCTCCCGGCAGGCGACGCTGACCGGCCGGCCGTCGGCGAGCAGCACCATGTCGGGGTAGGACACCCAGTAGGGTGCCGGGATGATCACCTCGTCGCCGGGGTCGAGCGTCGCCATCAGGGCGTTGTAGATGACCTGCTTGCCGCCGCTGCCGACCGTGACCTGGTCGGGCGTGTAGCTCAGGCCGTTCTCGCGGCGGAACTTGGCGACGATCGCCTGCTTGAGCGCCGGCGTGCCGTCGACGTCGGTGTATTTGGTCTCGCCGCGCCGGATCGCCTCGACGGCCGCGGCCTTGATGTTGTCCGGCGTGTCGAAATCGGGCTCGCCGGCGCCCAGGCCGATGACGTCGCGGCCGGCGGCCTTCAGTTCGCGCGCCTTCTGGGTGACGGCCAGTGTCGGCGACGGCTTGATGCGATCGAGGCGAGAGGCGAGGAACGGCATCGGCGGCGCTCCGCATACGTCGTGGCGGTGCCGACCTTAGGTCGATCGCATGGCCGGCGCAACCGTCGGCCGGCCTGCCTTCGCCGAAGCGAAGCCGCTTCGGCTTCGCGCAGGCAGACCCGCCGCCGCAGTTTCGCCGCAATCCGCCCTCGCTTCGCCTTGCGGAGGCGCGAATTTCGCCACGCCGCCGGCGTTCCCTGAACGCTCCGCCGCTAGGGCGCGGCGCCGCAATAGGGGGCCGTTTCATGAACCATGTTCACACCTCCCGCGTCATCGACCTGCAGCGCGCGGCCGGCACGATCCGCGAGACCGGCGTTATTCTCGGCGTCGGCATGGGTCTCGTGCTGCTGGCGCTG
>JBBECF010000075.1:0-5515 GCA_040881945.1 Dongiaceae bacterium | reverse complement strand
CCGAAATTCGTGAAACGAATTTCGGGGACGGGACACTAGGGGGCAGCACGCGACGGACGGGGCCGCTGACGCCATGAGGATCGGCATAGCCAAGGAGCGCCGCCCGCACGAGGCGCGCGTTGCGGTGTCGCCCGACACCGTGAAGAAGCTCGTCGGGCTCGGCGCCGAGGTGGTCGTCGAGACCGGCGCCGGCGCCGGCGCCGCCACGACCGACGCGGCCTTGGCCGCGGCCGGAGCGCGTATCGCCGCCGACGCGGCCGAGGCGCTGGCCAAGGCCGACATCGTGCTCAAGGTGCAGCGCCCGTTGATCGCGGGCGAAGACGGCCCCGACGAGCTCAAGCTGATCGAGCGCGGCGCCGTCCTGATCGGCATGCTCGCCCCCCATAGCGCACGCGAGGCCGTCGCGGCCTACGCCGAGCGCGGCGTCGTCGCCTTCTCGCTCGAGCTGCTGCCGCGCATCACGCGGGCGCAGACCATGGACGTGCTGTCCTCGCAGTCGAACCTGGCCGGCTACAAGGCGGTGATCGACGCGGCGGCCGAATTCGGCCGCGCCTTCCCGATGATGATGACGGCGGCCGGCACGATCGCGCCGGCGCGGGTCGTCGTGCTCGGCGCCGGCGTCGCCGGGCTGCAGGCCATCGCCACGGCGCGGCGGCTGGGCGCGATCGTCAGCGCCTTCGACGTGCGGCGCGCCGCCAAGGAGCAGGTGCAGAGCCTCGGCGCTGCTTTCATCGAAGTCGAAGGCGCCGAGGACGCCGAGACCGCCGGCGGCTACGCCCGCGAGGTCGGCGAGGAGCACCGGCGCCGGCAGGCGGCGAAGCTGCACGAGGTCCTGAAGAAGCAGGACATCGCCATCTGCACCGCGCTCATCCCGGGTCGGCCCGCGCCCGTCCTGCTGACCGAGGAGATGGTGAAGGACATGCGGCCGGGGTCGGTCATCGTCGATCTGGCGGTCGAGCAGGGCGGCAACTGCGCGCTGTCCGAGGCGGGGCAGGTCGTGGTCCGGCACGGCGTCAAGATCGTCGGCCATCTGAACGTGCCGAGCCGGATCGCGGTCGACGCCAGCGCGCTCTACGCGCGCAACCTGCTCAGTTTCCTCACCCCGCTCATCGACGGCGAGACCAAGGCGCTGAAGATCGACTGGGAAGACGAGATCGTCAAGGCCACGGCCCTGACCCGCGACGGCAAGGTCGTGCATCCGGCGTTTGCCGGGGAAGGAGGGTAGGCATGGACCCGGCAACCATCGCCGAGGGCGCCGCCGAGATCGCGAACCAGTCGGCGCGGCTGTCGGCGCAGGCCGCCGAACTCGCGCACCAGGCGGCGCGTCTGTTGGTCGAAAGCGAACGCGGCCACGACCCGTTCGTCATCGGCTTCACCGTCTTCGTGCTCGCCTGCTTCGTCGGCTACTACGTCGTGTGGCGGGTGACGCCGGCGCTGCATTCGCCGCTGATGTCGGTGACCAATGCGATCTCGAGCGTGATCATCGTCGGCGCCCTGATCGCCGCCGGCCCGGCGGGCTTCGGCTTCTCGCAGGTCATGGGATTTCTCGCCGTGACGCTCGCCGCGGTCAACATCTTCGGCGGCTTCATCGTGACGCAGCGCATGCTTTCGATGTTCCGCAGGAAGAAATAGGCGAAAGAGCGGAGATCCCATGAACGAATCCGTCGCCGCCTTCGCCTATCTGGCCGCCGCCGTCTGCTTCATCATGGCGCTGCGCGGCCTGTCGTCGCCGGAATCGGCGCGCGCCGGCAACCGCTTCGGCATCGCCGGCATGGCCATCGCCATCGTTACGACGCTGGCCGCGCCGGGGGTCGTCAGCTACGCCGCGATCCTCGCCGGCCTGGTGATCGGCGGCGCCGTCGGCACGGTGATCGCCCGGCGCATCCAGATGACCGCCCTGCCGCAGCTCGTCGCCGCCTTCCATAGCCTGGTCGGCCTGGCCGCGGTGCTGGTCGCCGCCGCCGCCTTCTCTGCGCCCGAGGCCTACGGCATCGGCGTCGCCGGCGACATCGCGACCGCAAGCCTGATCGAGATGGGCCTCGGCGTGGCGATCGGCGCCATCACCTTCACCGGCTCGATCGTCGCCTTCACCAAGCTGCAGGGACTGGTCAGCGGCGCCCCGCTGATGTTCCCCGGCCAGCATTGGCTGAATGCTCTGCTCGGGATCGGCGTCGTCCTGCTGATCGCGTGGCTCGCCGCCGGACAAAGCGACGCCGCGTTCTGGGGGCTGGTGCTGGTCGCGCTGCTGCTCGGCCTGCTGCTGATCCTCCCCATAGGCGGCGCCGACATGCCGGTCGTGATCTCGATGCTCAATTCCTACTCGGGCTGGGCGGCCTGCGGCATCGGCTTTACCCTTGGCAACAACCTGCTGATCGTCACCGGCGCGCTGGTCGGCTCGTCGGGCGCCATCCTCAGCTACATCATGTGCAAGGGGATGAACCGCTCGATCTTCAACGTCATCCTCGGCGGCTTCGGCACCGACTCGGGCGCCGCGGCGGCGGGCGCCAAGCCCGACCGGCCGGTCAAATCCGGCAGCGCCGAGGACGCGGCCTTCCTGATGCGCAACGCCGGATCGGTGATCATCGTGCCGGGCTACGGCATGGCCGTCGCCCAGGCGCAGCACGCGCTGCGCGAGATGGCCGACTTTCTGAAGGAGCAGGGGGTCAAGGTCAGCTACGCCATCCACCCGGTCGCCGGGCGCATGCCGGGGCACATGAACGTGCTGCTCGCCGAGGCCAACGTGCCCTATGACGAGGTGTTCGAGCTCGAGGACATCAACCGCGAATTTTCCGCGACCGACGTGGCCTTCGTCATCGGCGCCAACGACGTCACCAACCCGGCGGCCAAGACCGACCCGAAGAGCCCGATCTACGGCATGCCGATCCTCGAAGTGGCGAACGCCAAGACCGTGCTGTTCGTCAAGCGCTCGCTCGCCGCGGGCTATGCCGGCGTCGACAACGAGCTGTTCTACCGCGACAACACGATGATGCTGTTCGGCGACGCCAAGAAGGTCACCGAGGGCATCGTCAAGGCGCTGCCGTAGGGGCGGCCGGCTTCGGCCGACGGCGCGAACAGTGTAGAGTCCGTCCATGTCCCAACAGGTTCGACCGCACCCGCCCGCCGCTCTCATCGACGCGGTGGTGGCCTATTTCAACCCCCGGCGGGTGATCCTGTTCGGCTCGCACGCCCGCGGCGACGCCGGGCCCGACAGCGACTACGACCTGCTGGTCGTGGTGGACGAGGACACGCCGCCGGAAAAGCTGCGTCTGGACGCGGGATACGAGGCGCGGCGCGCCTATCGCCGGCCGGCCGACGTGGTGCCCTGCCGCGAGAGCACGTTCCAGCGCCGCGCCCGATTACCCGGCACCTTGTGCCACGCCGCCGCGACCGAGGGAGTCGTGGTCTATGAGCGGCGCTGACGAAGCGGAGCGCCGCGCCGAGGCGGAACGCTGGCTTGCCATCGGCGATCAGGATATCGCCGCGGCGCGGCTCTGCCTGTCCGCTTCGGCGCCGCTGGCGGCGGTTGCCGCCTATCATTGCCAGCAAGCGGTGGAGAAGCCGGCTGGTGCGTGTCGCTGCGTATGACGCATCCGGTGGCCCTAGGCGGTAAGGGCGCGGCCGGCGGCGAAGCGGGGTCGGGAAGCGGGGGGAGCGGCGCCGCGCGGGCGCCGCGGGGTCAGTAGCCTTCGCGGTCCATGCGCTTGCGCATCAGCTTGCGATGGCGGCGAATCGCCTCCGCCTTCTCGCGCGCCCGGCGCTCGGACGGCTTTTCGTAGCTGCGACGCAGTTTCATTTCGCGGAAGACGCCCTCGCGCTGCAATTTCTTCTTCAGCGCGCGCAGGGCCTGGTCGACGTTGTTGTCGCGGACCACGACTTGCACGGTGTTCGGCGCTCCTTCTTTCCGGCTGCAAAACGTTAAAAACCACCGTCCGCCGGCGTTGCCTCGCCGCGGGGGAGGCGCTTGGTAGCACAGCCCCGGGGCTTTGTGAAGGGCCGCCGGTGGGGCGCGGCGGTGAGAGCGCGGCTCGCCCCTTTTCCGGGCCGCCGCTTTGCCCCATATTCCGGTCATGGCCATCCTGAAAATCGCCCGCATGGGCCACCCGGTGCTGCGCCGCGCGGCCGACGGCGTGGCCGACCCGAGGGCGCCCGAGATCAAGCGCCTGGTCGAGGACATGCTGGAGACGCTCGCCGACATCGGCGGCCTCGGGCTGGCGGCGCCGCAGGTGCACGTGCCGAAGCGCGTGGTGATCTTCGAAGTGCCGGGGCGGCGCGCCCGCGGCGACGGCGAGGGCGACGGCGACGACGCGGCGGCGGTGCCGATGACCGTGCTCGTCAACCCGGAGATCGAGCCCCTGAGCGAGGCGACGGCGCTCGGCTGGGAGGCCTGCCTGTCGGTGCCCGGCCTGACCGGGGTGGTGCCGCGCTACACCCATATCCGCTACCGCGGCCTCACGCCGGCCGGCGCGCGCATCGAGCGCGAGGCCCGCGGCTTCCACGCCCGGGTCGTGCAGCACGAATGCGACCACCTCGACGGCATCCTCTACCCGATGCGCATGACCGACTTGTCGCTGCTCGCCTTCGAAGAGGAACTGCGCCACGGCGTGCCCGGGGCGGTCGCGGATGCGGCGGCCGATGCGATGGAGGCGTAGGCGCATGGCACGGGCCACCGGCCGCGATCGCCTGCGCGAGCGCCTGCTGTTCGCCAGCCTCGCGCATGTCCCGTTCGACGGCTGGACCCGGGCCGCCTTGGCCGCCGCCGTGCGCGACCTCAAGCTCGAGCCGGCGGCCGCGGACAGCGCCTTTCCCGGCGGCATGACCGAGCTCGTCGAGTTCTTCAACCAACTCGCCGACCGGCGCATGCTCGAGGCGCTCGAAGGCCGCGACCTGGCGGCGCTGCGCGTCGGCGAGCGGATTGCCGCCGCGGTCCGCCTCCGGCTCGAGCAGAACGCGCCCTACCGCGAGGCGATGCGCCGCGGCCTCGCCTTCCTGGCGCTGCCGCAGAACGCGGCGCTCGGCGCCCGGCTGCTCTTTCGCACCGTCAACGCCATCTGGTACGCCGCCGGCGACAGCTCGACCGACTACAACTTCTATACCAAGCGGGCCCTGCTCGCCGGCGTCTATGCCGCCACGGTGCTGTACTGGCTGAACGACCGGTCGGAGGGCGCGGCCGAGACCTGGGCCT
This sequence comes from Dongiaceae bacterium, assembly GCA_040881945.1. Lineage (GTDB taxonomy): Bacteria > Pseudomonadota > Alphaproteobacteria > Dongiales > Dongiaceae > JBBECF01. Next base: position 333 of record JBBECF010000075.1, on the reverse strand, counting down.
TCCTCGACCGCCGCCTCGCCGATGTCATGCGCGTGCCCCGCGCGCTCGGCCGCCTCGGCAAGCTGGCCGAGAAGCTGCCCGACCCCTTCCGCCTGTTCCGCCGCCGGTCGGCCGACGAAACCGCCCGCCGCAATCCCTGAGAGCTCATGGCCGTTGCGTGCTTCGAGACGGCCGCTCGCGCGGCCTCCTCAGCATGAGGTTTTTTCTTTGTGCAACAATGACTTAACCTCATCCTGAGGAGCGCCCTGACCCGCTGCGCCAGCGCGCAGCGCGGCGAGAGGGGCGCGTCTCGAAGGACGCAATGACGCGGGTGCAGTACATTCACAGGCTCTG
>JBBECF010000074.1:0-5625 GCA_040881945.1 Dongiaceae bacterium | reverse complement strand
CTAGAACAGCGCGTCGATGGCGCGCGGGTTCGTCGTCACGTCGATCTCGCGCCGCAGCGCCGCGCCGTACAGGTCGATCGCGTCGCGGCTCATCGCCTCGGTCAGGCTCGTCTGCAGGGCGGTCGTCGCGGCGTCGTCGGGGGCGGCGGGCTGGACTTCGACCAGGCGGGCGACGACGTGGCCCTGGGGATGGTCGCCGGTCGTCGTCTCGCCGACGCCGAGCGCGAACAGCTTGGCGCCGAGCGCCGCCAGGATGTTCGCCTCCGGATCGCCGGTGTCGCGGGTGAACGGCTTCGACCTGCCGACCGTCAGGCCGCGCTCGGCCGCGATCGCCGCCAGGTCCTCGCCCGCGCGCAGCCGCCCGGCGATCGCCTCGGCGGCGGCCTCGGCGGCCTTCGCGCGCTCGGCCGTCTGCCAGTCGGCGACGACGCGCTCGCGCAATTCGGCCAGCGGGCGCAGCGCCGCCGGCGTCGTGCCGTCCACCCGGACGATCATGTAGCCGCCGTCGTCGGTCTCGGTCAGCGGAGTCGGCTCGCCGCCGGCCGTGGCGAAGGCGAGCGACAGCAGCGCGGCGTTGCCGGCGATTTCCGGCGCCGGCGTCCCGTCGGGCGCCTTGCCGCCGGCGTCGACCGCCGCCACGGTCTGCACCTTCAGGCCGAGACGCGCGGCGGCTTCGTCCAGGCCGGCGCCGGCGGCCAATTCGTCCTCGAGCTGGTTGGCGATGCTGATGACGCTGTCGGCGGCCTGGCGCAGCGCGAGCTCGCGCGTGAGTTGGTCGCGTAGCGCCTCGAGCGTCGCCGTGACCGCGGGTTCGACCTTCACCGCCCGCAGGATGTGCCAGCCGAGCGGACTCTCGACCGGCGGCGACGCCGCGCCCTCGGGCGTCGCGAAGGCGGCGTCGGCCAGTTCCGGCAGCATGCCCCCGCGTTCGACCGTGCCGAGGTCGACCGGCTCGCCGCCGGTCGTCTCGCGCGCCACCTCGGCGAAGTCGGTGCCTTGTTGAAGGCGTTCCGCCGCGGCGCGCGCGGCGGCCTCGTCCGCCAGCACGATCTGCTCGATGCGACGGCGCTCGGGGACGTCGAACTCGTCGCGGCGGATCAGGAACTCTTCGTTCAGCTCGTCCTCCGATACCTTGATCTCGTCGGCGATGTCGGCGGGCGAGATGCGGACGACGGTGAGCGCGCGGTACTCCGGCGCCTGATAGCGTCCGGCGTTTTCCTCGTGGAAGGCGGCCAGAGCCGCCTCGTCGGGCGGGCCCGGGTCGGCGGCGGCGGCATCGGCGATCAGCAGCGTCTCCGCCACGCGGCGCTCGGCGCGATAGCCGCGGATGATCTCGGCCATGGTTCGCGGTGCCGTCACGGCGGCGGCGGCGCTGGTGAGCTGTTCGCGCGCGATGTCCCGGCGCAGCCGCTCGACGTATCCCGCCTCGGTCAGCCCGTTCTGGCGCAGGACCAGATCGAAGCGCAGGCGGTCGAATTGACCCTGTTCGCTGCGGAAGGCCGAGTCGTCGCGGATGTGTTGGGCGATCTGTTCGTCCGACACGGCCAGGCCGATGTCGGCGGCGTGGACGTTGAACAGGGCGCGCGCCACGAGATTGTCGAGCACCTGGTCGGCGAGGCCGAGCTGGCGCGCCTGCTCGGTCTCGAGCCGGCCCCCGAATAGCGGTTGCAGACGGTTCACCTCGGCCCGGAATTCGCGCAGGAACTCCTGGCCGGAAATCTGCTCCGGACCGACTTCGGCGACCGCGGTGTCGCGCCCGCCGGTGCGGAAGATGTCGCCGATGCCCCAGATCCCGAAGGTGAAGATGAGCAGCGCAAACAGGATCTTGACGATCCAGGACGACGCTTGGGCTTTGAGTGCTGTAAGCATGTCGGGGCAGGGCTTCTTGGCTCTCGGGCTCGGCGCCGTCCGGGCCCGGCCTGGCGGCCGTTGCGCACGGGCGCGAAACGGCCGGCATCATAGGCGGGGCACGCACGGCCGGGCAATCGGAAAAGGCCCGCGCGGCGGCCGCTGGCTAGCCCGGCGGGCTCGTGCTAGGTAGCGGCGCGCCATCGAGCGCACAAGAAACACGTAAGGCGAGACCCTCGACCCGTGAGCCCGACCGCCGCCAAGCCGCGCCCGCTCATTGCCGGCAACTGGAAGATGAACGGCCGCCGCGCCGACGGCGTCGCCTTGGCGTCGGAATTGGCGCGCCGGGCGAAGGCCGGCCCACTGGCCTGCGACCTGCTGATTTGTCCGCCGGCCACGTTGCTGGTCCCGGTGGCTGAGGCGCTTGCCGGCAGTCCGGTCGCCCTCGGCGGGCAGGACTGCCATCCCGGGCCGGGCGGCGCCCACACCGGCGACATCGGCGCCGCCATGCTCGTCGACGCCGGCTGCCGCTTCGTCATCGTCGGCCATTCGGAGCGGCGCGCCGGCCACGGCGAGACCGACGCCCTGGTCCGCGCCAAGGCCGCGGCGGCGCGGGCGGCCGGGCTCGTCGCCATCGTCTGCCTCGGCGAGACCGACTCCGAGCGCGACGCGGGCCGGGCCCTGGCCGTGGTCGAACGGCAGCTCGTCGGTTCGCTGCCCGATGGCGCGACCGCCGCCGACACGGTGATCGCCTACGAGCCGGTCTGGGCGATCGGCACCGGGCGCACCGCGAAGCCGGCGGACGTGGCCGAGGTGCATGGCCATTTGCGCCGGCTGCTGCGGACACGGGTTGCCGATGCGGACCGCGTCCGCCTGCTCTACGGCGGCTCGGTCAAGCCCGACAACGCGGCCGAGCTGCTGGCCGTGGCCGATGTCGATGGCGCCCTGGTCGGCGGCGCCAGCCTCGCGGCGGCCGACTTTTGGGCGATCGCGCAAAGTTGTCCCTAGCGAAACCCCACTGAACCCTCTAAATACCGGCACTGTGCCTTGGCTGGCGCCCGGCCGCGGGAAGAATAGAGACCCATGCAGACCGTCATTCTGGTCATTCACCTGATGTTGGCCGTGTCGCTCGTCGGCGTCGTGCTCCTGCAACGAAGCGAGGGCGGCGGCCTCGGCATCGGCGGCGGCGGGGGCATGGGCGGCCTGATGTCCGGGCGCGGCTCGGCCAACCTGCTGACCCGGGTCACCGCGGTGCTCGCCGCCTTATTCATGGCCACCAGCCTGACCCTGGCGATCCTCGCGACCGGCGCCGACCGGCCGCGATCGGTGCTCGATACGCCGGCCTTCGACATTCCCGTGCCCGCCGCCCCGGCGCCGGCCGAGGCGCCGGCGGCTCCCGCCAGCCCCGCCGTGCCGCCGGCGGCCCCCACCAGCCCCGCCAGCCCCGCCGTGCCGCTCGGGCAATAGATTGCGGTGGCCGCGCCAGGAGTCATTATTTCGCGCCGGCGTCGAGACAGGGCTTGCTGCCGGCCCCCGCTTCGATCCATAAAGTGAGTCCATGACCCGGTACATCTTCATCACCGGCGGCGTGGTCTCCTCACTCGGCAAAGGACTATCGGCGGCGGCGCTGGGGGCGCTGCTCCAGGCGCGCGGGTTCAAGGTGCGCCTGCGCAAGCTCGACCCCTACCTCAACGTCGATCCCGGGACGATGAGCCCCTACCAGCATGGCGAGGTCTACGTCACCGACGACGGCGCCGAGACCGACCTCGACCTCGGCCATTACGAGCGCTTTACCGGCGTCGCCTCGCGGCGCAGCGACAATGTGACTTCCGGGCGCATCTATTCGACGGTGATCGCGCGCGAGCGGCGCGGCGACTATCTCGGCGCGACGGTGCAGGTGATCCCGCACGTCACCGACGCCATCAAGGCGTTCATTCGCGCCGAGGTGGCCGGCGAGGACTTCGTGATCTGCGAGATCGGCGGCACGGTCGGCGACATCGAGAGCCTGCCGTTCCTCGAGGCGATCCGCCAGCTCGGCAACGAGTTGGGGCCGGAGCGCACGCTGTTCGTGCACCTGACGCTGGTGCCGTGGATCGCCTCGGCGCGCGAGATGAAGACCAAACCGACGCAGCATTCGGTCAAGGAACTGCAGAGCGTCGGCATCCAGCCCGACATCCTGCTCGCCCGCTGCGACCGCGAGATCCCGGCCGAGGCGCGGCGCAAGATCGCCCTGTTCTGCAACCTGCGCCCCGACGCGGTGATCCAGGCGCTCGACGTCGACACCATCTACCAAGTGCCGGTCGCCTATCACGAGCAGGGCTTCGACACCGAGGTCTGCCGGCATTTCGGGCTGGACAACCCCAGCCCCGACCTGTCGGCCTGGCGGCGCATCGTCGAGCGCATCCGCGTGCCCGAGGGCGAGGTCTCGATCGCGGTGGTCGGTAAATACACCTCGCTGCCGGATTCGTACAAATCGCTGGCCGAGGCGCTGGTCCATGGCGGCGTCGCGAACAACTCGCGGGTGTTGCTCAACTGGATCGATTCGGAGATCTTCGAATCCGAAGACGCGGTCCACTGCCTGGAGGACGTCCACGGCATCCTCGTGCCGGGCGGCTTCGGCGGGCGCGGCGCCGAGGGCAAGGTGATGGCGGCGCGCTTCGCGCGCGAGCGCAACGTGCCTTATTTCGGCATCTGCTTCGGCATGCAGATGGCGGTTATCGAGGCGGCGCGCAATCTCGCCGGCATCGGCAACGCCGGCTCGACCGAGTTCGGCCCCTGCGCCGAGCCGGTGGTCGGGCTGATGACCGAATGGACGCGCGGCAACGAGACGGAGCGGCGCAACGAGACGAGCGAGCTGGGCGGCAGCATGCGCCTCGGCGCCTACGACTGCGTGTTGCGGCCGGGCAGCCGGGCGCACCGCATCTACGGCGCCGACCGGATCAGCGAGCGCCACCGCCACCGCTACGAGGTGAACGTCAACTACAAGGACCGCCTCGAGGCGGCCGGGCTGCTGTTCTCCGGCCTGTCGCCGGACGGCATCCTGCCCGAGATCGTCGAGATTCCCGACCACCCCTGGTTCGTCGGCGTGCAATTCCATCCCGAGCTGAAGTCGAAGCCGTTCGCGCCGCACCCGTTGTTCACCGACTTCATCCGCGCCGCCGTCGAACAGTCGCGGCTGGTGTGAGCGACCGTGAGCCACGCCGCATGACCGCGCCCCACCATGTCCATGTCGGCAATCTGACGCTCGGTAACGACCGGCCGCTGGCGCTGATCGCGGGACCGTGCGCGCTCGAATCGCGGGCGCATGCGCGCGAGATGGCGCACGCCCTCACCGAGCTGACCGCCGGGCTCGGCCTCGGCCTGATCTACAAGACCTCGTTCGACAAGGCGAACCGCACCAGCCTCGACAGCCCGCGCGGGCTCGGTCTCGAGGCCGCGCTGCCGATCCTCGCCGAGCTGCGCGAGACCTACGGTTGCCCGGTGCTGACCGACGTGCATCTGCCCGAGCAGTGCGCGCCGGTGGCCGAGGCGGTCGACGTATTGCAGATTCCGGCCTTCCTGTGCCGCCAGACAGACCTGCTGGTGGCCGCCGGCGAGACCGGACGAGCCATCAACATCAAGAAGGGGCAGTTCCTGGCGCCCTGGGACATGAAGCAGGTCGTCGCCAAGGTCGCGGCGACCGGCAACCGCAACATCCTGCAATGCGAGCGCGGCGCGAGTTTCGGCTACAACACGCTCGTCTCCGACATGCGCAGCCTGCCGATCCTCGCCGCCAAC
>JBBECF010000073.1:0-5645 GCA_040881945.1 Dongiaceae bacterium | reverse complement strand
CTCAGGATGAGGTCAAGTCTTTGTGGCACAAAGAAAAAACCTCATGCTGAGGAGGCTGCGTAGCGGCCGTCTCGAAGCACGCAAGAACGGTGACCCAGCGTTCATTCACACGCTCTCAGGCGGCATGCGTGGCGGCGCGGCCGCCCGCCGTCGACTCCGCCAGATACTCGAGGGCCGCGTCGACGCCGCCGCGCCGATAGGGCACGCCGGCGACCGCGAAGCCCATCTCGACGCCGCTCAGCGTCCCCGCCAGCATGAGGTCGTTCATGTTGCCGAGATGCCCGATGCGGAAGGCGCGGTCCGCCAACCGCCCGAGGCCGGCCCCGAGCGCCATGTTGAAGCGTTCGAGCACGACCTTGCGAAAGGCGTCGCCCGAGTGGCCCGCGGGCACGTAGATCGCGGTCACCGAGTTGCTGTATTCGCGCGGCTCGGCGCAGACGATCTCCAGGCCCCAGGCGCGCACCGCCCGCCGCGTCGCCTCGGCCAGCCGGTCGTGCCGGGCGAAGACGCGGTCGAGGCCTTCCTCTTCCAGCATGTCGAGCGCCTCATTGAGGCCGTAGAGCAGGTTGGTGGCCGGGGTATACGGAAAGAAGCCGTTCTTGTTGTTCTTCAGCATCCCCTCCCAGTCCCAGTAGAAGCGCGGCAGCTTCGCCGACTTCGACGCCTTCAGCGCCTTTTCGCTGATGCCGTTGAAGCTGAGGCCGGCCGGCAGCATCAGCCCCTTCTGCGAGCCGCCGACCGCCACGTCCACGCCCCACTCGTCCTGGCGGAAGTCGGCGCAGGCCAGCGAGGAGATCGTGTCCACCATGAACAGCGCGGGGTGGCCGGCGCGGTCGATCGCCCGGCGCAGCTCGGGCAGCCGCGCCAGCACGCCGTTCGAGGTCTCGTTGTGAACGACGCACAGCGCCTTGATCTTGTGGCCGCGGTCCTCGGCCAATTTCGCCTCCACGACCTCCGGCGCGGGGCCGCGCCGCCAGTCGGTGTCGACCAGATCGACCTCGAGCCCGAAGCGCCGCGCCTGTTCCGCCCACAGCGCGGCGAACTGGCCGGAATCGAACATCAGGACGCGGTCGCCCGGCGACAGCGTGTTGACCAGCGCCGCCTCCCACGCCCCGGTGCCGCAGGACGGGAAGATGACCACCGGCCCCTTGGTCTTGAACACCGGTTTGATGCGCTCGAGGATCTCCAGCGCCAAGCGGGCAAGGTCCGGCCCGCGATGATCGATGACGGGCGCGCCGATGGCGCGCAGGATACGGTCGGGGATGTTGGTCGGTCCCGGCACCTGAAGAAAGTGCCGGCCGGTGTTGTAGTAGGACATCGACGCCTCCCGTCTGGTGGCCTCGCGCGGCGGCGGCGGCCGTTCTCCTGAGTCGGGCGAGTGTACGCAGGTCGGCCGCCGAGTCTCAATAAAAACCGCCGGGCGGCGGCCGCGGCGGTAATCATTCGGTTACCTTTGGCCGCTTATGTTTAACGATAAGCTGGACTCCGACCAAGGAACGCTGCCATGACGCGATTTTTGGTGACCCCGGAAAATCCGACCGGATGGCGCCTCGAAGACATCCTCGACGAGATCCAGAAGGATATCATCCGGCGCTGCGGCAAGATCCTGGACGACCCCAGCCCGGTCGCCGGCCTAGTCCGCTACAACAACATCAAGATCCTCGGCCTGCTGACCGAATGCATCAAGACGGCCGAGGATTCGACGCGGCTGCTCAATACGCTGGGCCCGAGCCAGGCCGCCGCGGGCGGCAAGCCGCGCATCGGCACGAAGTAACGCCGGATCAGTCCGCGTCCATCACGATCAAGGCGTCGGCCGCCACCGCGCCCTTGCGCAGCACCAGCAGCGGATTGACGTCGAGCTCGACCAGCCGGTCGCGATGCGCCTCGGCGAAGGCGGCCACGGCCAGCACCGCGTCCACCGCCGCCGCGATGTCGCCGGCCGGCCGGCCGCGATAGCCGGCGAGCAGCCGGGCGATGCGCAAGCCCGCGACGGTCCGTTCGACGGCGGCGCGGTCGGTCGGCAGCAGCAGCGTCGCCACGTCCTCGAACATCTCGACGAATACGCCGCCGGCGCCGACCACCAGCGCCAGGCCGAACTGCTCGTCACGCCTGACCCCGACGATCAGCTCGGCGACCGCCCCGGCGATCTGGCGTTCGACCAGGAAGCGCTCGACCTCGACGCCGGGCCGGGCCGCCGCCAGGGCCGCGGTCATGGCGGCGATGGCGGCGGCCACGTCCGCCGCGCTGTTGAGGTCGAGCGCGACGGCGCCGGCCTCGGTCTTATGCGCGATGGCCGGCCGCGCCACCTTCACGGCCACGGGGAAGCCGAGTCCGGCGGCGGCGGCCGAGGCGGCCACGGCCGAGACCAGACGCCCGTCCGGGACCGCCAGCCCGAAGCGGGCCAGGCGCCGCTTGCTGTCCCATTCGTCGAACAGACGCGGTCCGGCCGGCGCCGGCGACAGCGGCGGCAGCGGCCGCGCCCCGCCGGCGGCAAGGATCTCGCGCCGGCGGCGGCCGTAGGCGACGGCGGCGGCGACCGCGGCCAGCGCGTCGTCGATCCCCTGCAATGGCGCCACCCCGCGCTCGATCAGGCGGCGGCGCGTCGCCTCGGGCAGCAGCTCCGGCAGCGTGCCGGCGACCGCCACCGTCTTGCCCGTGCCCCGGCCGGCCTCGATCAGCGCATCGACCGCCACGTCGCTGGCGGCGCGGCCGGCCGCGTCGCTGCGCGGGTAGTCGATGACCAGCAGGCCCAGGTCGTAATCGCCCTCAAGCACGGTCGAGAAGCAGCGGACCAGGGCCGGACCATCGTTCCACAGCGAGGTGTTGTAGTCGAGCGGGTTGGACACCGTGGCGAAGGCGGGAAGCTGGGCGCGCAGCGCCGCCGCCTGGGCCGGCGCGAACTCCGGCAACGGCTGGCCGAGATCGGCCGACCGATCGGCCGCCAGCAGGCCGTCGCCGCCCGAGCAGGTGAACACCGCCAGCCGGTCGCCGGGCGGCGGCCCCGACACCGAGAGCAGCTTCAGGGTCTCCAGCAACGCGGTGAGCGAGCCGACGCGGACCACGCCGGCGCGCTCGAACAGCGCCGCGTAGAGCCGGTCGTCGCCGGCGAGCGAGCTGGTGTGGCTGAGCGCCAGGCGGGCGCCGAGCGGCGAGTTGCCGGCCTTCAGCACGACCAGCGGCACGCCGCGCTCCAGCGCCCGCATCGCCGCGGCGGCGAAGGCCGGCGCGTCGGTCAGGCCTTCGACGTAGAGGCCGATCGCCGAGACCCGCGGGTCGTCGGCCAGCGCCTCGACGAAGTCGGCCAGCGTGAGCACCGCCTGATTGCCGACGCTGACGACGTAGGCGAAGGGCACCGAGCGTTCGTTCGAGGTGAGATTGAGGGCGACGTTGCCGCTCTGCGCCAGCACCGCGACGCCGCGCTCGACGCGGCTGCCGCCGTGCCCGACCGGCCACATCGCGACGCCGTCGATGTAATTGAGGATGCCGTAGCAGTTCGGCCCGACCAAAGCGAGGTCGCCGGCCGCCTCGACCAGCGCGCGTTGCAGCGCCGCGCCGTCCGGCCCGAGCTCGGCGTAGCCCGCGGCGTAGCACACGGCCCCGCCGGCGCCGCGCTCGGCGAGCTGGCGCACGACCTCGATGGTCGGCTCGCGCGGCACCACGATGAAGGCGGCGTCGGGCGCCGCCGGCAGGTCGAGGACGGAGCGGAAGCAGGGCCGGCCGGCCAGTTCGGCGCGGCGCGGGTTGACCGGCCAGATCTCGCCGGCGAAGCCGGCCGCGGCGCATTGCGCGATGGGCTCGGCGACGCCGTCGCCGCCGACGAAGGCGACGTGCCGCGGCTTGAGCAGGCGGCGCAGGTTGGCCCGCCGCCGCGCCGCCCGCGCCGCGGCCGCCGGCGGCCGCTCGGCCAGTATCACGGATCGACCCAGCCGGTATAGACGCCGAGGCCGCGCTTGGCGATCTGGCCGCCGATGACGACGCGCTGTATCTCCGAGGTGCCTTCCCAGATGCGATCGACGCGCAGGTCGCGATACAGCCGCTCGACCGGGTTTTCGCGCATGTAGCCGCGCCCGCCGAGCACCTGGACGGCGCGGTCGACGACGCGGCCGGCCATCTCGGAGCAGAACAACTTGACCGCGCTGGCGCGGGCGTGGATGCGGCGCCGGTCGGCGACGCGCGAGATTTCCCAACACACGCGGTAGAGCAGCGCCTTGGCCGCCATGATCTCCACCGCCATGTCGGCGAGCATGAATTCGACGCCCTGGAACTCGCGGATCGGCCGGCCGAACTGCACGCGCTCGGCGGCGTAGGCGGTGGCGACCTCGGCGGCGCGGATGGCGCCGCCGACGCAGCGCGCGCCGATGCCGAGCCGCGCCTCGACGAACCAGTCCTTGGTCAGCTCGTAGCCCTGGCCGACGCCGCCGAGGATTTTCGTTTCGTCCAGCTCGACCTCGAAAAACAGGTATTCCGGGTGCTCGAAGACGAAGCTGTGCATGAATTTCGGCGTGCGCTTCAGCTCGACGCCGGGCAGGTCCTTGTCGACGAGGAACAGCGTCGGCTTGTCCGGGTCGTCGTCGACATGGGCGTGCACGATGAAGTAGTCGGCGACGTCGCCGGCGGTGAGGAACCACTTCTCGCCCGACAGGTAATAGCGGCCGTTGCGCCGCACCGCCTTGGTCCGCACCAAGCGCGGGTCCGACCCGGCGCCGGGCTCGGTGATGGCGAAGGCGTCGCGCCGCTCGCCGCGGCAGCTCGGCCGCAAATAGTCGCGCTTCTGCTCCGCCGAGCCGAACCGCAAGGAATAGGCCGGGTTCCACACGATGTCCCAGAGGCAGCCGGTGGCCTTGCCCAGCTCCTCGTTGATCAGCGCCTGCTGGAACACCGAATAGCCCTGGCCGCCGTCCTCGCGGGCGTGGTTGATGGCGTTGAGCTTCCAGTCGAGCACGGCCCGGTGCAAGCCCGCCAGCGTCTCCGGCGGCAGCCCGCCGCCGCTCTCCTCGTTCGCCAGCTCGTGCGGCAACAGCACCTGCTCGGTGAAGGCGCGGGCGTGCGCCTGGAGGTCGCTGTCTTCCTTCGAAAGGGTCAGGTCCATGTCGATCGGTCCTTCGGGTGGGACGCCCTCATGCTTCGGGCACGGCGCCCATCAGGTGCTCGCCGCCGTCCACGATCAGCGTCGTGCCGGTGACGTAGTCGGCGGCCGGCGAGGCCAGGTAGGCGACGGCCAGCGCCACCTCGCGGGCGCCGCCCATGCGCTTGATCGGCAGCCGGCGGACGTCGGCCTGCAACGCCGCCTGATCGTATTGGGCGAGCGCCGCTGTGTCGATGGTGCCCGGCGCGACGGCGTTGACCGTGATGCCGTGGCGGCCCCAGGCGACGGCCAGGCTCTTGGTCATGTTGATCACCCCGGCCCGTGCCGCCCCCGCATGCACCATCTGCGGCAGGCCGTTGAACAGCGACAGCACGATGTTGACGACCTTGCCGCCGCGCCCGGCGGCGACCGCGGCGGCGCCGAAGGCGCGGGTCATGTGCCAGGTGCCGTTGAGGTTGAGATCGACGACGGCGCGAAAGCCGTTGGCCGAGATGTCGAGGGGCGCCGCGGCGAACTGGCCGCCGGCGTTGTTGACCAGGATGTCGATGCCGCCGAACCG
>JBBECF010000072.1:0-5648 GCA_040881945.1 Dongiaceae bacterium | reverse complement strand
CCCCAGCGGGGGGCCGACCCGTCCGGTCGGCCCCGCGGCGACCGCAATCGGCAGACGGGCGGATCGTCGCATGAGCCCCACGGAACAGCGGTGCAGGAGACCGGCCCGATGACCGCCTCCAGCGACGACGTCGATGTCGAAGCCCTGCTGCGCCTAGCCCGCGACAAGTCGATCGAGGGGCGCAAGCAGCTCGTCGCCGTGGTCAGCGACCTGTTCTTCGGCAAGAACACCGTCCTCATGGAGCGCGAGCGCGCCCTGATGACGGACATCCTGAAGAAGCTGATTCACGACGTGGCGGTGCCCGTCCGTCGGGCGCTGGCCGAGCGGCTGGCCGCCGAGTCCACGGCCCCGCACGACGTTATCGTCGCACTGGCCTCGGACGAGATCGAGGTGGCGGCGCCCATCCTGCTGAAGAGCGAGGCGCTGCTCGATATCGAGCTGATCGAGATCGTCCGACATCGGTCTCTCCAGCACCAACTCACCATTGCCATGCGCCGGTCGCTGAGCGAGACGGTGTCCGACGCCCTGGTCGAGACCGGCAACTCGGACGTCATCAAGACGCTGCTGGAGAACCCCGACGGGCGCATCTCCGAGGCGACGATGGCCTATCTCGTCGACCAGTCGAAGACGATCGACAGCTTCCAGGAACCGATCCTGCGCCGACACGATCTGAGCCCGGCACTGGCCAAGAAGATGTACGTCTGGGTATCGGCGGCCCTGCGCCACCATATCGTCGAACAATTCGCGGTCGACGTGACGGCGCTGGATGATACAATCGAGGCGATCTCGCGCGCGCATGCAGCCAAGGCCGATGCCAACGCCAAACAGCGCGGTCACGACAAGCCGAGGGAATTGGCCCGGCGCCTGGCCGAAGCCAATCAGATCACCTCGCAACTCGTGATCCAGTCGCTGCGGCAGGGGGAGATCCCGCTGTTCGAGGCATTGCTGGGGGAAATGAGCGGCCTGCGACCGACTTTGGTGCGCCGGCTTATGTTCGAACCGGGCGGCGAGGGCCTGGCCATCGTCGCCCGCGCCATCGACCTGGAGAAATCGGCCTTCGCGTCGATCTTCCTGCTCACCCGCAAGGCGCGCTCGACCGAACGGGTGACCGACCCGCGCGAGCTGTCGCGCGTGCTGTCATTGTTCGACCGTCTCAACCCGGCGGCCGCGAAAGCGGTCCTCGCGCGCTGGCGCCGCGATCCCGATTTCCTTTATGCCCTGAAGAGCGTCGAGGAGGGCCAGCATGGCGCGCCGTCGGTCTGAGGCCGGCGACGCGGCGACGCCCGTGCTTTCGACGGGTGGACCGACGCCGAGCCCCGACTTGTTGCGCGAGGTCTTCAAGCGCGAGCTGCTGGACCAGGGGCCGCCGCTGTACATCGCCGACCTCGACGGCCGCATCGTCTGGGCCAACGCCGGGTTCCACCGCCTGGCGGCGGCGGCCGCGCCGGTGGCCGGAGCCGGCGCCGCCGGTTTCCTACCGATCGCCGAGATCGCCGCCGAGGTCGCCGATCTCGACAGTACGGTGTTCCGCGAGGACGCCGTGCGTTTCGGCAATAAGACCCAGCGCCTGCGATCGCGGCACGTCGCCTTGCACGACGAGGCCGGCGGGGTCGCCGGAATTGCCGGAATCATCCAGGGCGTCAACGACGAGGCGCAGCAACAAGAGATGATCGCGCTGCTGCGCGAACGCCTCGATGACATCGCGCGCCTCGCCTCGGATTGGATCTGGGAGACCGACGCGGACCTTGTCATCACGAGCGTCTCGCACCGCGTCACGGCGGTGCTCGGCTATCACCCGCGCGAACTGATCGGGCGCAACCTGTTGTCGCTGGTCGCGAGCGAGACCAATCGCCCGACCCTCGACGCACGCTTCGCGCAGAAATCGCCGTTCCGCGACCTGTCGTTCGAGGCGATCGGCAAGAACGGCGCGCCGAAGCTGTTCCTGCTCAGCGCCGTGCCGGTGTTCAGCGACGCCACGGGCGGGCTCGTCGGCTTTCGCGGGACCGCCTCGGACGTGACCGAGTTGCGGCGACGCGAACTGGGCCTGCGCGAGGCCAAGGAAGTGGCGGAGACGGCGAGCCGCGCCAAGACCGAGTTCCTCGCCAACATGAGCCACGAGCTGCGCACGCCCTTGAACGCGATCATCGGATTCGCCGAGATCATGCAGATGGAGCTGCTCGGCCCGATGGGGAGCGAGCAGTACCGGGGCTACGCCGCCGACATCCACGACAGCGCACGGCACCTGCTCGGCCTCATCAACGACATCCTCGACGTCTCCAAGATCGAGGCCGGCAAGGCCGACCTCAACGAGCAGGACGTCGACGTGGTCCGGCTGATCGATTCCGCCATCCGGCTGATCGGCGAGCGCGCGCAGCGCGCCGAGGTGGCGCTGAGCAGCCGGATCGACGGCAAGATTCCGCCGTTCTACGGCGACGACCGCAAGCTGAAGCAGATCCTCCTCAACCTGCTGTCGAACGCGGTCAAGTTCACCCCTGGCGGGGGCCGCGTGGAGTTGTCCGCGCGCATCGACGAGACGGGCGATCTGTTGTTGGCCGTCGCCGACACCGGCATCGGCATCGCGCCGGGCGACCTGGAGCGCGTCATGCACCCGTTCGCCCAGGTCGACAGCCGTCTCAACCGCAGGTACGAAGGCACCGGGCTCGGCCTGCCGCTGACCCGCGGCCTGGTCGAGCTGCACGGCGGCACGCTGACGCTCGAGAGCGAGCTCGACCGCGGCACCACCGTGACCGTGCGCCTGCCCGCCGAGCGCCTGCGGCGAAGCTGATCGCCGGCAAATCGCTTGCCGCGCCCGGCCGGCGGCGGTAAGACCCACCGGCGCCAGCCGCCCATGACCGCAGCCCATGCATCCCCCCGAGGCGCCGCCGGCGCCGGCATGCGCGCCGCGTTCGGCGTGCCGATGGTCGTGCTCGGCGCCAGCTATGTCGGTTTCGGGTCGCTGTGCCGGGAGAGCGGGCTGACGCTGGCGCTCGGCCTCGCTTCGACCGCCACCGGCTGGGCGCTGCCCGGCCAGATCGCCCTGGTCGAGCTCTATGCGGTCGGCGCCTCGCTGTTCGTCATCGCGCTGGCGGTGGCGCTGACCAATGCCCGGCTGCTGCCGATGACCATGGTCCTGATGCCGCTGCTGCGCCATCCCGGCACGCCGCGCTGGCGCTATTACCTGGTCGCGCATTTCGTCGCCGTCACCGGCTGGGCCGTGGCCATGCAGCGTTGCCCGGAGCTGCCGAGGGAACAGCGCCTGCCCTACTTCGCCGGCTTCGCCGGGATGCTGTGGGTGGCGACCATCCTGTGCACGGGAATCGGTTTCTTCCTCGCCGACCGCGTGCCCGATACCGTCACGCTCGGCCTCGTATTCCTCAATCCGATCTATTTCATGCTGGTGTTCGCGGCCGACGCGCGTCACCGCGAACGCGGGCTGGCGCTCGGCCTCGGCGCGGTTAGCGGGCCGCTCCTCTATCTCGCCAGCCCCGATTGGGGCCTGCTGCTCACCGGGCTCCTGGCCGGGAGCGTCGCGTTCCTCGCCGACCGCCTGTGGGCGCGCCTTCGCCGCCGCCGCCGGGAGGGCGGGGCATGAGCGATATCTGGCCCTGGATCGTGCTGGCGGCCGGCGCGGCCGTCACCTATGCCTGGCGCGGCCTGGGCGTCGCGCTCTCCGGGCGCATCGACCCCGAAAGCCCGGTCGTGCGCTGGGTCGGCGCGGTCGCCTATGCGCTGCTCGCCGGGCTGATCGCCCGCATGATCGTGCTGCCGCTGGGCGCGCTGCAGGCAACGGCGCTGACCGACCGCGTCGCCGCGGCCGCCACCGCACTGGCGATGTTCTTCGTAACGCGGCACAACGTGCTGCTGGCCGTCGGCGCCGGCGCGGGCGTGCTGGTGCTGCTCACGCTCGGGCGCATGCACGGGTGGTGACGCCGGCCCCCGATTAGCACATCGTTAAGCGGCGCCGCGCGACACTCGGCCACGGGCTGCAGGTTCCGCTCCTGCGCAGCCCGAAACCGGGAGACGATCATGCTCGACGGCCCTTGGGGAATACGCCTCGTGCTGGCCGCCATCGGCCTTTGCACGCTGGTCCGCGGCGCGGCGGCGGTCGAAGACATCGGCCGCGCGGAGATCGTCATCGAAAGCGTGCGCGGCACGCTCGACGGCCGCGAGCGGCGTTTGGACGCGCGCGACCCGGTGTTTCGCGACGAGGAGATCGAGACCGGGACGACGAGCGCATCCGAGATCCGGCTGCGCGACGACACGCAACTGACCATCGGGCCGTCGTCGCGGGTCGTGCTCGACGACTTCGTGCTCGACGCCGACGCCTCGCGACAGCGGCTGGTCATCGCCCTGGGCCGTGGCGTGCTGCGCTTCGTCACCGGGACGCTGGCGAAGTCCGCCTACGAGATCCGCACGCCGACGGCGGTGATCGGCGTGCGCGGCACGGTCTTTACCGTGTCGGTCGACGAGGACGGCACCACCCGGGTCAGGGTCGAGGACGGCGGCGTCGAGGCGGCCAATCTGGCGGGCGTCGCGGTCGAGGTCGAAGCGGGATTCTCCACCGTGATCGCCGGCGCCGCCGGCGGGATGCCGCCGCCGCCCGGCCCGCCCGCGCCCCTGGACGGCGCGGCGGCCCCCGAGATCGGCCGCATGGACGAGCTGATCGCGGCCGCCGCCGGCGAGGCGCCGGGCAAACCGCTGCGCGACGCCAACGACCCCGGACAGCGCGACTCCGTGGACCCGAAGCGAGACAAGAACGGCGTGAAGCCCGGCGCCAACTAGCTCGCCGCCGCGGCAAGCGCCGCGACGCCCGGCAGCTCCTTGCCTTCGAGCCATTCGAGGAAGGCGCCCCCAGCGGCGGAGACATAGGTCAGGGCGCCAACCACGCCGGCCTGGGCGAGCGCCGCCAGGGTGTCGCCGCCGCCGGCGACACTGGTCAGGCGCCCGGCCCGGGTGAGCCGCGCCACGGCCATGGCGACCGCGGTGGTGCCGGCATCGAACGGCGGCACCTCGAAGGCCCCGAGCGGCCCGTTCCACACCAGGGTGCGGCAGCCCGCGAGCCGCCCGATCACGTCCGCCACGGTCGCCGGCCCGATGTCGAGGATCATACGGTTCGGCGGCACCGCGTCGATGGCGACCACGCTTGTGTCGACGCCGGCCGCCAGCTTCGCCGCCACCACGGCGTCGGTCGGCAGCACGACGTCGCAGCCCTCGCGCCCGGCCCGCTCCAGGATGGCGCGGGCGGTGCCGACCAGATCGGCTTCCGAGAGCGAACGGCCGATCTCCATCCCGCGCGCGGCGAGGAACGTGTTGGCCATGGCGCCGCCGACCACCAGAAGGTCGGTGCGTCCGACCAGATTGCCGAGCAGGTCCAGCTTGGTCGAGATCTTGGCCCCGCCGATCAGCGCCGCGAGCGGCCGCGCCGGCGTCTGCAGGACGTTCTCCAGATGCTCGAGCTCGGCCTGCATCATCCGGCCGGCCGCCGCCGGCAGCAGGCGCGCGAGCGCCTCGGTCGAAGCGTGGGCGCGATGCGCCGCGGAGAAGGCGTCGTTGACGTAGAGGTCGCCGAGCTCGGCCAGGCGCCGGGCGAAGTCGGGATCGTTGCGTTCCTCGCCGGCGTGGAAGCGCAGGTTCTCCAGCAGCGCGAT
>JBBECF010000071.1:0-5665 GCA_040881945.1 Dongiaceae bacterium | reverse complement strand
GCCCGCCGGACATGGGGTTCATCGCTCGGTTTTGCCCTCTCGCCGGAGAACCCGCCGGAGGGGGCGTCCGGCCACCGGGCTCCACCCCGCGGGTCCTCCCCCGTCTCCCGCGGGGATTTCCCGCTGCGCATGGGGTTCATCGCTCATTTTTCCATATGGGCGTCCGGCGGAAGCATCAGCGCCGGGTCCTGCGCCAACAGCACCCGCCCGTCCCAGTCCGGGCCGGCCGGCACGCCCGCGCGGCGGGCGAGGCGGGCGGGGTCGAGCGCGCCCGCCACGGCCTGGCGCGGGGCGTCGGCGCCGGGCAGCGACGGGCTCATGGTCAAGAGCGCGAGGGGCCGGACCAGGCGCTGCGCGGCCACGGCCCCGACCCAGAGCGGCCAGCCGGCGGCGCCGTCGTCGAGGGTGATTCGCGGCTCCCAGAGGCGCAGGACGAGACGACCACTGGGGCCGTCCGCGCGGATCATGGTCAGCGCCGCCGGCTCCCCGTCGTGGAGCTGCGGCAGGACCGGCAGGCCGAGCGGATCGGGGTCGGCGGCGAGCCAGGACAGGGCGGTCGCCGCCGTCCACTTCACGGGAACGCGCCAGCCGGCGGCGCCGAGCCGCGTCTCCAGCGCCTCCAGCCCGCCGGCCCATTGCACCGTCAGCGGCTGCTCCGCCTCGCCGCCGAGGTCGATGCGGCGCGCCGGCAGGTCCCGCCAGGCGCCGCGCCACCAGTCGGCGGCGGCGATCCTGGTCTCGTCCCGCTGGGCGGCATAGCGCTGCATGTCCGCCGAATACTGGCGCGAGATGTGGACGACCCCCGCCAAGGCGAGCACGGCGCAGACCACGGTCAGCAGGCCGGCGGCGCGCAGCCGCGGCGGCCGGTGGCGCAGATAGGCGATGCCGAGCAGGGCCACCCAGGCGACGCCGAAGGCGACGCCGCCGGCCACGTCCGACAGCCAGTGCGCGCCGAGATAGAGACGCGAGAAGGCGATGAGCGCGACGAACACAGCCGCGGCGGCGGCCAGCGGCAGCCGCCAGACGGGGCGCAGCTCGCGGGCGACGAGCAGGGCCAGGAAGCCATAGATGACCGTGTTCACCGTCGCGTGGCCGCTCGGGAATGAGAAGGCGCTGGCCCCGGGGTAGATGTCGACCGGCCGCGGCATGTGCAGGGCGAGCTTGAGGACGGTGTTGAAGGCCGAGGCCAGGGCGACCGCGCCCAGCCAATAGGCGGCGGCGTGCCAGGCGCGTCGCCAGGCGAGCCAGGCGAGCACGGCGACGGTCACCGGGACGGTGACGGCGCTGTCGCCGAGCTCGGTGACGACGACCATCGCGGCGTCGCCCCACTGCGTCCGCAGCTCCTGGAGGAAGTGATAGACGGCGACGTCGGCGCGCACCAGCGGGTCGCCGGTCACGACATCCTCGAGGATGCCGAGGAACGTCGCGGCGGCGGCGATCAGCAGCGCCGCCAGGACGGCGAGGCCCTTGATCTCGGGCCGGGCGGGATCGAGCACCGAGAGCAGCAGGCGGCTCGGCCAGTCGCCGCGCCCTTGCCCCCACCGCCACAACCGCTCCTCGGCGCCGGCGATCGCCGGCACGGCGCGGCGCAATGCCAGCCGCGCCGTCCAGGCGCCCAGCCACAGGGCGCCGAGCACGACGACGAGGAACACCGCCAGACGCCCGGCGACCGCGCCGGCGAGGGCGAGCGAGGCCCCGAGCAGGGCCCCGACGAGCAGGTGCACGGGCGCCCAGAGCAGCGCCGCCAGCAGGCTGACGACGTAGAAGCGATACGCCGGCATGCGCACGATCCCGGCGACGAGCGGGACGACGCCGCGGGCCGGCGGCGTGAAGCGGCCGAGGAGCAAGCTCTTGACGCCGTGACGGCGGAACAGCGCCTCGCCGCGCTCGATGAGCTGCGGGTAACGGCGCAGCGGCCAGCGGCCGACGATCTGCCGATGGTAGCGGCGCCCCAACCAGTAGGCCAGGCTGTCGCCCGCGACCGCTCCCGCCGTCGCCCCGATCATCAGCGGACCCAGCCCCACCGCGCCGGTCGGCGCCAGCGCGCCGATCCCGACCACGAACACCGAGCCCGGCACGAACAGCCCGACCACCGGCAGCGATTCCGTGAGGGCGACCAGGAAAACGAGCGCATAAACCAGATGCGGATAGGCGGCGGCGGCGTCGATGACCGTCTGAAGATAGTCGAGCATGGGGGTCTCTGCGCCGGCCGCGGTTCAGCGCCGCCGCGGCCCCGAGGCGGCGACGCGCGCGGCCGTGGCCGGATCGACGAAGCCCTCGACCGCCGCTTCGGTCTCGAGCCGCAGGACGGTCTCGAGGTCGGCGTCGAGGGCGCGGTTCAGGACGCGCTTGAGGTTTCGCACCGCGCCGGCCGGAAGCGATGCGATGCGCTCGGCGGCGTCGTGCGCCTCGTCATCGACGCGGTCGTCCTCGACCACCCGCCAGGCGATGCCCATGGCCAGCGCTTCCTCGGCGGTGAACTTGTCGCCGAACAGGATCAGCGAGCGCGCCCGCTGCAATCCGACCAGGCGGGGCAGCAGCGCGGTGACGCCGCCGGTCACGAACACGCCGAGCGAGATTTCGGGAAAGAAACAGCTTGTGCCGCGCCCCATGACGACGAGGTCGGCGTTGACAAGCCATTCCAGCCCGCCTCCGGCGGCCCAGCCGCGGGCCGCGGCGACGACCGGCTTGTCGCCGAACAGGATGCGGCGCGACACGTCCTGGATCTTCTCCAGATAGCGGCGGGCGACCTCGGGCGACCGCGACTGGCCGTCGAATTCCTTGAGGTCGTCGCCGGCGCAGAATGCCCGCCCGGCGCCGCGCAGCACGATCGCCCTGGTCGCCGGGTCGTCCTGCGCCGCCTTCAGGGCCGCGTCGAGCCCGCCCGCCAGCGCGTCGTTGATGGCGTTCAGGCGCTCCGGCCGGTTCAGCGTGATCGTCGACACCCCGTCGCGGACCTCTTGCAGCACCACGTCATCCATCGCCTCGCTCCCCGCTAGTTCCGGATCACCCGCTTGCTCTTGCCGGCGGTGGTGGGCAGGGACCGCGGCGGCAACAGGCGGATCTCGGCGGTCACCCGGATATCGTCCTTGATCCGTCGCGCCACCTTGGCCGCCGTCTCCTCCGACAGGAAGCGGTCGTCGGCGACCTCAAGATGCAGCGGCAGCCGGTCGTACGGCCCCGGCCCGTCGAGCACGATGCGATAGGCGCCGCTCAGCTCGGTCAACGAGCTCAACGCCGCTTCGACCATCGATGGGAACACGTTCAGCCCGCGCACGATCACCATGTCGTCGCTGCGGCCGACGACGCGGAAGCGCGGCGCCGTCCGCCCGCAGGCGCAACGCTCGGTCGCCGTGACGAGGACGACGTCGCCGGTGCGGAAGCGCACCAGCGGCTGACAGTCCTTCTCGAGATGGGTCAGGACGAGCTCGCCTTGCGCGCCGGCCTCCCACGGGCGGGGCGCGCCGGTGTCGGGATCGACGAGTTCGGCGTAAACGACGTCGAGCGCCATGAGGTGCAGATCGTTCTGCGTCTCGCACTGGCCGGCGACGGTGGACAGCACGTCGGACACGCCATAGCCGGTGTTGCGCGCCTTCAGGCCCCAGGTCTCCTCCAGCCGGGCGCGGAAACCGGGGTTGTCGAGGCCGCCTTCGCCGGCAAACAGTCCGAGCCTGAGGCCGAGGTCGCGCGGCCGGGTTCCGGGGAACGACTCGGCGATGACCTCTTCGATCCGGCGCGGATAGGACGGCGTGCAGTAGATGGCGTCGATCCCGAGCTCGCGAATCGTCCGGACCAACAGATCCGTGTCGCCGACCCCGAACGGCACGACGGTGGCCCCGGTGGCTTCCAGGATCAGGTGATCGGTGAGGCCGCCCATCCAAAGCTGATAGTTGAGGCAATGAACGACGCGATGGCCCGGCCGGATGCCGCAGGCGACGTGGCTGCGCGCCCCGACGTTCGCGGTCATGGCGGTGTCCGCCGCCGACAGGGCCAGGTTCATGGCCTGGCCGGTGGTACCGGAGGTCCGGTGCAGGCGGGTCACCGCCTCGATCGGAGCGGCGAGGTAGCTGCCGAAGGGCGGGTCGGCGCGTTGGTCCTCGCGCAGCGCCGCCTTGTCCGTGGTCGGATAGGCGGGCAGGTCCCGCAGCTCGACCGGCGGCGCGCCGCGGTTCCGGTAGTAGCGGGATCGCGCCGCCACGAACTCGCGTTGCAGGCGCCAGTTACGCGACTGGATCGCCTCCAGGTCCGCGACGGAAGCGTACTCGACTCTGGCAACAACGGGCATGCGCGCCCCCGGCTGTCCATGACTTTTTCACGCTCGCCGTATAGTATCCGATCGCGCCGCCCTTGCGGGAGACCGAGAGGCCGCGCCGGGAGCGAAGACCTTGAACGACGCCCAGGCCACGCCGCGGCCCGAGATCGCGGCCGATTCCGAGGCGCGGTTCATCAACCGCGAGCTGTCCTGGATCGCGTTCAACGAGCGCGTGCTGGAGGAGGCCTACAACCGGCGGCATCCGCTGCTCGAGCGGCTGCGCTTCCTGTCGATCTCGGCCAACAACCTCGACGAATTCTACATGGTCCGCGTCGCCGGGCTGAAGGGCCAGGTGACCGCCGGTGTCACCACCCCCAGCCAGGACGGCCTGACGCCGGCACAGCAACTCGCCGCCATCAACGCCCGCGCCGGCGAGCTGCTGCGCGATCAGCAGGCCTGCTGGCGCGGCTTGCGCGAGGAAATGCGCGCCGTCGGCATCGCGGTCCTCGACCCGGCGGAGCTGACCGCCGACGAACGGCAGTGGCTCGATGGCTACTTCATGGACCAGGTCTTTCCGGTGCTGACGCCGATGGCGGTCGATCCGGCGCACCCGTTCCCCTTCATCCCCAATCTCGGCTTCTCGCTGGTGCTCGAACTACGCGACCGGGCCGAGGCGCGCACGCTGCGCGCCCTGTTGCCGCTGCCCGGCCAGACGCCGCGGTTCATCCGCTTGCCCGGCCCGTCGATCCGGTTCCTGCCGCTCGAGGAATTCGTCGGCCTCTATCTCGACAGGCTGTTCCCCGGCTTCGATGTCAGCGGCATGGGCTACTTCCGCGTGCTGCGCGACAGCGAGATGGAAATCGAGGAAGAGGCCGAGGATCTGGTGCGGCTGTTCGAGACGGCGCTGAAGCGGCGTCGCCGCGGCAACGTCATCCAGTTGTCGGTCAACGCCGCCATGCCCGAGGCGCTGCTGGCCTTCGTCGTCAACGAGCTCGCCGTCTCGGCAGCCGATGTGTTCGTCCTCGACGGGCTGCTCGGCCTGGTGAGTACCGAGAAGCTGATCGTCGACGATCGCCCGGATCTCGTGTTCCCGCCCTACAATGCCCGCTTTCCGGAACGCATCCGCGACATGGGCGGCGACTGCTTTGCCGCGATCCGCCAGAAGGACCTCATCGTCCACCACCCTTACGAGAGCTTCGACGTCGTCGTCCAGTTCATTCTCCAGGCGGCGCGCGACCCCTCGGTCGTGGCGATCAAGCAGACGCTGTATCGGACCAGCGACGATTCGCCGATCGTCAAGGCGCTGATCGAAGCCGCCGACGCCGGCAAGTCGGTGACCGCGCTGGTCGAGCTGAAGGCGCGCTTCGACGAGGAGGCCAACATCCGCTGGGCGCGCGACCTGGAGCGCGCCGG
>JBBECF010000070.1:0-1048 GCA_040881945.1 Dongiaceae bacterium | reverse complement strand
GCCGCGCGCTCGTCGGGCAGGGTCATGCCCCACATCTTCTCGAGGTTGTAGAAGTTGCGCACCTCGGGGCGGAACAGGTGGACGATGACGTCGCCGCCGTCGATCAGCACCCAGTCGCCGGTGCGCGCGCCTTCGACGCCGACGGCGCGCGCGCCGCGCGCCTTCAGCTTCGTCGCCAGATGCTCGGCCATGGCGGCGACCTGGCGTTGCGAGCGCCCGCTGGCGATCACCATGAAGTCCGCGATGCTGGATTTTCCGTTGAGGTCGATGACGACGATGTTTTCGGCCTTGTCGTCGTCGAGGGACTTCTCGACCATGTCGAGAAGCGGGGTGGCAGGGGCCGCGGCGCCGTTACCGTTGGCCTGGGTTCGCTGTGGTATGGCCTTCATCCTTTCGTCGTTGCACTCGTACGCTTCGCCGCGGGCCGGCCGCTCCGCCGCCGGCGGATCGCGGTCGCCGACACCGGGCTCGGCCGGCCGCCCAGGAACACCCAGGCGGGGGCCGCACGCCCCGGCAGCGTCCGGCTCGCGCGCTCGTCGATCCGGGCCGCCGCGAACCGCTGCGCCGCCTTCGCGGCCAGCGCCCGATAAGAATAAGACGGCCGGGTGAACACTGCAACCGGAACGGCGTTAAAAATCCGTTGCCAATCCTTCCAGGCCGGGATCTGCAGAAGGTTGTCGGCGCCCATTAACCATACGAATCGCAGGCGCGGGAAGCGGCGCCGCAGCGCCGCCAGGGTCTCGGCGGTGTAACGGAGGCCCGCCTTCGCCTCGAAATCGCTGACCCGGATGCGGCGGTCGCCGGCGAAGGCCGCGGCCTCCCTCAGGCGCTTGCCCAGCGCCGCCATGCCGGCGCGCGGCTTCAGCGGGTTCTGCGGGCTGACCAGCCACCACACTTCGTCGAGGCCGAGGCGCTTGAGCGCGACCCGGCTGACGTGGCGGTGCCCTTCATGGGCCGGGTTGAACGACCCGCCGAGCAGCCCGATTTTGCGCCCGCGCCGGCGCGCCGGCGCATCGGCCGCCGCGCTCGGCCGCCGCGGTCGCCCCCG